>CAZJFM010000037.1:0-23454 GCA_964545365.1 uncultured Candidatus Competibacteraceae bacterium | reverse complement strand
ACCTAAGCGTCAGTACCTAAGCGTCAGTACCTAAGCGTCAGTACCTAAGCGTCAGTACCTAAGCGTCAGGAACAAGATTGCCTCCAGAATAGCCTCGCAACAATAGTCTCAACGCCTGGTCCGGGTATTTTTAACGCGCTACAGAAATAAAGTCTGTACTTTTGAATCAACAAAACAGCGGTTTAGGAAGTTTCTTAACAGCATATGAGTAAAGACAACCCCAAGAAAGCATTTCAAAATCCCATTGACCCGGATAAGATTACCGAAAATCCCGGACTTCTTCCCTACGCACACACCGTTGGTGGTGCTGTTATAAAGCCCGAAGACAAAGGCAAGCTTAAAGGAAGAAGCATTAAAGCCATGGAGCAGCAAACCGACAGGCAAATGCAACAGCTTTATGAGCAAATGGAGGTTTTGGCTCGCCAAGCCAAAAGTCTAAAGCACCGGGTGGAAATTTCGTATAAAATTTACCAAACCGGCTTGAGCTTTGAACCCGTTGTGGGCGATACTTACTATTTTTATTTAAGAAAGTCCGGCGATTACATGGTTTCCATGGTCAAACCTGAAGAGTGGGGCCGAGGTCCTTCTGTTCCTACCTATTTGGCCACCGTACAATTGCTTGCAGACCATACTTGGGAAGTGTTGGAGTACCACGAAGGATTTAGCTTTGACGACGCAACCGAAGAGGCCGATAGTCAGCAAGCATCGGACAGGGCCGAAGCAAAGGCTTAGGCCACTTTAGAACTGCCTTTGAACTGTGCAAGCAGCAGTCCATCACGGACAGGAAGTAAAACTTGCTCAAAATCAGGATCCTCTTTCACTTGATTCGCATAGGCAATGAGTCCGGCAGTTTCCTTGTCTTTTGCAGCAACGGCTTGGGTAACTTTACCGCTCCACAGCACATTGTCTGCAATAACCCAGGCCCCGGGTCTGAGTTTGGGTTTTACCAAATCCAAATAGGTGCAGTAATTTTCCTTGTCCGCATCCAAAAAGACCAAATCCCAGACCTCATCCAACGCTTGAATCACCTGCTTGGCATCGCTCCAATGGCAATGGATTTCATCTGAAAAGCCAGCCTTAGCTACATAGCGATTCACCAAATCTTTAAGCTCATCGTTTACATCAATGGTATGCAGTTTCGCGCCTTTAGGCATAGCCATTGCCATGCAAAGCGCGCTATAGCCGGTATAGGTACCCACCTCCAAAATACGCTGGGGGCGTATCATTTGCACAAAGGACGCCAAAACACGACCCTGCAAATGCCCGGAAAGCATTCTGGGCATCAGTACCTTTTGCCAGGTTTCCTTATTTAATTCGGCGAGCAGCTCCGGTTCCGGACTGCTCATATCTTCGGCGTATTTTTCTATTGCTTCGGGTAAAAAGTCCATAACCAAAGGTACCCATTTTGGTTGTTTTGGCCGCCTGCCGGGCTTTCACCCTTCGGGCCATTTGTTGGTCTAAGCATGCCATAAGGCTGCGGTGGTTGCGCAAGGCTACACCTCCTCGCCTTTGGCCTGCTAAGCCCAACTTTTGGCCGCTCTCGGGTTCTATCCCTGGCGGTTAATTATCTTCCAAGGGGCGTATGCTGTAGGTACAAAAGGCATCGCGGTCAAAGACTTCTCTGGCCAAGTCCTGAATATCGCCGGGTTGAATGGCATCCATTTTTTCAAACGTTTCCGGAAGGGTTTCTAAGGCATCAAAAACCAAAATGGAGCGTGCAATCACATGCAATAAATGGCTGGAGGAGGCATTAGACAAAGCCAGCTGTCCCTTAAGTTGGGTTTTGGCTTTGTGCCATTGAACGGGGCCTAAAGGCTTTTCTATAAAACGGTTTAGCTCCTTCCAAATTAGCTCATTTACCCGTTTGGTCTTTTTGTCGGGTGCTGCCCAAGCCACGGCCCAGCTACCTCCCGATTGAAACGGACTGTATTGCGACTCCAGAAAATACGTAAGCCCATACTTTTCGCGAATGCCCATGTTGAATCTGGAGTTCATTCCCGGGCCTCCCAGCATATTGTTTAGCAAAAACATGGGTAGCCTGCGCTTGTCGTAAAGTCCAAAAAGGCTACGGCCGGTCATCACATAGGCACTCTGTACTGCTTTTTGCGATTGTTTATTAAAGCTGGTTTTCTCTTCGAAAAATTCAGGTGGTTTGGCCGGCTTACCTTCTTTAAAATGCGAAAAGAACTTTTCGGCCCAGTATTTAATTTTTGCCGGTCGGTAGTTTCCGGTGAGCACCAATACCATGTTGGAGGCACTGTAAAAGGTATGGTGCCAATCGAACAATTTGCTTTGGCCTACTTTTTCTAAAGTTTGGGGTGTTCCCAAAATAGAGTGTCCTAAGGGATGGTTTTGAAATAAGGATTCATCGAAGCATTCTCCAAGCGCATCTATGGGATCGTCCATAGCGGTATGGTACTCATCAAGGATTACGGCGCGTTCTTTTTCAATTTCTTTGGGCAAAAAGGTGGGCTGGGACACCATATCGGCCAATAAGTCTAAAGCACGCGCCATATGCTCCTTAAGGAAAGTAGCGTAATAAAAGGTCTGCTCCTTGGTGGTATAGGCATTGAGGTCTCCACCCACTTCGTCCATGCGACTTAAGATGTGGTGGGCTTTTCGTTTATGTGTTCCTTTAAACACCATATGCTCTACAAAATGTGCCATTCCCTCTTGCTGCACCCGATGGTTTTCGAAGGAAGAACCACAGCCTACCATAAGCCCGGCAGAAGCTACGGGTGCATTGGTTTCTAACCAGGCCACACGTAGCCCGTTATTTAAAGTGAAACGATGCAAAGGCGGGTTTTGATACTGCATAAGCGCAAAGGTAGTTTTTAAGCCTAAGCCATGATTCATTCTGAAAGGGAAACAGCCAAGGGGCGGTGTTTTTTTATGCAGTCATGGCTATTCACGTTCTGTTTTTGTGTCGCTTTTAATTTGGAAGACATTTCCGGGGCCCGGATGGAACGGAAAGCCCGGAGCTCAGAAGCTTAGGCAATCCTAGCCGAGGATGCGGCGCGCAGCAAGCAACCGGAGGCTTGGAGTGCCTTGGCTTCTGTGCGAGGACTTGCAGGGACAGCCGGAAATGCCCCCCAAAAAAAGGTTCAGTCAAGCCATAAGTGCTGCCATTGCTCATTTTCTAAAAATCGTGTGAGTAGGCGGGGCATTCCTAAACGGCTTGTTTCGTTGGTGGGCAGCCATGTTCCCTGTAAAGAAGGCGGTTCGGTTAGTTGCCAAATTTGAATGTTGGCATGGATTTTTTGGTGGCTGAGCAGGTGCGGTTGGAGCTGAAGCGTTTTAACTAGCTTACCTTTTAGGGGCAAGGCCTCTGTTGCCTGTCTTTTTGGGTCCGGAAGGTAGGAGTCGCTAAGGATTGGGAATTGCCAAAGTCCGGCCCAAATGTCTTTTTCGCTGCGTTGTTGAAGGAGTACTTTTTTTCGGTATATGAGCATCAAAAAGGTGAAATGGCGTTCTTTTTTTGGTTTTTTGGGCAGTTTTTTGGGGAATGCTTCGGGAGATTTAAGGGCAAAGGCCTGGCACGAGGAGGCGATTGGGCAAAGGTGGCATTGTGGTTTTTTAGGAGTGCACATGGTGGCGCCGAAATCCATGAGTGCTTGATTGAAAAGGGCGGCTTGCTTGGGGTCAAACAGCTTGTCTAGTCCAAGCTTTACTTGCTCCATTCCACGGGCCTTTTGCGGCGGTTGGTCAATGGCCAAATAGCGGGTAATTACGCGAATGGCGTTGCCGTCGATGGCAGGGGAGGGGTAGTCGAAAGCAAAAGCAGCGATGGCTGCGGCGGTATATGGGCCAATGCCGGGCAGCTGCATGAGGGCTTCCGGTGTATTGGGGAAGTGCGGATAGGGGTTTTGGGCCAAAATTTTTGCTGTTTTTAGCAAATTTCTGGCTCGATTGTAATAGCCAAGTCCTTCCCAAAGGCGAAAGACATGCTCTTCTGAAGCCTTAGAAAGCGCGATTAAACTGGGGTAATTCTCTAAAAAAGTGTGAAAATAAGGTAGGCCTTGAGCCACTCTGGTTTGTTGCAACAAAATTTCAGAAAGCCAAATGGGATAGGGGTCTTTGGTATTTCTCCAAGGTAAATCTCTCTTATTCAGATTATACCAATAAATTATGTGTGAAGAAAAGTTCATGCCCTGTGAACAAATATAGCTACCTGCCTGTTTTCATCGTGTATTTAGTTCTCTTATAGACAGAAAACTGCGTAAATTTGGCACTTCATTCATAAACGCAAATAAAAACCAAACAAATGACCAAAGCGGATATCGTAAATCAAATTGCGGACACTACCGGGATTGAAAAGGTAGCAGTACAGGCTACTGTTGAGGCTTTCATGAAAACCGTAAAGGATTCTCTGATGAATGGAGAGCCGGTTTACCTACGGGGATTTGGAAGTTTTATCATTAAGCACCGCGCCGAGAAGAAGGGTAGAAATATTTCCAGAAATGCTACCATAGTAATTCCGGCCCACAATATTCCTGCCTTTAAACCTGCCAAATCTTTCCAAAGTCAGGTGAAGAAGAAGGTTAAGTAAGGACTCCCATGATTAAGCGTCCAACGCAACATGTATTTCAAAAAGCAGGCCTAGGGGTTCTGCTTTTTGTGCTTTTGAGCCTGGGCTTGGGTCTTATTCCTACGCGTCACCCGGACGACTATGTGGCAGAAAAGGCTGCCGTTGAGATGGATGAGGCATTGAAATCTCAGATTCAGGAGGTAAAAGAGGGGCTTGAAGGCGACGCTCAAGCCGAAGCTAATGCCTTAGAGCTTTCCTTGAAGGAGGCCGAAGGATTGGTAGAGCGGATGCAAGCCTATAAAGAGTTGCTTGGTTTTTGGTCTTTACGGAATCCGGCTATAGGCGCTTTATTTGCCAAAGAACGGGCATTAGAAACCGATTCGCTGCCCCATTTTGTGGAGGCCGGGCAACGCTTTATTAGCGTAATTGCTGTTATGGATGAGCAGGATCAAGCCTGGGCAGCAGAGGAGGCCATGGGTATGTTCGATGCTGCTTTGGCCATGGATAGTCGGAACGTAGAAGCCAGGCGAGGTAAGGCCAGCGCATTGGTTCAAGGAGGGCAGCAACCCATGCAGGGTATTCAGTTGCTGCGGGAGTTGTTGGACGAAAATCCGGAGGATGTAGAAACTGTTTTAGAATTAGCTCATTTTTCCGTACTTTCGTCCCAATTTTCCAAGGCACAGGAAAGGTACCGTCAAGCGTTAAGGCTGGATAGCACCCGTACCGAAGCCTATTTTCACCTAGGTGAAACCTGGATAAAATTAGGAAAGAAGGACAGTGCACAGGTATATTATCAAAGATACCGGGAAACCCTTCCGGAAGGAGAAGCCCGGGCCCGTTTTGATGTGTATTTGGCGGATGTCCTAAGTATTGCAGAAAAACATTAAAAAAAATCGTTATGCCAAGCGGAAAAAAACGTAAGAAGCACAAGATGAACACCCACAAGCGCAAAAAGCGTTTGCGTAAGAACAGACACAAAAAGAAAAAGTAATCTTTTTTTGACCTGAGGCTGCCCAAGCTTGGGCAGCCCCTTTTATTGTTTGGTGTTTAATTGTCTTATCTATGAGCAACGACCTAGTGGTAAATGTTGCTCCGGACGATGTCTCCATTGCCCTGCTTAAAAACAGGGAACTTATTGAGCTTACCAAAGAAAAAAGCGATTATGCTTTTAATGTAGGCGACTACTACCTTGCAAAAGTTACCCGGGTTATTCCAAACCTAAATGCTGCTTTTGTTGATGTCGGGTATGAAAAAGATGCATTTTTGCATTACCTCGACTTAGGTCCTGAAATACGTTCCCTAAATAAGTATGTAAAAGAAGCCATCTCCGGGCGCCTTAAAAAATCAAGCCTAATGTATTTTAGGTTTGAGCCACAAATTAAGAAAGACGGGAAAATTACAGATGTCCTTAAAGGAGGAAGTCATGTGCTCGTCAAAATAGCCAAAGAACCTATATCCCAGAAAGGGCCGCGGCTGAGCTGTGAGCTTTCTCTTCCTGGACGGTATATCGTATTGGTTCCTTTCGCCGAAAAAGTCTCTGTTTCTTCCAAAATTCGAAACGGCAAAGAACGCGATCGACTCCGAAAGGTTTTGGAAGCGATTCAGCCAAAGAATTTCGGGATTATCATTCGAACCGCTGCCGAAAATCAGCCTGCCGATCAGCTGGAAAAGGATTTGCAAGACTTGGTGGAAAAGTGGGACAAAGCCTTTGAGAAAATCCGCCAAGGAAAAACACCTACCAAGGTGCTTGGCGAGCTGAACCGCACAACCACTTTGCTTAGAGACATGGTCAATAAAGACTTTCACTTTGACCAAGTGATAGTAAATGACCAAGAATACTTTGAGCAGACCCGCAGCTATATGCAGGAAAACTTCCCCGAGCGGGAAAAAAGCGTTAAACTCTACAACGGAAGATTGCCGGTGTTTGAACATTTTGGCATCAACCGGCAGATAAAAACGCTCTTTGGCAAAAATGTTCCCATGAAATCCGGGGCCTATTTGGTCATTGAACATACCGAAGCTCTGCATGTAATTGATGTGAACTCCGGTAATAATGTCAAAACAGGCGATTCGCAAGAAGAAAGTGCCTTAGCAGTAAATCTAGAAGCTGCCGACGAAATTGCCCGTCAATTGCGTTTACGCGATATTGGAGGAATTATTGTTGTGGACTTTATTGATATGTATAAGGCCGAGAACCGCAAAATTCTGTACAAACAGATGCGGGAGGCCATGCACGACGATAGAGCCAAACACAATGTGTTGCCTCCAAGCAAAATTGGCCTTATTCAAATTACCCGAGAAAGGGTAAGGCCCCAGGTGAATATTGAAACTTCAGAAACCTGCCCTAGCTGCAAAGGCTCAGGAAAGGTGGCGGCCACCGTTATTTTGACCGACGAAATTGAAATTCGTCTTAAGCAAATATTGGAGCAGTATAAGGGTAAGCCGATTACACTCATGGTCCACCCTTATGTTGAGGCGTACCTTAAAAAGGGTTGGTTTAAATCGCTGTTTAAACAATGGAGGAAAAAGTACGGCAAGCGCTTTAAGATTGAAAGCCGCACCAGCTACCCTCTCATAGATTACCGTTTTTTCGACGCTGAAGGCAACGAGTTAGCCTTATAATGGCTTTATCTGGTAAAGTAGGTGGTAGCGCCTCGATTTAGATGGCTGCTTCCTCCTGCTTTAATCCTATGAAGAGCTATGCATACCCGAAGCTCAATGGATGCATGGTGAGGCTGTGGATGCGAGACTATTCTTGCGGTAATCCCGTTCCTGTGGCTTCGGTCGGGGACTACGTCTTGAAAACGCAACGCATCAACAGTCCCATAGGGCAACAGCGGTCTGCTTTTGGTCAACTTTTAAAAAGAAAGGCGGACTTCCGGGAAGAAGATCCGCCTTTCGAAGGAGCGCAACAAGCGTTATCTCAGGTAGCTGAGAAATTCGTTTTTGACTTGTGTGGTGGCAAAATCGCCAAGGTAAGCCGAACTAATGGTACTGCTTTTTTCGTCGCGTATGCCTCGTGTTCTTACGCACAAATGTTCGGCATCTAAGATTACGGCAACATGCGGTGTCTCTAGTTTTTGCGAGAGGGCTTCAGCAATTTGCATAGTCAATCGTTCCTGCACCTGTGGCCGTCTGGCATAGTAATCTACTAGGCGATTAAGCTTGCTTAAACCCACCACTTTGCCTGTGCTTATGTAAGCCACGTGAGCTACACCTAAAATGGGTACAAAATGATGCTCGCAATGCGACTGCACACGAATATTTTTTTCTACCAACATCTCCCGATATTGGTACTTGTTTTGGAACATGCTGATTTTTGGCTCATTTTCCGGGTCTAGTCCGGAAAAAATTTCCTCCACGTACATTTTAGCAACCCGAGCCGGTGTACCCTTAAGGCTATCGTCGGTAAGGTCTAATCCCAAGGTGTGCATGATTTCTCTGAAATGCATGGCGATTCTAGTCTTTTTCTCCTCGTTGGAAAGACGGAACGCGTCGGGTCTTAATGGTGTTTGGACCGACCATATTTCGTGGTGGTCGTCTTCTAGAAGGTCGCTTGGATTGGCGTATGTATGTTTCCCGTTCAGGGACTCGATGGTATGTTTCATATGGCGTGATTTCCATAGAGAGAAACCAGTGCGCCCTTGAAATGTTTAACCTTTAGCTAAAAAAGCTCCACAGTTGTTTATTTGTCAAAAAGCCCATGAATCTCAGAATCAATACTTTGTATTATTTTTCCGAAATCTTCCGGGTTTTCCGCAAAATTGTTGTTGTCCACATCTACAATAAGCAATTTTCCTTCGTTGTAAGTAGAAATCCATGCCTCGTATCGTTCGTTTAAGCGCTTTAGGTAATCCAGGCGAATGCTATTTTCGTAATCACGGCCTCTTTTTTGAATTTGGTGTACTAAAGTAGGTACCGAAGCCCTTAAGTAAATGAGCAAATCGGGAGGTTGAATAAAGGAGGCAATTAGGCGGAATAAATCCATGTAATTATTAAAATCCCTGGTGGTCATGAGCCCCATGGCATGGAGGTTTGGGGCGAAAATAAACGCATCTTCGTAGATGGTTCGGTCTTGAATGACTTTTTTGCCACTTTGGCGGATGTCTACAATTTGGTTAAACCTAGAGCGCAAAAAATAAACTTGCAAATTGAAGGACCAACGTTGCATGTCTTCGTAAAAGTCATTCAGATAGGGGTTGTCGTCGGCATCTTCGAAATGAGCTTCCCAATTGTAATGCTTTTCTAGTCTTGAGGTAAGTGTCGTTTTTCCTGACCCGATATTTCCGGCAATGGCAACATGCATGGACATTAATTTAAAATGGTAATCTTATGGCTGTTACAAATATGCTAAAATTTCTTAGCGGAAACGGTAAAAGCTTAGGCTGTCGCCAGAAATGCTTATATATTGATTCTCTTTCCCCATCCAATAATCCGCGGATTTTGGTAGGTTTTCAGGGGCTTTAATTGGTAATGTAACTCCTTTTTTGCTTCGGAAAATGCGAAGGCCTTGCTGCGCATCTTCCACACCTCCGGTATGCCAGTCCATGCATTTTCCCGGTTTGGGGCCTTGATTTTTTTGCATAAAACCACCAAAAATATCAAAGACCAAAAGCGGGCCATCATTGTCCAAAATAAATACGTAGCGTCCGGCCTCCGCCATAAATACAGGGTGCAATTCACTAACCTCCGCCAATACGTGCACGTTGGGGACATCTACGGTTATGTTTAGTTGTTTATCGAACCTCACCAACCTCATTTCGTTGCTAAGGAACAACCAAAAGCCATTGTCGTAAGATAGGCAGGCGGCTGTGGCTTGGTCCATTCCCAAGTCCATCAATTGTACCCCTTCGGCCAGAGGGCTTCCGCTGTTGTCCAAAAACACCAATCGACCTTGTTCTTTAAAAAATGCCAGGGCTTTTAATGGATTGGAGGGGTCAATGCTGTGAATGTTTCCAAAGGAATTAAAGCTTTGGCTTAAAAACAGGCTATCGGTGGTATACAGCCTAAGCTCCCTGTTTGACCAGATCCAAAAGGTGCCTTTAGGATCAAGCCGCACGTCTTTCCAGTCATTAAAGCGGTCTTGAAAGTTTGCCGTTTGCGCATGATTTTTTTCTGCAACGACCAGGCTGAGCAAACAAAGGGCTGCAAGGCTCACAAAGTAACGGGCTCGCATGGGCAGAGTAAGCTTATGGAATCGATGTATTGGCGGTCGTTGCTAAGTCTGGGTACTTTGTTTTGTCCTCCGGTCTTCCCTCTTTGTTTCATCCAGGAATAGAAGGTGCCTTCCGGAGCCAAATAGAGACGTGGAAATTTAAGGGTCAAATCGCCTTTTCGTTTGGCTTCGTAGTCTGAATTCAATGCTTTTAGGCTGCTATCAAAGATTTGTGCGAAAGCTTTGGGGTTTTCCGGAGGCTTAGAAAATTCTATAACCCATTCGTGACAGCCGGTACCGTCTTGGTCAAAGAACAAAGGAGCTGCGGTGTATTCGGTAAGTACAGCCCCTGTCTGTTTGCAGGCTTCGGCCAAGGCCATCTCGGCATTGTCTACCATCAATTCTTCACCAAAAGCATTTATAAAATGTTTGGTTCGCCCGGTAATATGAAACCGATAAGGTGCGATAGAACTAAACTTAAGGGTGTCGCCAATGATATATCTCCAAAGCCCTCCGTTGGTAGAAATGACCATGGCATAGTTTACCCCAACTTCAACCTCTTCTAAAGGAATGGCTTTTGGTTTTTCGAGATGCAGCTCAGAGGTGGGTATAAATTCATAAAAGACTCCATAGTCGGTCATGAGCAACATTTCGCCGGGTTGCTTTAGGTCTTGAATTCCAAAAAAACCTTCGCTGGCATTATAGGTTTCGAGGTAGTGCATATCTTCATGAGGAATGATACGCTTGTAGTGGGGACGATAGGGGTCAAACCGAACGGCTCCATGTATGAATAGCTGGAGGTTAGGCCATACGGACCGGATGTCGTTATGCCCGGTGATTTCGAGCGCTTTCTGAAGCACCGAAAGCATCCAAGAGGGTACGCCGGACAAAAAAGTTACGTCTTCGCGAATGGTGGCTTCTACCAGCTTGCTTAACTTTTCTTCCCAATTGGGTAAAAAGGCAATTTCGCGGGATGGAGTGCGGAAAAAATGAATCCAAAAGGGCATGTTTTCAATCAGCACGGCCGACACATCGCCGGTTTGTGCTTGGGTAGCTTCATCTTGATGCACACTTCCTGTCAACACCAAGCTTTTCCCTTCAAACAATTGGTGGTCGGGGTAGTGTTTGGTGTAGATAGAGAGCACGTCTCTGCCCCCCTTGTAGTGGCATTCTTCGAGCGATTCTTTGGTGACCGGAATAAATTTGCTTCGGTCGTTGGTGGTGCCACTGCTTTTGGCAAACCAGCGTACAGTTCCGGGCCACAACACATCCTTTTCGCCGCGCATGGTACGTTCTATGTAGGGAAACAAAGCCTCATAGCTTCGTATGGGGACTCTTAGATTAAAGTCTTCATAGTTTCGTATGCGCTCAAACCTATGTTCGGTTCCAAAAGCAGTGTCTTTGCCTTGGGTTAAAAGCTCAGTCCACACCTGCTGTTGAACTTCCGGAGCACGTTCTGCGGCTGTTTGAATACGCCGAAGACGAGACTCTAAATATGTTTTAACCATGGCGTTTATGACCATACGCAGAAGGTGAGTTATGGAGCATGAGGCCTAAAAGGGGATATCCCCACACTGCGGTGTTGTTCAAAGATAAAAAAAGCCTGCCGGAAACCCGACAGGCTTTACAAAGTGCAGATTTAAGGCTTAGTCAAAAATTACCGTCATTTCTACCCGGCGGTTTTTCTGGCGACCTTCTTCGGTAGCGTTGTCGCCAATGGGCTTATCCGGACCGTAATGTTGGGTAATGATTCTGTCGCCTGCAATGCCTTTT
Organism: uncultured Candidatus Competibacteraceae bacterium; assembly: GCA_964545365.1. Taxonomy (GTDB): domain Bacteria; phylum Bacteroidota; class Bacteroidia; order CAIKAF01; family CAIKAF01; genus CAIKAF01. The sequence continues at coordinate 11,998 of CAZJFM010000037.1, read as the reverse complement.
TTCTGTAGATAAAGTTTAACGGCATTGGCGCGGTTTTTAGACAGGGTCATATTGCTGCTTCGGCGGCCTACATTATCGGTGTGTCCTTCAATAAGCAGTTTGTACTCCGGCTTTTTCTGTAGCACTTCGGCTAGTTTGTCCAAAGAGCTGTAAGAGCTGGTGCTAATAATGGCTTTTCCGGTAGCGAACTCTAAGTTATCGAAGGCCTGTTGAAGTACTTCTTTATCTTCTTTAGCAATAGGCGGACATCCATTTTCTTCTTTAACTCCCGGGGTTTTGGGGCATTTGTCTTCAAGGTCAATAATGCCATCGCCATCGGTATCGGCATAAGGACAGCCTCCATTTTCGGGTGGGCCGGCTTGGTTAGGACATTGGTCGTCTACGTCCTTAATGCCATCGCCATCGGAGTCGCGGAAAGGACAACCATCCAATTCGGGCAATCCTGGCTCACTTGGGCAAAGGTCTTTGTCGTCAAAAATGCCATCTCCATCGGTATCGGGGCAACCAAAGCTTTCGGCAGGTCCCGGAAGGGTTGGACAGCGGTCCAGTTTGTCTTGAATACTATCGCCATCGGTATCTGGACAGCCTTTAAACATGGCCAAACCTTTGACATCCGGACATTCATCTTCAGCATCGGTTACGCCATCTGAGTCTTTGTCGGGGCATCCTGCCAACTCCTTCACCCCTGCTTCGTTGGGGCAAGCATCGATTTTGTCTTGAACGCCATCTCCATCGGTATCGGGGCAGCCATTGAACTCTGCAGGCCCTGCCTCAAATGGACATTCGTCTGTGGCATCGGGTATGCCGTCTAAGTCAGTATCAGGACAACCTTTGAATTCCCAAACACCGGCAACTTCTTTACAGTTGTCACGCTTGTCGGAAACACCGTCTTTGTCTTTATCTCTAGGCGAACGGTGAGGAATGGGTACTTTGGCGCCCACAAAGAAATCCGCTCCATAGCTATGCTCGCGTATGAGCCAGGAAAATAGGGAGCCTGAGCCAAATACAATGGGACCGGCGCGAAAAGAAAGTCCCCAATTGAAGGAGGTAAGCTGATTCCAAGAGATGGGCATATAGGCTCCAAACCAAGGGTGCTCGTAGCGTGGCACTATGGTAATAGAGTTTACGGTATGCAGGCGTTGTTGATCGCTGGTTCCTTGGTTAAAGGCAATGACCGGTGTTACATTTAAAAACCAGCCATCTTTTATTTGCCAATCAATAGTGGTGGTTAAAGCCAAAGGCAAATCCATATTAAAGGATTGGTTGCCGGTATTTACCTGGGTCATTCCGGGCAGTACATTCAAACGGTTGGTCAAGTCTGAAATGTTTTCTACTCCCTCAAAAAAGTCCAGGCCAACGTTTTGCACATTTGCGGAATAGTCAGAGGAGCCCGGTACTTTGGTAAAGCGTATGCTTCCCAAATCGTTGAGCGCAACACCTATGCGCAGCTTGTACTTTTCTTTGTCTTTGCGCCAAAGGTTTTCTTCGCCATCCATATTGTATTTGTAGCGCATGTAGTTGGGGCGCCATTCGTAAACGAATCCCAAATCTACGCCCACACCAAAACCGGCGACAGACAAGGGGCTGTAGCCCCCTTCGTTAATAAGGTTTTCCGTATGTCCGTAAAACACATCGCCTGCAAGATACTCTATGGTATCTAGGTCGTTAAATCTAAAGTTAAAGTCCCGAATGGTGGCGTAGGCGGCATTGGCACCTAACATGGCTTTCAGGGTAATTCCTCCTTTTAGGAAGTGTTGGTTGTTGTCAATAATCACCCGGCCGTAGTGCAAGCCAACCTCAGTCCAGCTCGCCCCATTTACCGAACCGTAGGAACCCGCAAAGTCAAGATTCAAATCGCCTTGGGTGAGCCCGTTATAAATCAATTCGGTGATGTCTTGGGTCACCTCGTCAATATTAAATATGGCCCTGTGGTTCACGCTTAAACCAATGGCGTCCTTTTTGGTAATATTCATCATAAAGGACGGAAGCATAACCCTGGTCGAAAAGGTCATGTTCTTAGGACTCCCACTGGTATCTCGGGTAAGGTATTGATCGTCGAAATCCGTTACGCTAAACAAATCCGTATCAAACACCGGATCTTTTTTCATGCCAATATAGTCGTTGCCGAAAAAGCTGTTGATGCTAAACACATTAACATCTACCGAAAACCGGTTGTCCACTACATTGGCAGGGTTGATATGCAGGGAATGAACCCCCGCCCAGTTGCCGGAATGCAAACCGGAAAAGTCTTGTGCCAATAGGGCAGTACTTAATACCAACCCACCAATGGAAAGGCTTATTTTGCGTAGTATGTGGTGTGCCATAATTTATACATTTAGGCGTTAGGCGATACAAAGAAACTGTGATTTTCAGATTATTTGGCTGCGCTACATGAAAAATATAAAAAGTTTTTTAACATTTATTGCAATCAAATCAGCTAAGTATGCTTGATTTTCCTGTTTTTGACCTGGTTGAAGCTCCATCGCTATGGGGTTTTGGGCTTTCGTTTGCCGCTGTGGCTGGCTTTTTTGCCTTTTTGTTTACGCTGGCTCGCTTTCTTCCGGCCATCAAAGGACAGTATGGCAATAACAAAAGGTACCGCCTTACCGGACTACTCTCGTTTTTGCTGGTTAACTTACTGGTGTGGATTGCCTGGAAGTCCGATTATTCCCTAGTCTGGATGATCGCCCACTTTTGGGACTTGTTTATTGCCGCCAACCTTTGGGCCGTTGCCGGCAGCGTGTATTTGTACCTGAGAGGAATTAAACGTTTGGGTGGCCGCCGTGGTCCGGCTTGGGATTTTTGGCTCGGCATAGAACAAAACCCGGAATGGGCCAAGGTTGACCTGAAAATGTACTTCTATCAACCCTCCCTGCTGGGCATGCACCTATTCGTGATTGCCTTTGCTCAATATCAATGGCAAGAGTATCATGTGCTCAACCCCTGGATGCTCACTTTCCAGGCCTTTTGGTGGCTTTATCTCCTGAGCCATTACGTTATGGAAGAGTTTATGTTGTCTACCTGGGACATTATTGCCGAACGTTTTGGTTTTATGCTGGTTTGGGGCGACACCGTATACGTTCCCTTTTTGTATCCCCTGTGCGGTTGGTTTTTGGCCGACGATATTTGGCGGGAATTTGGCCTGTTAGGTTGGCTATTGGTAGCCTTTCACTTGGGAGCTCACTACTTGTTCCGAGTTGCTAATTGGCAAAAGTATGCCTATAAGAAAATGGGAAAAAAAGCACGTATTTGGGGCAAAGCCCCTCGCTTGCTCGAGAATAAGCTGCTCATTAGTGGATTTTGGGGCATTGGGCGCCACTTGAACTACACGGGTGAGGTGTTGGTATACCTTTCGTTTGCCTTGTGCACCGGTTTTGAACATATTTGGCCTTATTTGCTTCCCCTGTCTTTGCTTATTTTGCTTACTCAAAGGGCTTGGCGTGACGAAAAGCGCTGCCGAGAAAAGTATGGGAGCCTGTGGGCCAAATACAAGCAGAAGGCCCGTTTCATTATGTTTCCTTTCTTATATTGAACCTTTTGCTATGCCATTAGGTTAACTCAAAAATGCGGCATATGTCCAATATCAAACCTCTTAAGCAAAGACCATACGACCTGTTTTTTGTGGTGATTTTTTCCGTGTTCACCGTCTCCTCCTTGTTTTTTGATATTCTAAATGGACTGGATGTGGAGCTTTCGGCCACCAGCAGCAACCCCCTGGGGCGGCTCACCTACGAGTGGTATGCCAAAGGCACAGACCCCCTGCTCATTGAAAACCCCAGCTTTGTGCAGTATGCTACCCTTATTTCGGCCCTGGTTTGGGGACCCATGTACCTGATGTTTGTGTATGGCTTTTGGAAGCAGAAATCCTGGATTCGAGTGCCCGGACTGCTGTATTCGGGAGCGTTGACCTACAGCATGCTCTATTATATCTGGATTCAGTTGGCTGACCCCGATCAAACAGGCTTGATTTCGGAGCATCCGGTTCGTTTTCTGTTGTTTAATGGCCCCTATTTGCTGGTGCCTGTCTTGTTGGGATTTAGGTTGAGGAAGGCACCGGTTTTTTGAGGTTATATACCCATGATTGAAATCGCGGGTGGTATTTAAGCCCATGATTGAAATTTCGGGGTGGGATTTATGCCCACGATTTCAATCGTGGGCTGGCAATAAGGGCCGGAATAGGCTGCCAAATTCAAAATACGTCTTGCTGCTGCTGAAACCAGGTGTAGTCGTTTACTACCTGCTGGATGTATGGGATGTCTTTGAGCTCGGACCGGGTGTGAAGGCTGGTTTCCATTCGTTCCCTTAGTTCCTTAAGTATGTTTGGGTTTAGGCTTTCCATATAAATTTTAGCTACCTCGCGCACGATTTGTATGTCGGCGGGGCGCAAGTGTTGTGCCGCCTTAAACATGGGTTTGTAATCGTCGGGCAACGCTTTAACCGTTTGAGATTTAAGCTGTACGCGGTTTTGGTTGCGCACAACTAAGGTTTGGGCCAGCATATCGCCGAGGCGTTGACCGGTGCCACTGAACAAATAGGCCAAAAAGGCAAGTCCGGGTACCAATAAAAATTCAAAGGGTCGGGTAATATGTCTTGCGGCATATGCGCCCAAAGAAGGGGAGCTTCCGTCTTTCATTACCACCTTAAGTCGCATGATACGTTTTCCAGGCGATGCACCCTGGCCCAACCACTCAAACAGAAAATGGTAAAGAAGCATGGGAAGCAGAACCAATAAAATACCTAAGGCGCTATCGTCGAGGGTGATGTCAAAGCCCGAAATGAAAATATCGTAGCCCAAACCATAGAGGCTGAGCATAATGGCCAAATCAATAAACCAAGCAACGGCCCGTTCGCCCACCGAGGCAAGATTGAACTGGATGGTTACGTTTTGGGAGGTGGAAATATTAAAAATGTCCAAAACAGTGGAAAATTACGGTCCAATATCGGCAATTCCTATGGAAGCATCTATCTTTAGTCTCGGTTGATTATGCGCGAAGCAGTATTTATACGAAAAAATCAAGAGCAGTGGGCTCGTTTGGAGGAGGTGCTGGAGCAGCAGGCGGCAGAGGTGTCTGCCGATGAGCTGTCGAAGCTGTTTATTCAGGTTACCGACGATTTGTCCTATGCCCGAACCTTTTATCCAGACAGCCAGGTTACGGTGTATTTGAATGATTTAAGTGCGCGTACCCACTTCTCGTTGTACAAGAACAAGAAGGAACGCAAGGGACGTTTTTTTTCCTTTTGGATTCAGGAAGTGCCTTTGGCTGTGGCTGCCAATTATAAGCCCTTGGTTTTTTCATTGGCCCTTTTCTTGTTTTCGGTGTTTTTGGGTTGGATGAGTGCTTCGCTCGACGAGAATTTTTTGAACCTGATATTGGGCGAGGGCTATGTAGAATATACCAAAGCAAACATTAATTCAGGGAAACCTACAGCCATCTATGGTCAAGATAGTTTTGCTTCAGAAATGTTTTTGAACATTACTGTAAACAACATTCGTGTGGCATTTTTGGCTTTTGCCGGAGGGCTGTTGTTTGGTCTTGGAACCTTCTTTTTACTGGTGTCCAACGGCATTATGGTGGGAGCTTTTTTGGCGCTGTTTGCCAAGTACCAGGTATTTTTGACGGGCATGCTGGGGGTGTTTATGCATGGAACCATTGAATTAACGGTTATTGCTTTAGCGGGCGGTGCAGGTTTTACCTTGACTCGAGGCCTTTTGTTTCCGGGTACCTACACCCGCTCAGAGTCCATGAAGTACAGAGGCAAACAAGCCTTGAAAATCATGGTAGGCTTGATTCCGTTTTTTATTATTGCCGGCTTTATAGAGGGGCTTTTGACTCGTTTTGCGCCGGTGTTGGCGCCCTTGTCTGAGCAGTGGCCGCGGGTATTGCTTAGCTTGGTGGTGATTCTTTTGTCTTTGGGCTTATTGCTCAGTTATTTTGTGGCGCTACCCCTGAGCATGGCCCAAGAAAACCATAGTAGCGTCACCACCGATGCCTCGCTTGAGAAATACGGGGCTGTGGGTCAGCTCATTTTTTCTGGGCTATTGTTGGTAGGCGCCTTGGTTTTAGGGGTGGTTAATCGTTTGTTGGACAGCTCCGATGCCGAATCGGGCAGTGGCTTTTGGTTTTGGGTGGTTCCCGGTTTTTTAATTTTGATAGCGGTAGCACTGGGTTTCCGCAGCTTGCGTTACTTGGTAATTGAATCTAAACCACAGGGGCTATGAGGGAAACACCGGCACATGTGGAATTGTTGGAACGTCGATCGGCGGGACAGTCGCTTACCCTTACCTTTCAAATCATTCGGAGGCATGCCAAGCTTTTGCTAGGCGGCTCGCTCTTGGTGGCCTTGCCTTTTTACCTGTTCGCCTACTTTTTGGTGATAAGCCAAGCGGGTTTGTTCTCTGTCCAAGAAAGGATGTTCCAAACGGCACAACAGGGTTTTTTGGGTAGCAATTTATTGGCGATGCTCATTTTTTTGACGGCTTTTGCTATGCACATTTGCTTTATCAATCAGTTTTTGGTGAACTATGCAAAGGAGGGGAAGGCTCCTGAGCTGTCTCGACTATTGCTGCTTTCTTTGCGTCGTTTGGGCTGGTATATTTTGGGGGTAATGCTGTGGTTTGTAACCAACATTATATTGATTTTCTTTTTGTTCATCGTATTTATGATAGCGGGTTTTATTATTGGCTTAACCGCGGCCAGCGATTCGTTTTTTTTAGGCATGCTGGGCACCTTTACGGGCATGGGCATTATTATGCTAACGGTAGGCTATGTGGCCTTGGTGGTGCTGCAGTTTTTTATTGCGGCTGATTTACGAAAGAAAAATATTTTTGTGGGCATTGGTAAGTCCTTTGAAATGGCCCATGCCAGCGGGTGGAATTTTGGACAAACCATTATGGCCGGCTTTATTGGCTTGCTTACCTACTTGTGCTTGTCCATCGCTCCTTTGTCTGTGCTTTCCATGGTAGGCTACTTGTTGGGTTGGTTTGCCTCAGGGTTTAAGGATGTAGATTATTTGTTGGATTTGCTGGCCACCACCAATTTGATTTCGCATGTGGCCTTTCCACTCCTTACCACTCCTTTGTTTTTGTTTGCGGGTATTTTTCACCTGAGCCTTTCCGAAAAGTCTGAGGGCATTCGGTTGCGCAAGCGCATTCAATCTTTTGGCAATCATTTGCAGCCCATCTCTAAAGACGAAGCGCAATGAGAGGGCTTATTTGCTTAGGCATATGGTTTTTGGGGCTTAGCCTTATGGGGCAGCAGGTTCGGGTAGATAGCCTAAGAACGCCGGATATGGAGGTGCAAGAGGAGTTCAGTAAGCAGCGCGACATTTGGTACCAAAGCAAGGATCCGGATAATGAAGACGAACTCGCGAAACTTACCAACCCCTTAATTGATAATACCATAGACGCCGGAAGGGTGGAATTCCCTCCTTATTTGGCCTGGGTTTTTGTAATTCTGGCGCTCCTAACGGTTTTATTCTTCTTGTTTAGAGGAAAACTAGAAAAAGTACTTAGCTCCAAAACCAAGCAAGTAACGGAGTTGGGCGAAATTTTGGAAGAAGATATACGAGAAATCCCCATGGAGGATGCCCTAAAACGCGCATGGAAAATGGGGGCTTTTGATATGGTGGTTCGGCTATTGTTTTTGCAATACCTCAAAGATTTAGATGCATCCGGACACATCCATTGGTCCGGCCACAAAACCAACATCGATTTTTCTTTTGAAATTTCCGATGTGGCCATTCGCCGGGATTTTAACACCCTGGCCATGGCATTTGATGCCGTTTGGTATGGCAAGCAAAGGGTGAGCAAAGGCCAGGCAAAAGCGTTTGAAAAGCAAAGCGCCAAAGTGCGTACCGCATTGAGCCCAAAGGAGGTGCCGCATGAATAAATGGCAGATTTATTTGCTCTTTTTTACGGTGGTGGCCTGCATCATTGGTTTTATGTACTACATCGCACCCCACCAGATTGACTGGCGAGTGAACTACAGCTCCAAGTTTAAGCAACCTTCCGGCACCTATGTATTGGTAGAAGACTTGAAGCATCAATTTGGAAAGGACAGGGTGCAGCAAACACAACAAGCCACCATACCCTTGCTCGATAGTTTGCAAGGACTGCCTACTTCGGCTTATGTATTAATTGACCAAAGGATTCAATTGTCCGATTCTGCCCAGCAGGCACTTTTGCGCTATGTGGCAGCCGGCAATCATGCGGTTTTGGCATTCGAGGATATGATCTACGGCTCCTTAGTGGACACCATTGGCATTGAAACCACTAGCGCTTCTTGGGATTGGTATAGCGTAGATGCCTACGATACCTCTTCGGTAAGCTTGGTAATGGATGGACCGCTGCCGCAGCGCACCTTTTATACCAGTTTAATGAATTTGGCCTGGGTGTTTGAGCCCTACCAGTTTTTAAAACCCTTTGACACGCTTGGAGTAAATAAAGAAGGAGCACCTAACTTAGTACGCGTTGCCTATGGCAAGGGGTACTTTTATCTGAGCTCTGCTCCTGCACTTTTTTCCAATTACCATATGGTGCATCCCGGAGGAAATCTTTATTCCGCAGCGCTCTTTTCTTTACTCCCAACCGTGCCTGTGTATTTTGACGAATACTACCATACCGGCATAATGCAAAGCCCCAACGAATTTAGAGCCGTTCTCGATAATCCTGCGCTGCGCGCCGGATGGCTCACCATGGGTGCGCTTTTGTTGCTGTTTGCTTTTTTTGGCGGCAAACGCCTAAGCCGACCAATGCCCGTAATAAAGCCCCCCTCCAACAGTTCCTTGGACTTTGTGCGAGCCATAGGTTTTTTGTATTTGCAACAAGGCGATCACGACGATTTGGCAAGGAAGAAAGTATTGTATTTCACCGACCTGCTCAGGAATAAATACCGAGTAAATTTCGAAATGAAAGACCAGGCTTTGGTGCAAGAGGTAGCCCTAAAATGCGGGGTGCCCGTAGACTTGGCAAGCGATACCCTCACTCAGGTTATGGAAGTTTCTAAATTGAACTCCATAAGCGAAGCCAAGCTATTAAACCTCAGCAAACAACTAGAAAAATTTCATCAACGTGCTTCAAATGTATAGTTATGACAGAACAGCTTGACCCCCAAGAAGAGCCTAAGCTTCCCCAAGACGCACAAGGCCAAGATCCGCAAGCTTCCCAAGCCGAAGAAACCGGCCAAGAGGAAGGACTGGAAAAAATGTATCAAACCCCGCCGGCCTTTCAAGAACTGAAAGACGCTGCCGAAGCCATGGCTCAACTCATCCATAGCGAGGTAGTAGGGCAACGAAACATTAGTCAACTTATGCTCACGGCCATTTTAGCCGATGGACATATTTTGCTGGAAGGAAATCCCGGAGTAGCCAAGACCCTAATGGGAAAATTGCTGGCCAAATCCTTGGACGTAAGCTTTGGTCGTATTCAGTTTACTCCCGACCTAATGCCCTCCGATGTGCTGGGGACCAATATTTACCACCCCGAACGGAGTGCATTTGATTTTCATCCGGGACCCATTTTTGCTCAAGTGGTCTTAATCGACGAAATCAACCGGGCACCGGCCAAAACCCAAGCCGCCCTTTTTGAGTGTATGCAAGAGCATCAGGTTTCGGTAGACGGCACCAGTTATACCCTTAAACGTCCTTTCTTGGTTATTGCCACCCAAAACCCCATAGAGCAGGAAGGAACCTACCGACTTCCGGAAGCTCAGCTCGACCGCTTCCTGTTCAAAATCAACGTTGGATACCCCAATTTATCGGAAGAAGAAGAAATATTGACTCGGGTGCAAGAGCGAAAAAGGGATATGTCCGCCAGTTTTGTGGAACCCTTGTTAAATGCCGAAAAAATCGAGCGTCTGCAAGCCCTCATTCGAGAAGTAAAAGCCGAGCCGAGTTTATTAAAGCATATTGCAGAAATAACGCATGCCACCCGCGTAAACCCCAACCTTATGCTGGGTGCTTCTCCCAGAGCGAGTCTGGCAATGCTCCAAGCCGGCAAGGCATTGGCTGCCATTCAAGGGCGTGACTTCCTAACCCCCGACGATATTCATTTTGTGGCCTTTCCTATTCTCCGCCACAGAGTGCAACTAACCCCGGAAAGAGAAATGGAAGGCGCGCAGCCCGACCAAATTATTCGTCAAATACTTGACTCCTTGGAAGTACCCCGTTAATGAAGGCCCTGTTCCTATTTTTCCGCCGCTTTTTTTTATTGCCCAATTTCTTTTTGGGCTTGGGTTTGATTTGCCTGTTGTTTTCGGCGGGTATTTTCTTTCCCATGTTGGTGGATTTGGGCTGGATTTTGTTGTTCGTTTTATTGTCTTTAACCCTTATAGAAGGGGGCATGGCATGGATTTACCATAGAAAAATGGCAGCACGAAGAGTGGTTGCCGACCGCTTAAGCAATGGGGATCCTAACGAAGTTCTTATTTTTTTAAACAATAGAAGCCCAATTCCTTGGAAACTTACCGTCGAAGATGAGAGCCCTTATGCCTTTCAATTGCGCAATTTGCGCTTTAAGCTTCTGCTAAAAGGCCACCAAGGCAAAAAGTTGCGGTATGTTGTACATCCCACCAAAAGAGGAGTGTACAGCTTTGGCCGCATAAACACTTTATTGACCTCTGTTTTAGGACTGGCCGGCTATAAGCAGCAAGACGGTCAGGCCATAGATGTTGCTGTTTACCCCTCCTACCTCCAAATGCGTAAGTTCGAGTTGCTTGCCATTTCCGATCGCCTGGAGATGCTCGGCATCAAACGAATCCGTAGAGCAGGAAATACTACGGAATTTGACCGTATATCGGACTATGTGCCGGGCGACGAGCTGCGCCACGTCAATTGGAAGGCCACGGCTCGGCGGAACAAGCTAATGACCAACCGGTACACCGACGAAAAAGCCCAACCGGTATATCATCTCTTGGATATGGGGCGCTCCATGCGTTCTCCCTTCGATGGCATGACCCTGCTCGACTACTCCATAAACGCCGCGCTCGCTGTGTCAAGTATTGCCATTAGAAAATCCGACAAAGCCGGCATTCTTGCCTTTAGCCACAGGGTAGAAGCCTTTTTGCCTGCCGAACGCAAACCCGGGTATATGGGTAGCATTCAAGAAACCCTTTACCGCTTAGAAACACAGTTTTTAGAAAATAATGTGGAGGGTTTGGCCCACTTTGTGAGCAAAAAAATCCGCCAGCGAAGTCTGTTGCTTCTGTACACCAATTACGAAACACTTACCTCGCTTGAACGGCAAATGCCTTACCTAAAGCGACTTAGCCGTGGTCACGTGCTGGTGGTTGTGTTTTTCCAGAACACAGGGCTTAAAAGCTTATTGGAAAAGCCCATCCGCAACACCGAAGACGTGTATTTGCAAACCCTTGCCGAAAAGCAAATGTATGAGAAGCGTTTGTGCATAAAAGCCCTGGAAGCTCAGGGAATTTACGCCGTATGGACCACTCCCAAGCAACTTACCGTCAACACGATAAACAAGTACCTGGAAATGAAAGGCCGCGGCTTAATCTAAACTGGCACTTCTCGCTCAGCCATCCTTTTTACACATGGCGATTTCAAACCATTGCTTTGGTTTTATTTTCGGATTTTTTTTTGGGGGGGCGCCTTAACCTGCCCTCTCCTTTAGTGTACTTGCCTCAACAGGCTTGCCTAAGCGGTGCGGGGTACCTGCCTTTGGCCGGTCCTCCACCCGCTAAGGCACGCCTTGTTTCGGCTGCGTACAGCTATCGGTTCGGTCAGGGGCGCATGTCTTCCAAATGGATACCGCTGAAAAACATAGAGATCACTGACGCCTTGTGTTTTCAAGACCAAGTATCTGACTCCAAGAGATTCTGAGACCATTGACGCGTTGTGTTTTCAAGACGAAGTTCCAGACCGAAGCGTCAGGACGCGCCAAAGTTTACTGATTGTAAATGAGGACCCTGACGCTATGGTCAGACCAAATTGCTTGAGATTTGGCCGTAAAGCAGGCCCTGACGTTTCTGTCAGGGTTTATAAT
>CAZJFM010000036.1:0-23543 GCA_964545365.1 uncultured Candidatus Competibacteraceae bacterium | reverse complement strand
TTGCGCTGCGGTCCGGAGTTTTAAAGGGCTTGCAATTTGCCTCTCAGCCCACTCCCATAGGAATACGCACCTTTACCTCTGCACCTCCATCCGGGCGGTTCTCTATGCTCAAGCTTCCTCCGTGCGCACTTACGAGCTTGTGCACAATATACAGACCTAATCCGGTGGTGGTTTCCCCGGCGGTGCCCTTTCTACCTTCTATACTGAACGGCTCCAAGAAATTGGGGATGGCTTCGTCCTTAAACCCTAGCCCTTGGTCTTGCACTATTATGCTTAAAAAATCACCCTGCTTTTCTACCCAAAGGTGAATCTCAGATCGGTTTGGACTGAATTTAATGGCATTGTCCAACACATTTACTAAAGCCCGCTTTAGCTTGTCCGAATCTGCCAAAAAACTGCGGTTAAACTCAATATGGGTATGTATACTTAGCTGCTTACGTTCGGCACGTAAACTCAATAAATCCACCACTTCCTGCACCAGGTTTGCAGGCATTATAGGCTCTTTCTCTAAATCTATTTCTCCCGCAGGGCGAACTCCTTCCAACAAATCCTGAATGGTGTGCATGCCCAAACGGCCGCTTTGGTTCATTAATTGCAGCAAATGCCTGGAACGTTTGCTTTGTTCGTCTTCTCCCTCAAAATCCATGAGCAACAGCTCCGACACTTGATTTACATTGCCCAATAGGTTGCGTATGTCGTGCGCCACCGCCCCTAACAGGTAATTTTTGTGCACATGAGTCAGACGTAGCTCTGCATTTAACTTTTCCAAGGTTTCTTTTTGCGTCCGTACCGTACTAAGCAGCCGACTGGTGCGCCTTTGCTGGATGTATAAACGGTTGGTTAAAACTACCAAAACCAATAAAATTGCTCCCGCAATTATTAAAAAAACGATGGTGGTTCGGTAATTTTCGTTCGTGTTTTGGGTTTGGGCCTCAAACAATTTGCGTTCAGCCCGTTCTTGGCTAAGCTTTTGCCGAGTAGCCTCCAGTTGCATTAGGTTTTTAGAGTCCAGCTGGGTTAAGCTGTCCAACAGCAAATTTGCTTTTTGATAATACTCCGAAGCAGGACGGTAGGCTCCGGTTAAATAATGGTAGCGAGCTAAGGCAGAATAGACGGCTTGTGTCGATGTTAAATTGCGGTTGTTGTTTAGCGATTGAAGCGCCATAACTACATAAGGCTCGGCACCGTCCAATTGGTCCAAATCCATATGTGCTTCCATTAATAAAGCTACCGTATTGGCCAATAATTCCGGACTACGGTTTACTAAAAGCAAACCGTAGGCTTTTTCGTAAAAATGCAAACCCGTAGAATCGGGGTAGAGGGAGTGAATAGTGCGGCCCTTATTGAGCATGGCCAGCGCCATTCCATCGGTGTTCCAATTTGCCTTGGCTTCTCGGTAGGCTATATGGAAAAACTTGAGGGCAAGTTCGGGTCGGTTTAGGCGAAGATGGCACAGGCCTATATTGCTAAGCACGTTTTGAAGCCAAGACGTTCTGCGGGCAGCCTGCATCGATGCCTCGTCTTTATCCATTAAATATAAGGCCTTGGTAAAGTACTCCCAAGCACTTTGGTAGGCGCCTTCCTGATAATACAAAATGCCCAAATAGTTCATCAATACGGCTCCTTCAAACGCGGGAATCCGGGCATCGTAGATGTCTTCCGCACGAATAAGGTAGTCTATGGATTTATAATAATCCTGCTTTTCAAAATAGGTGGCACCTAAGGAAACCAACACTTTAAAATAGGCCAAGCCATCGTATGTAGGGCCCATGGCTTCCGCTTGTTGTTGCACCGCAATGGCTTCTTCAAAACGGTTCAGCCGACTCAAAAGTGAGGCCTTGAAATACAAGTAATTGATGATTAGCGCACTGTCGTTTTCTACATAGGCTTTGTTGCCCAGTGCTTCCAACTCCTCCAGGCAGGCTCGCGGTTCTCCCGAACCCAAACAGTCCGAAAGTTGCGCCACTTCGGGCGAACTTACCGACGGCCAATTTTTTTCATTTAAGCCCGGGCGTTGAGCAGATAATAACCCGCCAATGCCAAGCCAAAGCCCAAAAACCATCCACGAGCAGCGCATATCTAAGCTGCACCGAAGTCGGAAGTTGGAAAATAATTTAATGCGCAAAAAGGCCATGAATCATTCATCTGTGGGCTAGCCCAAAAACGAATATACGTTTACGCGTTCAATTTCAACCTCAATTGGGACTATTCCTCACCGGAACTCTAATTTCACGTTGCTTTACCTGCTTTTCTACATAATAGCTGTTCAGCAAGCGCAAGGCACCCATATAGTTCACTTTAAAATCAATATAGTCGCCCACTTTAAGCCGAGATGGGTTGCTGCCCACATCCAGCACTACTATATCCGAACTTGCACCGTCGATTCGGTAGTCGGTATGTCGTGGCACAATATTATCTAAGTCAATGTCCAGCAAACCAATATCTACCAAGGCTCGGGTAGAGGTTTGGCTGAAATCGTCGGGCAGGTCTTCTGCCACTTCGCCCTGTAAATTCATGCCACGGGGACCGCTGGGCTGAAGAGGCTTTTCTTGAATTTCAATGATTTCGGCCTTTAAAGAAAAAACATCTTCTCGTAAATTTCTAAAGCGTTTGTGCTCAAACAAATCCACACCAAAAAACAGGGTTTCGCCCACCCGAAAATGATTCATGCCTTTGGGAACCAGTTTTTTAGGAAGCATGGGTAGCGTTACCGAGGTTCCGGCCGAAACCCAGGGGATTTTTTTGCCAAACTTGGCCTCTACCAATTCCTTATACAAACTCAGCTGTATAAGTTTGTCGTGCGAGGGCATAATGCCATTGAGGCAATTTAGGTTTGCTCCTATACCAATTACCTCTATGTGAGGCAATTCAAATATGGATCCATAAAACGATACAAAATCCTCGCGCATTACCCCTTCGCGCAAATCGCCCATCTCAATCATAATCACCACCTGGTGGGTTTTGCCCAATGTGCCGGCTAAATCGTTGATGGCCCGAATGGTTTCTACGCTGGTATTGAAGGAGATATCGGCCACTTTAAGCAGCTTTTTTAAACTGCGTTTAGGGGGTGGTTTAATATACGCGGTTTGAATATCCGGCCGCAATTTACGCACGGCTTCCAAATTACTCAGCCGGCTGTCGAACACAGTCTCCGGCTCCAAATTCAGCACCTCCTGCAAAAATAAAGAGTTGCCGCACAGCATTTTAGTAACCACACCCCAATGCTTGTTGTGCTTGCCAAAGTATTGATTTAGCTGCTTAAAATTGTATTTAAGGGCTTCGCTATTGAGTTCAAGAATTGCCATAGCTTGTTTTTTTATGGGTTTTGGCCGCCTTTTCCGGTGCTTGCCTTTTGTCCCCAAGCCACCGGCCACATGCAGCCACGGCCTCCGGGTGCTCTCTGGCGTTCCGCATCCTCGGCTCGGGCTGCATGGGCCGCCGGCTTGCGGGCAATCGGCGCGCCCCGGGGCGGAGATCTCCTTCCAAAATGAAACCTGCCTTTTGCATGTCTAAAAGCCCTGGTGTCCTCATGCCTTGTTGTTTTGACGCCTCATTACATCCATTAAGGCCACCGCCATACTGGCCAAAATGCCGGGAATCAAGGGCTTAAATCCCCAAAGCAATTCCTGGTCTGCCATGCCTTCGGCAAGCATAAAAGCACCGGTAACCAAGGCGCCGGCAAGCATGGTGCTCAAGGCTCCCCTGCGGCTGAGTTTTATTCCGGTCAACAGGGCTAAGACCGGAACCAACATACTAGCTACCATAATCCCATAAGAACCCAACATTAAATCCAGTACTTGGTCTACCGTTAAGGCCAGTAAAATGGCTAAAATGCCGGTAATTAAGGTAATGGCTTGGCTCCATCGAATCACCGATTTGGCCGAACCTTTCCCAATACGCGTAAGGTCGGTTACAAAATTGCCAGAGGCCGCCATAAGGCAACTGTCGGCCGTAGACATAATGGCCGAAAAATAGGCCGACAACATTAGACCGGTTAAGCCGGCCGGTAAAATACTGCGCAAAAACATGGGCAAGGCCACCTCTTCGTCGCCTAAAGCAGCAGCAGAAGCAAAGCCATCGGCGGCAAACATGCCTTGGTCTGCCCCGGCGCGCGCAAACATGCCCAACAATACGCCCATAAAAGCCATGATGGGGTATTCAAAAAGCCCTGCCAAAAACCAGGCTTTTTTCGCTGTTTTTTCGTCCTTGCAGGCAAAGATTCTTTGGTACAAGGTCATGCCCACAAACCAAATGGGAATAATGGTAAAAGCCCAATTGACGGCTTGTTTCCAACCCAAATTTCTCAAACTAAAGTGCGAAGCTGGAAGGTGTTGTTGCAAGCCATCCCAACCCCCTACAGCCAGGTATCCCAAGGGAATGCCGATGCCAATAAGCCCTCCCATTAAAATAATCCACTGGAAGGTGTCGGTATAAATAACGGCCTTCATGCCACCTAGAACGGTGTAAAGTACAGCCCCTAAGCCCATGACCAACAGGGCGGTGTTTTGGTCGATTTCAGGAAAAGTGCCCGAAGCCAGTTTGGCTCCGGCCAAAAATTGAGAGGCCGTAAAGCCCAAATAACCTATCCCGGATATTAGTCCGGCATACCAGGCCACATGTTTTCCATAATGGCTTTTTAAAAAACCCGGAAACGAACTGAGCGCTTTATAGTTTTTGGTTTTAAAAATTTTGGGAATGAGTAAAACCGCACTCAACCAGGCCCCAATGAGTCCGGTAAACAACATCCATGAGCCGCTCATGCCCATAAGAAAGCCCAAGCCGCCTAAACCAATGGAAAAACCTCCGCCTACATCGGTAGCTACTACAGATAGGCCAATGTGCCCGGCGCCCATATTGCGGCCACCTACATAATAATCGTCGGCGTCGGTGTTTTTTCGGTAGAAATACCAGCCCACCCCCAAGACCAAAAGCATGTATATGCCAAAGACTATAAAATCCAGGGTGGTCATGCCTTATGGCTTCTGCGCATTTCCAGGTATTTGTTGGTAAATCCTTCGCGCTCGTACAGGCGTTTGGCCGGATTGTCGGGTTCTACATGCAGGGCAATATCTCCGTGGGCCAGGGCAAATGTTTTTTGAAGTAAGGATTTTCCAAGGCCTTTGCCGCGCAGTTCAGCGTCGGTGGCAATGTATACCAATATGTTTTCGGGAATGTATCCACCCATGCCTGTGGCATTTACGACTACATATCCGATGGCCTTGTTTTCCAAGCTTCCCTTGAGTACAAAGCCGCCGAAGGACGGAATGTCTTTTAAGGCATAATCGATGGCTTTATGTATGGCAGAAGCCTCATCGCCAAAGCGTTCTAAATGGCGGTGTAAAAACTGTACGGCCTGCTGCTTTTCGTCTTCTGCCATTTGATGGAAGGCATCAAACACCTCAAATTGGACATCTTTAGATGACTCTTTCATTAAAATTCTATTGAAAATTTTGATGCGTGCGTAGATCTAAAACGCAATAATGTATTGAGTTTTTCGCGAATTTTTGGAAAAAAATGGCGGAAAAACATCTAGTATATGGGGCAAAATATGCAAAAACCATATTTCACAAAATTAAGATTCAAAAATCAGATAACCAAAGAAAAAGGCCGTTGATGCGCTGTGTTTTCAAGTGCATAGCCCTGGCTGAAGCCCAGTGTTGGTCAAATTCTTTTTTGAACGCTTTTTTTGGAAGATGCTTTAGCGGCAGGGATGGAAGCGGCAGCCCACAGGTTCTGTCCCTAGGCGCGCTTAGCGGGCGGAGGCCCCCGATGCTTCGGGGGACCCCGTACCGCTTAGCGCGCCTTGGGACGGAGCCGAGGACTACAGCAGACAGCCCGGTTTAGCCGCCCAAAAACAGCAAAGGTCGCCATGATTCTAGCCCTTTACGGCTTGCGCTTGGGCCTCGAAAGCATGTGCTGTATGGCAATTTGCCAGCGAATAAGCTCAGTACGCCGGTCTACCAAGGTATTTTTCTACCTTTGACGCCCGAGAAACATTGCATTATGAGCTTACTTGTTATTGGAACCGTTGCATTTGACCAAGTAGAAACCCCTTTTGGGGAATCAGGAAAAATTATTGGCGGTGCTGCCACCTACGTGTCGTTGGCGGCTTCTTATTTTCTTAAAAACAACATTCACCTGGTTTCTGTGGTGGGAGATGACTTTCCGCAAAGCGGCATTGAAAACTTCCACCGCCGTGGTATTGGAACCGAGGGTTTGCAAATAAAGCAGGGTGAGAAGTCTTTCTTTTGGCATGGTCGCTACCGCGCCGATATGAATTCAAGAGATACTTTAGATACGCAATTGAATGTCCTTGCGGACTTTAATCCTGTGCTTCCGGATTCTTTGAAAGAGCTGGACTTTTTAATGCTGGGGAATTTGGTTCCCGCCGTACAGAAAAGCGTGTTGAATCAAATGAACAAGCGTCCAAAGCTTACGGTAATGGATACCATGAACTTTTGGATGGATACGGCTTGGGATGAGCTCATTGAAACCATTAAACTGGTAGATGTACTTACCATTAACGACGAAGAAGCACGCCAATTAACCGGAGAATACAGTTTGGTGGTGGCGGCCCAGAAAATCCTTACTATGGGGCCTAAGTATTTGGTAATTAAGAAAGGGGAAAACGGTGCGCTGCTCTTTCATGGAAAGGAAGTGTTTTATGCTCCGGCACTTCCCCTGGAAGAAGTTTTTGACCCTACCGGTGCGGGCGATAGCTTTGCCGGAGGATTCATTGGATATTTGGCTGCCACCGGCGATTTGAGCTTCGAAAACATGAAGCGTGCCGTAATCTACGGGTCGGCCATTGCCAGTTTTTGCGTAGAAAAATTTGGAATTGAACGGGTAACCGACCTGCGCCAAGAAGAGTTGGACGCGCGCATTAAGGAGTTTGTGAACCTGGTTCAATTCGATATAGACCTGGCCTAAAGCTTTATTTTTCAGAATTTAATTGGCCACTTGCCTTAGTTCGGAGGGGAGTTTGCCATGGCGTTTTTTAAACATTTCAGAAAACTTGCTGATGTTGGAGTAGCCGACACGAAAGGCTACTTCGGAAACGTTAAGCCCGGTATTTTGGAGTAGCTCAGCGGCATAATCTAACCGCAGGTTTAGGTAGTAGCGGTATACCGACTGAGAAGTTGTTGCCTTAAATATATTTTTGAGTTTGGAGGAGCTAACGCCACAGTGGTCGGCAATTTGATCAATAGAAATTATGGACTCTTCGATGTGTTGCTCCATAAAATGAATTGCATTTTGGGCTATATCTTCGTTGCTGGTTTTGGGGCGACCGCTGCCTGTAATGCTTTTTTGAATCTGAAAAAACGCTTTGAGGGTTTGGAACGTAAAGTAGTTCCACTGCAGGTGACTCACCTTTGACAGAGGGGCATGGTTTAAGAGGTGAGTAGTTTCTTCTTGAAAGGTGGCATTTAAAACAAGCGCTCCGTGCAGCGCTTGCAGTTGCCTGTTAAAGGCGTCAAAGCCTAGGTTACTGCCATAATGCGCCAGCCATTGTTTAGACAAGAGGAAAACAAACACTCGGTTTGCCGTGGAAGTTAACCGCATTTTTTTGTTAGAACCGGCCTCGGGTTTCAGCGCGGATAAAGCCACTTTATTCATAGCGGAACCACCGGCCATGTGTTCTTGGCTGTACACGGCAATTAAGCATTCGGCAGTTTTGGGAATGGGTAATTGACTGATTTGACATTCTTTGTTAGGAATGCCAAGGCAAAGCATTTGAATGCCGGGTTCAATACTAATATCCAATTCTTTAACCACAGGCCCATACGGGGCTATTTCTAAAGAGGAATTTGATGAAGCTGAAGCAGGCATTGCGGTATTTTTGTTCGGCAAAAGAACCTTCACGTAACAAGTACTGTGCAAAGGAAAGTGCCCAAACTTAACACTAAACAAAGAAATAAGTTTTGTTTTTGCCGGATGAGGTTTTTGTGGACCGGCAGCTAAAGCCAAAGAACGTGGCTTTATGGATGCACTGAATCTCCCTTTTGGATTATATACTGTTGTTTTTTAGCCTGAGGGTGCCGATGCTCGCTCCAAAAGTGTTTACTTTTGCTACTTTTATGTTTGAGCTGTTCTTTCGTTTTTCGAATTTTTAACCTCTTTGGGTTTGGTTCTCATAGGATGGGGTTTGGCGAATAAAGAATTCGGGTTTGATGGTTGTAATGTTTTACGTTGATTTTTTTTATCTTTGAGCATATTGTTCACCCAATAGAAGAATTAATGAGACTAAAAATCGGATCCGAAATTAAGCGATTGAGAAAGGAGCAGCGCTTCACTCAAGAGCACATCGCCCTCAAACTCGACATGAGTGTGGCGGGTTATTCCCGTATTGAACGCGATGAAGTGAATGTAACTCTGGATAGGTTGCAGGAGTTAGCTGAAATACTTGGCACTACCCCTGAATATGTTTTGGGCATTCACGACGAAAGTGGAGAGTTGATTTCTCCTGAGCCATTGGGCGATCAGGCTTATGTGGCCAAGATCGAGAAATTGTATCAAGATCAAATTGCCCAACTCAAGGAAGAGGTTCATTTTCTGAGAGAGCAACTAAGGCGATTTGAACTTGCTGAAGACTAAAGAATGGCCGCATTAAGCGGCCTTTTTTTTGCTCTTTACTTACGGAGACTGATAATGTGTTGTGTTTTCAAGACCAAGCCTTAGAACAAAACGCTAAGCTTGGGTCGTTGTCAGACTAGCAAGGCATCAGGATTTCATCCTGCCTTGGCATTATCGCCATGCTTCGATGGCAGATTTCCGTGACGCTCTTTAAACATCTTAGAAAATTTGCCAATATGGCTGTAGCCGATTTTGTAGGCTACTTCTGAAACGTTTAAGCTGGTGGTTGCCAATAAATCGGCGGCATGGTCTAGGCGCAAGTTTAGGTAATACCTGTAGACCGAATTGCTGGTTTCGGTTTTGAAGATGGTCTTTAATTTGGAGGGGCTCACATTGCAATGAATAGCAATGTCGTGAACGCTCAAGGGGTGGCCTTCCAGATGCATCTCCATATATTTTATGGCATTGCGTATCATTTCGGCCCGGTAACTCTTGGCGGGTTTGTTTTGAATTAAACTCCACTGTTTTCTAAAGAAAGAGCGGCTAACCAAAAAAGTCAGGTAGGCCCATTCAATTTCCGATACTTCATGCACGCTCTCCAACGACTCTAGGCGCTTGATTTCTTCAATCAGTTCCAGATTTTGAATTCTTAAATGCAAAAAACTGTGGAATTGGTCGGTTATGGAATTGCTCGCTTCGGGGTCTTCCAAATGGATTTTGGATTGGTTTTGAAGCCAACTGCCTTTGCAGTAAATAATAAAGACCCTGCCGGAATTAGGAATACTGCCTTTGGATTCTTCGGTGGTTTTGAGCACCGAAATATTCGGATGGTTGGCATGAGCTCCCGGTATTTGGTAAACCATAGCAGCAAACGCATAACGCTCCCCCTTGGGTATGTCTGCTGACTTGAGCTCTTCTCCCCCCGTTGCTATACTCATTACAAAAACATCGTTGCCTAAGGCAATCTGAGTTTCTATGTAAGGAAAAACCAAGTCCGATGCAAGTGTTTTCATTCCAAAAACTTTAATTTCAAAGGTACTAAGAAAGGCCTTATCCGCTTAGCCCATATAGCCAAATTCGTCCTCCATGTAGCACGAATCAAAAGTACTTAATTTGTCCATAATTTGGAAAAAATCATGAATCTGATTGATTTTCATTATTCTTTTTTGTTGAGTTTATTTGAAAATAACTTGGTTTGGCTCCTTTTTTAGGGTGTTTTTTTGGGCGATTTGGGTGTGAGAAATTTCTAAAAGGTTAAGTTTTCGTATTTATTTTCGCATTGTCTTACTTGGGTTCTTATTCACCAATTTGGGTGGATAGATGAAGTGCATACCCGAAACTCCTTCCATGGGTTTCGGGTTCACTTTTTTTGGGCATTGGGCAATTGGACCTCACAGACAGCTCGAAACGGTCTCGCATGATGGCTTTCGGTTTTTGTTTTTTAAAGGTTCAAATACGTGTAAGCCGGTGTTTAAGAAGTACCATACTACAAGCGGTATACAGCCTCCTAAAATGCCATGCAATTATAGTCCCCTTTCGCTTTCCAAAAGGGTATTTACCCGTTCGCTATTGCCAAAAACCAAAAGAATATCTCCCCTTTGGGGAACATAAGAAGCCGGTGGATGGGCATGCCAAATGCTTTCCCGCCAATAGCCCAATACCGTTACCTCAAGCCGCTCTCGAATATTTGAACTGCCCAAACTGTGGCCGCTGAGCTGATGCGGATCCAAATCCAGCTTTAAGCTGCCAATCTTAACGTTCGGGAAATGACCAATCAATCCAGCTTCCCGTCCAAAAAGCGGCCTGATTCTTCGGTCCGAATCCGACCGTACCATGTCGGCATAGTTTCGAATCAGGTCGGGTGGAACCAAGTAATGGGCCAAAGAGCGAACGGAAATTTCTACGCTGCTTTCTACTTCTTCTGCCACCACATCGCCGGCTCCAAGGCTGCGCAACTTGGCCGCTTGTTTCAAACTTTTGCACCGGACAATGATATGCACCGTGTTGCAAATCTCACGTATTTGAGCAACAATACTTTCGGTGGCATGTTCGTCAGATACAGCCACCACTACCACCCTGGCTTTGTATACGCTTAAGTACTCTAAAATAAAGGCCTGGGTGGCATCGCCATAATAGGCCGGTTCTCCTTCTGCCTGCGCTTTTCGTATACTCTCCGGGTTTAAATCGGCTACTACATAGCGAATGCCGGCTTTTTTGGCCACCTTGGCCATTTGCTGTCCGTTTAACCCATAGCCAATGATGATTAAATGGTCCTTTAACTCCTCTTCCTCCTCCGAAGGTTCCGGCAAATCCGGCGTTTTTTCCGGCACCAGCTTTTTAATGATTCCGGGAGCGGCCATTATGGCAAAGGGCGTTAAAGCCATAGTAAACACCGAAACATTCAAAAAGTATTGGTACTCTACCCCGCCAATCAAAGCATAATCCTGTCCCGTTTTGGAAAGTATAAAGGCAAATTCCCCTACTTGAAATAAGGCAAAGCCCGTATTCAAGGCCACCTTTAACGGATAGCCCAAAAGCCGAACCACAGCCGTAATAAGACCGAATTTCACCAACATTACCAGTAAGGTTAAGCCCAATACCTCAAGCACGTGGTGCACAAAAAAATCGAGCTCCAACAGCATGCCCACCGAAACAAAAAAGAAGCTGGTAAACAGCTCCCGAAAGGGTATAATTAAACTAGTGGCCTGATGGCTGTAGGGGGATCCGGAGATGGTTAAGCCCGCCAAAAAGGCGCCTAAGGCCAAGCTTAAACCCAAGCTGGAGGTGCCAAAGGCCACGGCAAAGCATATGACCACCACCGACAATAAAAACAACTCTCGGCTGCGCGTGCGGGCAATTTCTCGCAACAAAAAAGGAACCGCATATTTTGTGCCTAAAACCAAACATAGCCCAACCACCAAAAACTTCAACAGCAATAGGCCCAGTTGCACCCATGGGTTGCCCTCTCCCGCTCCTGCCAATATGGGGGTTACCAGCATCATGGGCACCACAATAATGTCCTGAAAGATTAAAATGCCCAATGCCATCCTTCCATACGGTGTACGAATCTCTCCCCGTTCTTGAATCAGCTTCAATACAATGGCCGTGCTGCTTAAACTGAATAAAAAGCCAATGAATACCGCCGACTCGGTACCTAGTCCCCAAAGCAAGGCCACCCCACCCATGGAAGCAATGGTAAGCAATACCTGCCCCGAGCCGCCCCCCAACACCGCTTTGCGCAGCTTCATTAAATCGTTGAGCGAAAACTCCAAACCAA
Source organism: uncultured Candidatus Competibacteraceae bacterium (assembly GCA_964545365.1). Taxonomy (GTDB): domain Bacteria; phylum Bacteroidota; class Bacteroidia; order CAIKAF01; family CAIKAF01; genus CAIKAF01. Next base: position 11,692 of record CAZJFM010000036.1, on the reverse strand, counting down.
TAATAAACAGCAAAAGCACCACGCCAATTTCGCTAAGCATCTCAATCTCATGAGAGGCCGATGCCAAGCCAAATCCGGAAGGCCCAAAAATGATGCCGGTAGCCAAGAAGCCCAAAATGGTGGGCAATTTGAGCTTTTGAAACAAATAAATGACCAATACAGAGAGGCCCAGTATGGTCACGGCTTCTTTCAGCAGCGGGATTTCCATACGGAAAGATACTTAAGATTCTTCTGCTTTTCTTTTCTCAGCCTAAAGGTTGCGCCTCGCTAGTTGGCTTCAACCGTCGGAAGACTTTGCTCTATCGCATCCCAAAATTTTAGCCGAGCCACCAATGCGGCACGCCCGGCCTCTTCGGCTTGCTTTTCCTTGACCTTATCTCCGCCGCAAAGAGCAGTTACTAAACGCTTGGCCATATCGGCATGTTGACCGCCGTCCACTTCTATGTGCCGCTCCAAATAGTACAAATACAAGCTCCACTTTCCTTTTTCGGCTTCGTTCATGGTTTCTACCATGCCTTGAAACATATCCGGAATCAAATCTTCTCTCCCTAGGGTAAAGGCTGCGGCCACTTCATGCAAGCCTCCATGTTCAATCAAAGCAAAGCTGTGTTCCATAAACTCCTTAGCCGCCTGCGGAACCTTTATATCGCCGGGCAAAGAACCCTTGGCCTGCGCTGCGGATACCAAAGCCAAAACGGACGAAACCTCCGCACCACATTGTTTCATGGCCTCTACATACATTTCAAAATGACTCAAATAGCGTCCATCCGGCAGCACATCTGCCTCTTCTCCGGCCACAATCTCATTGATTAAATGTCGGGCTTCGGCTTGGCCCACAGGCACCCAGGGAACCTGGACGCAGGTAAGCTCTATTTGTAGCTTTTTCACCAAAGACATAAAATCCCACACGGCATATACGTGGTGTTCCATAAAATGCCTCAAGGCCTCCGGGTGGTTAAGTTTGGGGTATAAGCTATGGGCTCTTAGCGCTTGCTTTAGTTCTGTTGTGGTCATAATCAATTAAACCCAAAAGCATAAGCAAGAGTTCATTTAGTTCTTGAGTTTTAAGGCTTGCCATTAAAGGCCTTGTCATAAACAGCCCGCATATATACCGGTAAATCAAACCTTTGGTAATTTCTGTCGCTTTCTCTGTAATGCCCTATGTCACGGGATTTTTTTACTGAAAACAAGAATGGTTTTAGCATGCGGTTTCATTTTTTTTGGCCGCCTATTCCGGTGCTCCCCTTTAGCATAGTCAGGCCGGCCCGCTGCGGCTAAGCGGTGCGGGGTCCCCCGTATTCTCGGGGGCCTCCGCCCGCCAAGCCGCAGCAAGCCGCCCTTTCCTATGGCTACCGGCTCGCCCCGGGGCGGAAATCATGCTCCGAACCTTGGTTCTGCCTTAGCCATGCAGTGGCCCAGTAGGTTGGTAGCCTTGCAAACCTTACTTTAGTAGCATGTTTGCCGGTAGAAAAGATCGGGTGTTTTTTGTGTTGAGTGGCTTTTTTCTCACCAATGCCCTTGTGGCCGAAATGATTGGGGGTAAACTCATCCAAATTCCCGCGTTAGATTGGCTTGGCCAAAGTTTTGGCCCTTGGCCTTTAAGCATTGGTATTTTGCCATGGCCCATTGTTTTTCTTACCACCGACCTCATTAATGAATACTATGGTTACCGAGGGGTGCGCAAAATTACCATGCTCACCGCCGGGTTTATTTTATACACCTTTTTGCTTTTGTTTTTGGGTGGTTTAATTCCTGCCGTTGGCTTCTCACCCGTCCAAGACGCAGATTATGCCACCGTTTTTTTGCAATCTCAATGGATTATTGCCGGTAGTTTGGTGGCTTTTTTAGTGGCACAATTTTTAGATGTTTTGGTTTTTGTAAGGGTAAGACGCCTTACCGGCAAGCGGCTCATTTGGCTTAGAGCCACCGGGTCAACGGTGGTGTCTCAGCTTATTGATACCTTTATTGTTCAAGGATTTGGCTTTTATGTGCCCGGCAAAATAAGCCGCGCCGAATACTTCGAAATTGCCTTTAACAGCTATGGAACCAAGCTGGCCATTGCCTTAGCCATAACTCCATTGATTTATCTTGGCCATTGGCTCATTGACCGATATTTGGCAGGAGAGGCTCAGGACCAAGCTCCCCAAAGCAATCCCTAATCCGGCTTACTTTACCATAACTTGTCGGGCATAACCATTGGCATGCGTACATTCCAGCAGGTAGGTTCCTTTGGGTAAACCGCTGATATCGAATTGGCCGGGGGCACCTTCAAATACCAGGCGGCCAAACATATCCAACATACGGTAGTTTCCATCAGGATAGGCTACCTGTAGGTAATCCTGCATGGGATTTGGCCAGGCAAGGGGGCTTGCTACGCCATGCTTTTCTAACCCGGTGGTGCATGGCAATCGATTTATGTACTCCCAAACAACATCGTTAAAGCTTATGGATACCGCACCCGAGGCACCTGGAGGAGCATCGCCCATGCGAACAAACACCAAACCCTGCGAGGGTACTACATTGAGCATTTGTGCATTTTTCCCCAAACCGGCATACATATCCGCAGGCGCATTGGGGTTTATCCATCCGGGAAACTGGAATTGAAGCTGCGGAAGCATATACCCGTTTTGTCCATTGAGCCAAAATAGGTAGCCGTAGGAGCGATTCAAGGCTTGCGAGGGTCGAATCATATCGTGGAAATACCCGGTGTCTTGCATCAGTTGGGTGCCATTCCATGCCCCTTCGCTCAATAGGAACAAGCCAAAACGCGCCATGGAACGCGCAGTACTAAAAAACACATTAGCTCCGCTTACAGGAAGAAATACGCCGTCCATGCCCAAGGGGCTTTTTAGTGTGTTTTGAAACCATTGGTTCATGTTGTTCCCGGTGGCCTGATATACCACGGAATCTAAGAGCGTGTAGGGCGCATTGTGGTACGCCCAGCGCTGGCCCGCAGGAGCTAAGTATTGCAAACAACTGTCTTCCATGCAGCCGGGTTGTGGTACGCCATCATCCAGGCCGCTGGTCATGGTGAGTTGATGCCAAATAGTAATGTCTTTTTCTTGGGCAGGAGTTAAGGATGTCCAACCGCTGCCCAAATAGGCGCTGGTGCTGTCTTGAATGCTCAAGTAACCCTGTTCCTGGGCCAGCCCCACCAAGGTCGCCGACATGGTTTTTCCGGCCGAAGCCCAGGACCAGGAATCATCAGCGGCAAAACCATCGAAATAGCGCTCCAACACAATTTTCCCATCCTTGAGCAGTACAAAGGCCTTGGTTTGGTTGGCTTCCAGGAATAAGTATAAAGAGTCTATGTTTTCGCTGCACCAGTTGAGCGATTGAGGACTTAAGGTGTCCCAGGCACTGCCTTGGTTTGGTGGATAGTAATAGCCTTGGCTCTTAGCCGTGAGGCCAAGCAGCAAAAAGAAAATAAGGGATAGATTCTGCATGGGCTTTTACTTTTAGACGCGGCCCGGAATCAAAGGTTTATTTCCGAAATGGCTGCCATTTATGATCCTGAGGTTTGTCGAACAAGCTCCTCGGCACTTTTCCGCCATAAATTGTATGACTTAAGGAACATAAGGCCTGCAGCCTTTGTTTGCACCTAGCGGCGGTTTCCAATAGAACATGTCGGGAAGGTTTGCCATGGACCGTGCATTGGTAAGCTGTTTAGAATAATGCTAATTTGCCGTATGAAATTAAGAAACCTTTGCTTAATCCTAGGTGTCGGTTTGCAAATGAACACAAACGGACAAGGTGTGGCCCGGAGCATTCAGGAAAGCTGGCTGCGCATAAACGACTCGGTTTTTGTGTGTCGCTATGAGCAAACCTGGGATTTGTATGCCGAATTTTTGAAGGAACAAACCAATCTCGCGCCCTTTTTACCTGTAGAGGAGTTGACCTCTATGCCCGAAGCCTTTTCCCTTCCTCCTCGCCGGTGGGAAAATCCCGATTATAGAAATTATCCGGTAGAGGGAATTAGCCACGAAGCGGCCCTAGCTTTTTGCGATTGGCTGACCAGGCAGTATTTGGCAGACCCACAAGCTTCGGAAAAGAAGCTGAGGTTTAGGTTGCCCACACACAGGGAATGGACGCTGGCCTTAGCCGCCTTTCCTGAATCAGAGTATCCCTGGTATGGTCAAGAACCGGTGCACCCCAATGGTAGATTTGCGGCAAACCTAAGGTATAGAGACCTTGCCTCGGCGGCCATATTGTATGAAATCGACGGTTTTTTAATGATGGCTCCGGTAGGAAGCTTTGAACCCAACCGATTGGGTTTGTACGACATGATTGGCAACGTTGCTGAAATGATTTCCGAAGAAGGTAAATGCATGGGCGGCCATTGGGATGTAGAACTTGAAAAGTCAGGAGTACTTCAATCGCTACCTTGTGGCATGCCTGATCCTCGTTTTGGATTTCGTTGGGTTGCCGTGCTGCGTTAAACCCGGGTTATTCTTTCGGGGCTTCTTTATTGCCTCGGCCGGTACCTTCCTGCAATTTGGGTTTATCCCTGCCCTGTAAGTCCCAACGTTGGATTTGGTCAAAACCTCCTTTTAAGGTTACTGTACTTCCGGAATAATAGACAGGTTCGGGCAGCTGCTTTGGGATTAAGGTGCCGCTGTCCCAAATTTGATTGTTGTTTTGGTCCTTAATGAGCCTAAGTTGGTAGGCGCCTGCTTGCAATTTACGTGCGGCATTCCATTCAAGGCCCAGGCTGTCGGCTTCCGCTCGTACCCCAAAGGGAGTTAAATCTAATGGAATAGGAAGGGCGTCTTTTTTCTCCGGAATGGCTTCCAACATCCAAGGGCCATTATCGGGTAAGCCCGTTATTCGAACCTCAAGCCGCACAAAATCTCGTTCGCTTAAAGTGGACCAGGCCAAAGAGTCGGCGCTAATTTTTAGTCCATAAACATCGGTTATGGCCGAATCTTTCCAAACCAAAGCGTAATTGGCATTCGGCTTGGCGGCATAGTCCAAAAGCAATTTGCTTCCATTAAACGAATAGCTGAAAGGAATGGAAGTGCTGTCTATAAGCAGGCTTACTTTTGAAGTATCTAAACTACTCAGTCCGTGGTTGAAGGAAATGCCCAAGGGCGCATCGTAAAGAACTTTTCCTTGAGGTTTTTCTCCCTTAAAGAGGTAGGGGCTGTCGCTGTTGGATCTTTTGCCTCGGCCCGGAGGTAGTGGGGGGGGGAAATAAACCAGGGTGTCGTTTAAATCGTTGGCTTTTATGTAAAACACCAGAGAGTCGGGGTAGTTGGGCCCTCCCAGCCAAAAGACCAGGGAGTCTTTTTGGGGATTGCCCCATTCTTGGCGTGCGGCTTGGTTCAAGCTGTCCGGAACGCACCGAAATTCGAGTTGTTCTACGGGCTTATTGAATCGAAAAAACACCTTTCCGGGATAGGCTTCGCTCTGGTTTGATATTTGGGTGTTTTCGGGAGTTTCAAAAAACAAAAGAAGGGTGTCTTTGTAGCCCGGTAAGCTGGGAACTGCCTCCGGAAAAAAGCCGATTTGCTCTCCGCCACCGGGCCGATATAGGTAATCGGTGGCGGGTTCTTTGAGTCCATACAAAAACAGCTTTAAGTCGGCCAAGTAAGGGAGGCGAGCGATGCCTTTGTCGTTTGAAAAGGCAACAAAGTCAGGTTTTTCCTTGTAAGGGAGGCTGTCTGCGCCTGATTTAAAGGCCAGTAAGGCGGCTTTAGCTATAGGTGCTTTGGTGTAGGCATCCAACAACAACATTTCTATGTAGCCGGAGTCTAATTCCGGGCCTGTGCTAAAAACATAGCTCAAGCCGCTCGCCGGGTTGGCTTCCGTAAAGTCTACAATGGCGTTGCCAAACTGAATGATGTAGGTGGTATTGGGGATGAGGCTGTCTTTTAGGGTGAGTTCAATGCCTTTTCCTTTTATTTTTACTTCGGGAGCGTTTTTTTGGGGCGGGGAAATTAGAATCTCGCGGCTAGGGTTTTGAAGCTCTACCCATTCGTTAAAGCCTATTCGAATGCTGGTTTGATTTACTTGTGTGGCAAAGGTGTCCGGTTCGGCGTAAGTTAGGAAAGGAGCTTCGGTATCTTTGTCTCCACCTGTGGGAGCTACCGGATTTGCGCAAGAGGCCAGCAGTCCCAGGAGGAATAAAAAGGAGGCAAAGGACTTGCTCATGGGGCTTGTTTCCATTTTGGGGCAAGGAGTTCCAAAAAGCGGGGCAGGTATTTGGCGTCTATAGCTGAGTAGTACCTAAAATCGGTGGAATCTAAATCCAATACTCCAAGTACTTGCCCATTCAAGCTAAGCGGCACCACAATTTCTGAGTTGGAGGCTGGGCTACAAGCAATGTGTCCGGGAAAGCTATGCACATCTTCTACTACCAAGGTTTGGGCATTTTCCCAGGCTTGACCGCAAACGCCCTTGCCTTTGGCAATGCGTGTGCAAGCTACGGGGCCTTGAAAGGGACCCAGCACCAATTGCTTTTCTTTTACAAAGTAAAATCCTGTCCACCAGTTGCCTAAGCCTTCATGCAATAGGGCGCAAAGGTTGGCTGCGGAGGCTAGGAAGTCCGGTTCGTCCTCTACTAAGGCGGTAGCTTGTTTGAGCAATTGTTTGTAAAGGGCACTTCGGTCCATGGCTACAAAAATAGAGGAACTCTGCTACAAATAAGGAAATTGCTTTTTAGAGCCTGTATGTTTTGGAAGGGGCAACCTTTTTCGGAGCTTAAAGCGCCCCTGATGGAAGTGCGCAACAGCTGCTGTGGGCGGCCCTAAGCACAAGCCAGGCGGAGGCTTTTCCGGTTAGCGGAAAAGACCCCGTACGGCGTAGTGCTTAGAGGCCGGGCGCAGTAGCTTGTAGCCTGACAGCAGGATAAGGCGCCCGAAAAAACTTAAGGAATCACCTGAACTTCTTCTGCCTGAATTACTTCCATGCTTTGGTCGTCGTATAGGACAGCCACTAGGCTACAGTTGTTCATGTCCCAAGTTTGTCCGCTGAGGTTGGCGCTAAAGACCTGAATTTCGTTGCTGCCGTTGGCGCTGTTGTTGGCGAGTACTTGGCGTCCCCAAATGGGGCCAATGGCGGCGCGCAGGATGTGGTTGTGCTCGTAGTTTTCGATTTCTTCTCCGGGAACGGAATAGTCTGCCTGCCAGTTAATAAATTTATTTTCTGTGAGGTACACAGCGAGTTTGAGGTTGGAAGGCAGAGCGCTGCTGCGGCTTTCCACAAAGGCAAATACGCAAAGGCTTCTGTCGGTTTCGTTCCACTCGGCTGCGAGTTGAACGTCGGCTTGTATATCAAGGGCAAGCTCGGTATTGACCGCTTGGTTCCAGGTGCTGGGAGGCAGGGCTTTTGTGCCATTAAAGGCCTTTCGGTTCACCATGCCTTTGGGCAATCCGGTGGCGGCGATTTGGAATTCTGCGTCGAGGGTATTGCTGACTTCGTTACGGAAATCGTGTCGGAATTTATCGCCGTCGTTTTTGGGGGCGGTAAAATATCCTGCGTTTTCGGCATGGATGGCCAATCCAACGACTTGGTCGGGGTTGGCACTGATGAGGTCTTTTAGGATTGTTCCGGCGTTGGGGCAGTTTCCGCAGCGGTGGCCGGTGTAGTCTTCCAGCAAAACTTTGCGCACCGGGTCAATGCGCGGTGTAAAGCTTGGGGTGTCCGAGCAGGGTACGGGAGGCGGTTGGTTGTTGCCGTCAGGGTCTTCTATGTAATCGCAGGAGGGAATACTCAAGAACAGACATAAACTCAGCAAGAGAAAAAAGGAACGTATCATAGCAACCAATTTGTCCAATACTTAAATATACTAAAAACTACTCATTAATGAAAGGGTAAGGCCATTGGAAGCAGGTACTTGGCGGCATACGCCGCCAATGCATACAATGCCCTCCCGCTGACGTCCATAGCTCAATGCAATGCGGGTGGCGCCGGAATTGTATCCTACGGTGGTGGTGATGTAGTGGATTTGGAAATCGGCTACCGGATTGTCGTAGGCCCATTGATCCATAACGCTCACAAAGAAATTGGGGCTAAGGCTGTATTCAATCATGCCCATAAGCCAAGAGCCGTTTACCCGGTCGCCAATATGGTCCAACTCCTGAGCGGTTTGCAAGGTTTGGAGTTCCATTCGAAGGGTATGGCGCTTGGCTACCTTCCAGGTTAGGTCGGCCACGGCAATGTGGGAGGCGATTTCTCTGGGAGAAGTGCCCAAACCTTGGGTTTGGTTGCGGTCGACCCAGAGGTACATATACATCAGGTTGAGCTTAAGTTTTTTGCTGATTTTTTGGTTGATTTCTATGTTTCCGTCCAAATAGTAAAGCCGACCCGGAGCAAAAAGCTCGCTGGTGTAGCCTTGCCGGTCTCCGGTGCGGGTGGTGTCTAGCCCATTCACCATGCTAAAGTTTAGGTTGAAGAGTGTGGAATATTTGCCTCTGAACCATTTTGGGGTGGTAAAATTCACATCGGCTTGCCAGCCCAATTCGCCGTTGGCTTGCACGGCATAGGGGTAAATGGTGGCCGGCAGCGTGTAGGTGTGCTGCTTGTTGAGCATGGGAATAAAATTGAGCAGCAATGCGTTGCCCGATTCGTTGCGGTCGGAGCGGTAGTCGAAGTTTTCTACTCTTTTGGCCTGGAGGGTAATGCCCAAGCCTTTAGTGGCATAGCTTGCGCTGAGGTAAGTGGCGTTGCCGGGGCGATAAATGAATTGATTGGTGAAGTTTGGGTCGTTGATTTTCCAGGCAAACTCTCCGTTGAGTTGGAATTTGCCATAGCCAAGGTTGGCTCTGCCGGCAAAGGAGCCTACGTTGAGGGGAATGTCTAATATTTTGTTGGGGTCATCCGGGTTAGGTATTTCTTGGTCGCCCTGATAGCGGCTCACAAAGCTGCCGCCTAAGAGCAAGCGGAATTTTCCAAAGTCTTTTTTGGGGAAGAGTTGATTTAGGCTGGCTTCGGCGTCGAAGGCTTTAACTACTCCGTCGCTCATTTCCCAAAAATACCGCTGGCGCCCTATCAAGGCGGTTAAGCGAATGCCGCCAAATAGGGTATATTTTGCTCTAAATCCATCGAGGGGATTGTCGAAACCAAGTGCGCGCTCTTCATAAGCACGCAAAATAAGGCCATTGCCGAATTGTTCGTAAAAGTGTCCGGCGGTTACGTCCAAATCTCCTAGGGTGTATCCGGCGTAGCGGAAGGGAATGCCTTGGCCTTCGAAACGCGGGTCAAAACCAAGAAGGGGTCCGGGGAGGTAGGCCTCGTAGCGCGCACCGGCCCGGAAATTATTGTTGGTATACACCAGGTTTAGAAAGGCATTCATCCGGAATTTTTCGGGAACCTCAGGCGCCCCGATAAGGGTGTCGTTGGTATAATACTGGGCATCGATGCCCACATTTCCGTGAATTTGTCCGGGGCTGCTTAAGAGCTGTGCATGCATGGCACCGGTAAAGGCCATGGCCAAAACTCCAAAAAAGATATTCCTCATTCCGGTGTATTGATGTGTCAGTGGCCTTTAATGGCTTCCCCATTGGCGAGTTTGCGCACCAAGTCGAACAGTTCTTCTTCGTCTCCGGGGTTGTATGAATTATGCTGCCAAACGATTTGACCTTCGCCGTTTACCAAAAAAGTGTGGGGTACGGTATTTACAGACAAGGCGCGTTTGAAGTTTCCGTTGGGATCGCAGTATACTTCGTAATCCCAATTGCGACCATAAACAAAGGGAGCCACCTTGGCAACATTACGGACGTCGTCAATGCTTACCGCAACTAATTTAAGTCCGGTTTCGTCTTGCAAATCCTCGTATTGGTCATGTATGGCAGAAAGTTCTGCAATGCATGGCTTGCACCAGGTAGCCCAAAAACTAACAATCATGGGGTTTCCGTCATTGGTCAGACCTTCGGTTTGAAAGGTGTTTCCTTCCAAGTCTTGAACTTCGGCGTTAGGTATGGGGTAGTTGTCTTGGGCCTGTATAGCTGTAGAAAAGAATAAGGTTCCAAGGGCAACAAAGAGCAGAGATTTCATAATTCCAGCTTTATTAAGTGCAAGTTTAAACAATTGAAACGGGTCGTGAAAACCCATCCATGGATTTATCATGCACATTCCATGCCGCAATTTGGTTCATGCATTTAAAATGCCCCTTGGGACAAGCTTTAAACCCTAGCTTGGAGCAGGGCCTGCATTTTAAATCATGCACTTGGCGGTAGCGCACCGGGAAATTTTGTTGGCTTCCGTAATAAGGCTCCATACCAAACTCGGGAATGGTGCTTGACCACACAACATCCATAGTTTTTCCGAAGGCGGCAGCCATGTGCATTACGGCGGTGTCTCCGGAGATGATGTGACCGGCATGCTTAACCAACCAAGCCGTTTCTAACAGGTTTGAGCGTCCGCAAAAGTTCAAGACGCGTTGGGGTGCGGCACCTTTCACTTGCTCTCCCTTGCTCTGTTCGGCGGCTCCTCCCAGCAACACAATGGCCTGGTCGGGGTTTGTTTTTACTAATTCTTGCGCCAGTTCGATGGAAATGGCTTTTGTGGCATGGGCAGATCCCAAAGCAATGGCCAAATAGTTTTTGGGCAGCTCAGAAGCCCAAGAGGGAGGGCTAGGTGGAAGATACAAACCTACGCCCTTTCCATCGTCTTGGACAGGAAAGCCACTAAACACATCCGCCATCCGTTGAACCACATGTCGGCAGGGGCTGTTGGGCTTTGGGCCATGTACCATCCTCCATTTTTTCAGATTTTGCTTATGCAGTTTGCGGCTTAAGAAAGGCAAGCCGGAATACAAGTTTTGGCTTTTGGTGTTTTTTTGAAAATCTGCAATGAGGTCTGGGGCGTAGTTTTGTATTTGATTGCGGAGCTGTCCAAGCTGTTCTTTTTGAAACACCCAAATTTCATCGATGTTGGGGTCGTGCTGCAATAGTTTGGCCTGTGCCGGGCCGGTAATGAGCCGTACTTGTGCTTCCGGTACTTGTTGTTTCCACCAGCGAAGCAATGGGGTGCAAAGCACTACGTCGCCGAGCGCACTGAGTCGTATGGCCAATAATTTGGCCACTAGAGACAGCTATTTTTAAGTTCTTCTTTCAGTTTGGGAAGGCCCAGGCTGGCGGTTTCAGCTCTTGTTTCTACGCCCCGTTTGGGATGAATAAAACCCGGATCCGGGTCTATGTAATAGATTTTGGTGCCCGGTTTTGTTTCGTACATCAAACCGGCGGCGGGATACACTTGCAGTGAAGTGCCGCAAACGATTAGGAGGTCGGCCTCTTGCACCCATTCCAAGGCCTTAGGCATTTCGGTGACGGCCTCGCCAAACCAAACGATGTGCGGACGAAGCAAACGGCCCTCGGCATCGGTTTGTCCTACCTGTAAATCCTGAGTCCAAGGATAAATTACCTCCGGGGCATCTATGGTTCGCACCTTTAGAAGTTCCCCGTGCAAGTGCAATACTTGGGAGGAGCCTGCCCTTTCGTGTAAGTCGTCTACGTTTTGGGTTACCACCTTAACCTTAGCAAAGGCTTCCATTTCGGCTAGGGCTTGGTGTCCGGGATTGGGTTCAACCTCCAAGAGTTGTTTTCGGCGTGCGTTATAAAACCGCATGACCAGTTCAGGGTCTTGTTTAAACGCCTCAGGACTGGCTACTTTGTGCACCGGTTGGTTTTCCCACAAGCCACCTTGTCCTCTGAAGGTGGACAGACCGCTTTCGGCAGAAATTCCTGCGCCA
>CAZJFM010000035.1:0-23601 GCA_964545365.1 uncultured Candidatus Competibacteraceae bacterium | reverse complement strand
GTATGCCGAGGATTGCGGGCTTTTACTCAGTCGATTTTTTCAGGAAAGACGCAGGGCAAATGGTGAATGATGAGGTAAAGACGGGATGCCTCCCGTCTCTCCATGATGAATGATGAGGTAAAGACGGAATATCTTCCGTCTCTCCATGATTGTTTCGGGTCAATGCTGCGCTGCCCAAGGTGGAGCGAGTCTAGACCCATAAACGAATCATCCACAGCCCCATCGGGGCGAAACCTTGGTAAACACCACACGGAGGGTAATGCGCCCCGGCGGAGGCAGAAAGCCCGGAAGTTCCGGCTCTTGGGCAGGCTTGGCGGGCGGAGGCGACCTAAGAAGCCCACGCACCGCTTAGCCTGCCCTGAGGCGGAACTGAGGACTTGACGCCGGAGACGGAAAAGGCGCCCTAATCCAACCAAAAAAAACAATCAAAAAGTGCAATGATTAGAACAGGGGACCGGAAAAGTGCATAAAAAAGCCGGTTTGCTGTCGGTCGTTGGTGGCGATGTAAAATTGAAACACCCAATCGTAGTAGCTCACCAGGTCGATGCCGCCGCCCCAGCCGGTGAGCCAGCGGTTGCCAAGAGGGTTGCTTTGGCGCGTGTGCAGGTCGCGGGTGATGCCGGCGTCAGCAAAGATGCGGGCGTGAAAGCGCAGCGGAACCGGGTTGAATTTGGGCGTTTTAATCCACGGCAGTTTTAGATTCCAAGTAGGGAACAATTGGAAATTCAGGTCGACTTTTCCTAAAGCACTATGCTCTCCATCAATTACATACAGTTCATATCCTCGAACCAAAAGTCCATAGCCCAAGCCTTGGCGAAAGAGGTAAGGGGCCCGGTCGCCGGCGCTGGTGTTTGCTCCAAGACGCCCTCGCAGGCTCCAACGTGGCCTAAAAGCCCAGGCCCCATCGGCGGAAATGCTCCAAACCCAACGGTTTAGGCTTCCCCTGTCCAAGCTGCCTTGCCTTATGAGGCCGGTGCTGAGCATGTAGCCGTTCCAAGGGTAAGGATGATAATCGCGTCTGTCATGGCGCAGGCTTATGGCCGCGGTAAGGATGTTCGCGGTTTGGTCGCCATTGCCCAGCAGTTCCGGAAAGAGTAGGGCAAGGCTGTCGTCCAAGGCAATGCTTTGCCACATTATTGTGGTGCTTAGGTGCTGCCAAAATTTGGGTCGATAGGCCATGCTGAGCGCCGCGCGGTAGCTTTGGTAGCCGGTGCCGGAGCTTTCGAAGAACACCCTTTGGTTGTTGAGGTTGGTGGCTACGGGCATTTCGCGTAAGGCATTGTATTTAAAAAAGCCGCCCAGACCAAAGGTCTTTTTTTTGTTCAAAAAGGGAGCGCCGTATTCAATGCCCAATTCGCGGTTAAAGCCCCAGCGGAGTTTTAGGTCGAGTTGCTCGCGTCTTCCTCTAAAGTTGACCCAAACCAGGTGGACTCCATAATTGATTCGATCCCATTGCTTGGCATCTAAAAACGCATTGAGGTTGCGGTCGGCATGTTCTAAAATGGGTTGTGGCCAAATGTACCAGCGTTCCTGGAGCTTCACCACTATGCCATGGCGATTATTTATAAGGCTGTCTTTAATTTCTACGCTATTGAACAGCGCGGTGTTCATGAGGTTTTCTTGAGAGCGAAGGATGCGCTTGTCTTTGGGGCCGGTGAGGGTGTCGCCAACACCCAAAGTGAGCTCCCGCAGCACAATGTGGTCTTTGGTTATTTTATTGCCCTGCAATTCTATAAACTCCACTACATGGGTTTGGGCCAAGCTGCAGGCAAATGGAAAAAGAAAAAGAAACGGGAGCCAAAGCCTCATGGGGCAAAAGTACGCCGCCTTTACATATTTAGGTAATTCATCAAAAGGTCGTAGCGGTCGTCCAAGTCGTCTCTTCCGGTACCAAAATAGGAGCCTTTGATTTGATAGCTGTAGCGTTCAAAAGTAGCTAAGATGCCCGTAATGTCTGAAACATTGAGTTTTATATGAACCTCCATTTGCCCTTTTTCGTTGGTCTCAGACAAAAAGACAGAGGTGATTTTGGCGTCGTTGCTTTCTACAATTTGTGCAATTTGACTAAGGCTGTAGTCTCGGTTAAGCACTTCCAATACCACAATTGCTCCGGGTTCTTGCACCCCTTTAATTTTTGCCAAACCTTCCACCAAATCCTTTAGGGTAATCATGCCCAGGTAGTGTTTTTCGTCGTTGAGTACGGGAACGGCGGAGAGCTGCCATTGATTGGCAAATTTTAGCACTTCCAGAATATGGTCTTGAGCCAATACGTGGGGTTTGGGCAGACTTAATTCATGGGCGCCCAAGGCTTCTTCGGGGGCGTTCATTTTGTACAAGTCTTCTTCGGAGAATAGACCCAAATACTCCAAATGATTTACGATGGGCAGGTGCTCCAACTTAAATTCTTCCATCCAGGTAAGGGCTTTTAAGCCATTGTCGCTGGTGCGGAGGGGAGGTATTTCGGCCGATATTAAGTCTGCGGCTATCATAGAGTATATAACGTAAGAATCATGCTTTTCGCATCAAACTTAAAACAATTAAGCTTTGTTATAGTTTTGCCCTCATGGTTCGACTTAGTGTCAATATCAACAAAATTGCCACCCTTAGAAATTCCAGAGGGGGAAACATGCCGGACGTACTGCGGGTTGCCAGGGATTGCGAAGCCTTTGGTGCCCATGGCATAACGGTTCATCCGCGACCCGATGAGCGGCACATTAAATACCAGGATGTGTTGGATTTAAAGCCATTGGTGCGCACCGAGTTTAATGTGGAAGGATATCCCAGTCCGGATTTTTTAGATTTGGTTTTAAAGGTCAAACCCCACCAGGTTACCTTGGTTCCGGATCCACCGGAGGCATTGACCTCTAATGCCGGTTGGGATGTGCTAAAGCATCTCGACTTTTTAAAGGAAACGGTGGCTCGTTTGCAGAAGGAGGGTATACGGGTTAGTATTTTTATGGAGCCGGACGCCTCTTTAATGGAATCCGCTGCCGAAACCGGAGCAGACAGAATAGAGTTGTATACCGAAAGCTATGCCAAGCATTTTCCGGAAATAGGAGCAAATGCAGCCAAAGCATTTGCTGCTGCTGCCGAGGCTGCACATGCCTGTGGTTTGGGAGTAAACGCAGGCCACGATCTAAATTTGGATAACCTTAAAACTTTTGTCCAAGAAGTACCCCATGTGTTGGAGGTGTCTATCGGCCATGCCTTGGTTTGCGACGCCTTATATTATGGCTTGCAAAATACCATTGGAATGTATTTGGCCATTTGTAATCCCCCATCAGATTTACCATGAAGCTGCACGCACAGAAATACGGTGAAGGACCTGCCTTACTTATTTTGCACGGACTCTTTGGGTCAGGCGACAACTGGGCAAGCCTTGCCAAACGTTACGGCGAACATTTCCAAGTGCATTGTATAGACCAGCGCAACCATGGAAGATCGCCCCACCATCCGAAGCATAGCTACCCGGCAATGGCAGAGGATTTGATGGAGTATTTAGACGATCATGCACTTGGAAAGGTGCGTATTATTGGGCATTCCATGGGCGGAAAGACCGCTATGTTTTTTGCGGCAGACTATCCGCAAAGGGTAGAACGTTTGTTGGTTGCAGATATTGGTCCTTGGAGTTATCCGGTGCACCATGGCAGCATTATTCAAGCCATGAAGGCGCTCCATCTTGGGGAGTACAAGCGTAGAAGCGAAGTAGAAGATGCATTTGCACAATCCGGTTTGGATGCGGCTACCCGTATGTTTTTGTTGAAATCCATATACCGAAAAAATGGAGCTTTTGCTTGGCGGTTTAATTTAGATGGCTTGGCCCAAGAAATTGAAGAGGTGGGCCGAGCGCTGCCCGAATCTACCGGTTTTGATGGCCCCTGCTTGTTTTTGAAAGGGGGCTTAAGTGCTTATGTCCCCCAAAACCGCTGGCCTGAAGCGCTTAACCACTTTCCCAATGCCGAGTTGGATACTATAGATCAAGCGGGCCATTGGCTGCATGCCGAAGCTCCGAATCCTTTTTTTGAGCGCTCAATGCACTTTTTCCAAAGCGCAGATTTAAGGTAATTTTAGGGAGTGAAGCCCCTTAGAATTTCTTTATTGAAAACAAAGTCTTATTTTCGCACCTATATTTAAATAGCCATAAACTATGAGCCCAAAATCGTTAGGCCTTGTCGCATTTGCAGCACTTTCCGCAGCCGGCTGTGGAAAATTCAACCTCGATCTTGTAGAATACAACGTTAATCCAAGTCCGCTTGAATACCATAACGACTCGGTAGAAGTTACCATTACTGCGTCTTATCCGGAGAAGGTAGTGCCCAAAAAGGCTGAAGTTACACTTACTCCGGTGATTAAATACAAAGGCGGTGAAGTGGCTCTTAAGGCAACCAATTACCGTGGCGAAAAATCTACCGGAAGCGGAGAAATCCTCAGCCACTCCGGAGGCTCTATTAAAGGATACAACGATTTGGTGGTCTTTGTTAATGGCATGGAAGAAGCTGAATTGCACATCCGTGCCGTGGGCAGCGTTAAAGGAAAAGAAAAATTCAACGAAACCACCAGCCAGCCTATTGCTTTGGGAACCATCATGACTCCAACGCTTGTAATGGGCGATGAGCGTTTTGATTACAGCGAGCACAATTACGGTCCTATTTACAAAAACAGCACCGTGCATGTATATTTCCCTTACAACAGCGCTAGAATTCGCCCGGGTGAACGTAGTTCTGATGAAATGGAAAGTTTCCAAAGTTTTGCCAAAGCTCAAAAAGCCGATGGCGGAACGTTCGAAAAAGTGGAAGTGAATGGCTGGGCATCTCCTGATGGGGAAGATGCCAATAACCAAGGGCTTTCTTCAGATCGTGCTGCTGCAGTTAAAGACATGATAGAATCATATTTTACGCGGAAATTAGATATTGCTACAATCCAATACACCGTAAATGGCCAAGGCGAAGACAAAAGTGGCTTCTCCCGCTTGTTGAACGAGTCTCAAGTAGGAGACAAAGCACAAGTCAGTAGTCAAATTAATGCCGGTGTTTTCAATGCAGAACTTAAAAGCCTGGGCCGTGAAACATACGCCACCTTGGAAAAGGAAGTGTTTACTCCTCTGCGTCGTGCCGAAGTTGTGCTAACGGTTAAAGAGCGGCAAAAAACCAATGAGGAATTGGTAGCTTATGCTTCTGCAGATTCTGCGTTGAGCCTGGAAGAGTTCCTATACACTGCCGAAACCTTGATTAAAGACGACGCCAACAAACTCCAAGTTTTGGATTTTGCCGCACGTCGCTATCCCGAAGACCACCGCGCCTACAATAACCGTGGAGTAATTTTGGCCCGTCAAGGAAAAATCCAAGAAGCCAAAACCGAATTTGAGAAAGCAGAAAAGGTAAATGGAAGCGCTTCTGATGTGCAAACCAACCTCGGCGCTTGCTATATGAAGCTAGGCAACCGCGACAAAGCCTTAGCGCACTACAAAAAAGCCCAAGGTGGAAGCCAAGAAAACAACCACAACTTGGGAAGCCTCTACATCCGCATGGCTAAGTATACCGAAGCGGTTTCTTTGTTTGGCGATGAGTGTTCCTTTAACGCGGCCTTGGCTAAAGTATTGGCAGGCTCTCCTGAGAAAGCAGGTCCTACCTTGGACTGCGGTGATCACAAAGAATTGGCCCTAAGCTATTACCTAAAAGCCGTTGCTGCTGCCCGTACCAATTCTCAGCAAGCGGTTTACGACAACCTTGGAAAAGCCATTGGAAAAGACGCATCTTTGAAAGAAAAAGCCAAGAAGGATTTGGAGTTCTTGAAAATGCGCTCAAACAGCGAGTTCCAATCGCTTATCAACTAAATTTTTGGAAGGAGAACAGGAAAGGGAGTTGTAATACAGCTCCCTTTTTTGGTTATATACATGGTTCTTTGCTCATGGCTACTCCAATGTTATCCTTATCTTTGCACTAAATTTTATACAATATGTCGCAAACGACAACGGCCTACGTGCCATACAAAGTAAAAGACATCAGCATGGCCGAATGGGGCCGCAATGAAATTCGTCTTGCCGAAGCCGAAATGCCCGGATTAATGGCGCTCAGAGAAGAGTATGGCGAAAGCAAACCGCTTAAAGGAGCGCGCATTGCCGGTTGCTTGCACATGACCATTCAAACGGCTGTTTTGATTGAAACTTTGGTTGAATTAGGTGCTGAAGTCACTTGGTCTTCCTGCAATATCTTCTCAACGCAAGACCATGCCGCTGCCGCCATTGCCGCCCGTGGAATTTCTGTGTATGCCTGGAAAGGAATGAACGAGGAAGAGTTTGACTGGTGCATTGAGCAAACCCTTTTCTTTGGCGAGGACCGCAAACCTTTGAATATGATTTTGGACGATGGCGGTGACCTTACCAACATGGTCCTCGATCGTTACCCTGAACTGGTTAGCGACATCCGTGGCCTGTCCGAGGAAACAACCACCGGCGTGCATCGCCTCTACGAGCGCATGAAAAAAGGCACCTTGCCCATGCCCGCCATCAACGTAAACGACTCCGTAACCAAGTCTAAGTTCGACAACAAATATGGTTGTAAAGAATCTTTGGTAGACGCTATTCGTCGTGCTACCGACGTTATGATCGCCGGTAAGGTAGCCGTAGTTTGCGGTTACGGCGACGTAGGTAAAGGTTCTGCCGCTTCTTTGCGTGGCGCTGGTGCTCGGGTAATTGTTACCGAAATCGACCCCATTTGTGCCCTTCAAGCGGCTATGGACGGTTTTGAGGTGAAAAAACTAAACACTTGCATTGCTGAAGCCGATATCGTGGTAACCGCCACCGGCAACAAAGACATCGTTCGTGGTGAGCACTTCGAGGCCATGAAAGACAAAACCATTGTCTGCAATATCGGACACTTCGACAACGAAATCGATGTGGCTTGGTTGAAAAATAACCACGGCAGCAGCCATGTGAGCATTAAGCCTCAAGTGGACTTATTTAATGTAAACGGAAATGACATCATTCTTTTGGCCGAAGGCCGTTTGGTGAACTTGGGTTGCGCCACCGGTCACCCCTCGTTTGTGATGTCTAACTCCTTTACCAACCAAACCTTGGCTCAAATTGAATTGTGGACCAACCACGGCAATTACGAGAACCAGGTATACATGCTGCCTAAGCATTTGGACGAAAAAGTGGCCAAATTGCACCTCGCAAAAATTGGCGTTGAATTGGAGGAACTTTCCAACGATCAGGCCGAATACATTGGCGTGGAAGTCGAAGGACCTTTCAAGCCGGAATACTACCGGTATTGATATCCATACGCAATACAGAAAAGCCTCCTTCGGGAGGCTTTTTTTTTGAAGGATTTTTTTTTGGGCGACTTTTCCTGCCCTTCCTTTTACTTCGAGAGCGTGGGCGCGTTGTGTTTTCAAGGCGAATTAAGGCACGCCCAAATCGAAAAGCCGGAGTTTACTAATTGTAAATGAGGACTTTGAGATTGGGGCGTAACGCTAAGTCGCCGCTAGAATAGCAGCGCGGCAACGGTCTCGGCTCGGTCTCCGTCCCCTTATGGCTAAGCGCTGCGTGGGCCCCTTTAAATTGGGGCCTCCGCCCGCCAAGCCCTAAGGGGGCGCAGCCCTGCAGGGTAACCGGTCGGTCAGGGACGCATGGAATCTATGAAGTTCTTCTAAAAAAAGGCTGCCTCTCTACGGTGTTTAGTACAAAAGGAGAAAAAAAGGACGAACCTAAACCCAACACGCATGTTCCCTTAAAGCCAAAAATACTACCGGCCTCCAGTCCTTTTGAGGAACTTATTGTCCTTGCCCGGAGGGAAAAAGTACTTTATATCAATGCTGAAATAGGTGCCCGAAATTGGAATAACCTGGGTTTGAAATCCAATGGGGCCCGGTGGCTGATTGCGTTCAATAAAAATGTCGGTTAAATCAAAAAAGGGCTGATGAAAGCTGCCTCCACAATATAGGTAGCCTGAATTTCGGGTGCGGTATTCAAAACCCACACTGGCTCGCGCCGCTGGGACAAACCAGGAGTTTCTTCCGTTGAAAATTTTGAACTCCTTTTCCGGATCCAACCGTTCAGAACTGGAAGGAAAAAAATCCATGCTCACTCCTACGGCATTGTTTAGGAAACTTCGCTCCCCTAAGCGCACATACACCAAAGCCATTATGGGAATTTCATATCCAATATAATTTACCCCGTTTTCGAAAATTAAGCTGTCGATTTGTTGGTTGGTTCCGCTGGTGCGCCCAATTTGAACTTGGTGTCTTCGACTCTGGTAATAGAGTCCGGTTTGCAAGGAAAAACGGCTCGAAAAATCAATGCGAAGGTTTATCCCAAACCGAAATCGAAAGGCCGAATTTACCGTAAATAGGGTATCTGACGCCAAACTGGTTTGGTCGCTACCAAAACTTGTGGGAATGGTTAGATTTACTTCCGGACCTACCGTAACAAATACCTTTTGTTCTTCTTTTACCGGCTCCGACCGGATAACTCCGGTTTGTTGCGCAAATAAACCCATGGAGCTAAGCACCGGCAATAGACAAAAAAACATGCGCCGCATACATCAAAGGTACATTGCCGGTTTGACTCTTGGAGGGCATTTACTTTTATTCGGCATGATTTTTGGATTTTTTGACAGGATTACGGGCTTTCGAACCGCCAAAAAGCACATGATTGCTTACATTTATGAACGACCAAAAGCGGAAGATATGATGAACAGAAAAGGATTTTTGAAGCGTAGCGGATGGGTGGGCCTTGGAATATTAGCTACACCAGCTATAACTAAAGCCGGCATAGCCATCGACAAGGACTTCTCTAAAGTATTGCATGTGTTGCTGCCCGCAGGTTTGGCTCCCGGACACCCCAAGCATTGGTTGCCCTATGAAGGAATAAGCTTACCCCAATTAGGAAAATTGCAACAGCTGCACTACCGATCGGCAATAGCGGCACCCCATACGCCCCACAAAGAAGTATGGCAAAACTTGCTCAAAAAGGCTTCGGTTCCCAAAACACAGGTTTTAGCGTCAGAGTACATGGGGTTGGAAGCGGATTTATCCTTGCTGGATGCATTGGCAAAATCTCCCGACCTACCTCAGGTTTTGGTTTTAGGCAGCAGCGACTTGGCGCATGGCACCCAACAAACCTATTTGCAAAGTCAAGAACTCGTGTTTTCGAAATTAAGTAAGGTCTGCAAAGGAAAGGGGCTAAACCGGATACATTTGCACCAACTCCATGGCCGCGATGACTTTGAAAATGGACACGGAGGCTACGACCACAGTACCTCCGCCGCTTACCAAAAGGTTTGGACGGCGACTTTTGAGCTGCAACAGGCTTAAATTATGGAGCGCAAAGACATAAACGGTCACCCCTTTGTGCGCTACCATTCCGCAAGCTCCACGCCAAATCTCGAGGAAGCATCTCTGCATATCGCAGAGGAATTGTCCAAACGCCGTAGTTTACGCGACTTTTCAGATCGGACTGTTCCTCAAAAGGTAATTGAAAACTTGATTCAAACCGCAGGCACTGCTCCATCGGGAGCACATCAACAACCCTGGACCTTTGTGGCTGTGCAAGACAAGGCATTAAAAGTTAAGATTCGGGAAGCGGCAGAGCAAGAAGAAAAGCTTTCGTACAACCAACGCATGTCGGAGCAATGGTTGGATGACCTAAAGCCTTTGGGAACCGACTGGCAGAAGCCCTTTTTAACCACAGCGCCATGGTTGATTGTGGTGTTTCGTCAAGTGTGGCGGGAGGGAAATAATGGCGAAAAAATCCCCAATTACTACGTGCAAGAGTCGGTGGGACTTGCTTGCGGTTTTTTGCTGGCGGCCATCCACCGCTTGGGTTTGGTGGCCCTAACCCATACGCCTTCGCCCATGGGTTTTTTAACAGAGCTATTGGAACGACCGGCCAACGAAAAGCCTTTTTTATTGATTCCGGTAGGTTATGCGGCAGAGGAGGCTTGGGTGCCTGATTTGAAGCGCAAGCCCTTGGAGGAGATAATGATAGTTAAAAAACTTTCCTAATACATATATTTTTAAAGGTGTTGCTCCTTTTTTAAAATCTAAAAGCTAATTTAGAGGCACTTACTAAATTCTTTATCTCTATGGAAAACATGAATGAAGTCAACCAAGACTCAGGTAAAGGCATGATGGTGGCCGCCTTGGTACTTGGAATCTGGTCAATTGTCGGACTTTGCATCCCTTACTTGGGTATAACAGCACCAATAGGAGCAATAATTGCCATTATCTTGGGTGTTATGGGCAAGAAGAAAGCTAAAAATGCTGGCGCGCCTGCAGGTATGGGTACAGCTGGACTTGTACTGGGTATTGTGGGGTTGGCGATCTTTATTGCTCTAATCATAATTGTTGTTGCTGTAGGAGCAGCATTCCTAGCTAATTTGCCTATAAATGCATTTTAAGGAGTGTCACTCATTCATTGGCTAAAAGAAACGGCTCTGCCGTGTCAAGTAAAATCTACAACCGGGGTCTCGTGCCCCGGTTGTGGTTTTCAAAGGTCGGTTATTGCTTTGCTTGAAGGAGACCTGTGGACTTCTATCCAACACTACCCGGCATTAATTCCGCTAATTCTCACCTTCTTTTTGGCATTGCTCACCGCCATTTACAACAAGCCCAAAATGCATCAATGGCTTTTAAGACTTACCATTTTAGATGCCGCACTATTGATTGGAGCTTGGTTGGGCAAACTTATGGATGAATTGAGTTAGTGCGGAAACCCGGAAGAGCTAACTGCTGCTGTGAAAAGCGAAAAGAAAAACAAAACATACAGAATCCAAAAGACCATCAACAAGCCTCCCAAACAAACCCCAATGATGGCACAAACCCTCCCTGCTTCCACATTTTTTATAGAACTTTCATCATAACTTTCCGCAGATGCACGAATGAGTCGCTTGGATTGTGCCGTTAAGGCTAAGCAAATTATGCCCAAAACCAAACCCACAATTCCCCCACCAAGGCAAGAAAGTACTATAGACAATATGCCCAAAATGAGAATTGCTGTAGCATTCGGTGCCTGTGGCTGCAGAGGCTTGTTCATATCTCCGTGAATTAAGGATTTACAACAAACTCCAACACCGAAATTGAATGCACATTAATCCCTGCCCCAAGCGTGGTTCCCGCCGGCAACCAAATGGGAGCCTGGCCAATGCTTTCCGTAACCGAAGTTATGCCGGTTTGGCCATTGCCATTCAAATTCCCTCTGGATTCCGCACTTAAATAATAAACGGTTTGGCCATTGATGGTAAGGATAAAATCTCGGGTAGAACCGCCCGAACTGAAGGTAGTCGTAGTCAATCGCGCCGAAGGCAATATATTCACCACTTTCCAAACCCTACCCGAGGGCACCGTTTCGGTTTGGCTCACCAATTTGGCTTGAGAAAAACTAAGGCTTTGGCTGTGTAACCCGCTATGGAAAAGCAAGGCGCCAAGGAACAGTAAGGCGGATAATTTGCGCATAGCTCAAATATAGGACTCTTTCCATAGGTCAACGGAATGGAAGGCTTACATTTTTGTACCTCTTTTTATGTTTATGCGGAGGTTTTTGGTGACAAGCATCACGACTGCTTCCAAAAGGAGGTTGGATATTTGTACCAACGAATTAAATACATCATCATGGATTCCAACGAAACCCATACAAACCCAATTTCAATGCCCCGCATTGGAGATATTGCCCCAAATTTTGAGGCCATCACCACCAAAGGTAAATTGAACCTGCATGATTACGCCAAAGGACAATGGCTCGTCCTGTTTTCGCACCCTGCAGATTTTACTCCGGTGTGTACCACCGAAATGAGTGCCTTTGCAAAACGCAAAAAGGAGTTTGAGCACCTGAATACCCAACTTATCGGGCTTTCCATCGACAGCATCCATAGCCATATTGCTTGGGTTCAAAACGTACGCGAAAAAACCGGGGTCTATCTGGATTTCCCCATCATTGCCGATTTGGATATGAGCGTATCTAAACTCTATGGCATGCTTCAACCCAACGAGAGCGAAACCGCTGCGGTGCGTGCTGTCTTTTTTATTGACCCCGAGTTAAAAGTTCGGCTCATTATGTACTATCCCCTAAATGTGGGTAGAAATATGGACGAAATACTTAGAGCCTTAATAGCACTCCAAACCGCAGATGCACATAAAGTAGCCATGCCGGTAGATTGGCAACCGGGTGACCCCGTAATCGTACCCCCACCAAAAACCTTGGAAGATTTAGATGCCCGTCTGGCCGATAAGGAGATAGACATGGTTGATTTCTATCTTGCTAAGAAATCCTTGTAAAAAAAAGGCCGCAAAGCGGCCTTTTTTTTAGGTCTCGTTCAACCCTCTAAACCTATCCAATAACTCATTCAACTGTTTGGACTCTCTCTCATCCAACATTTCTACAGGAAAGCCTTTGTCCATCTCCGCATCAATTTCTTCCAATAACTTCAGGCCTTTCTTAGTAATGTGCACCCATTGCGATCGACCGTCGTGCGGACAATTCTCGCGGCAGGTAAGCCCCTTGCCGTCCAGACGATCTATAATCCGTGTGGTATTGCTGCTCCGGTGAATCATACGCACCGAAATTTCTTTCACCTGCAAAGGTTGGTCTTTACTTCCCCTCAGTATCCTTAGAATATTGTATTGCTGGTTCGATAAACCCCACTTTCTTAAAAAGCGAGCAATGATTAATCCGAGGGTTTCAGAGGTGTACAATACGTTCAAATAGGCTTTGATTCCCTCGCTGGCAAAACTAGATTTTAGTGCCTCTTCTAATTTCATGCATTCAATTTCAATGGCTTTAAAACGAAGATAGACCATTTTGGTTTTTATTTTCTCTTTTTCAAACAATCAGAGACCGTTGACGCGTTGTGTTTTCAAGCTTTTGTCCTGACCGCAGCGTCAGGGGTCTTTGAAATCAACCGCAGCGTCGGTTCGAATTAAGGCACGATCAAATTAAAAGTCTCCGGACGCTTCGGTCAGGACAGGCAATAGTTTACTTGTTGTAAATGAGGACGCCTGGCCGCAGCGTCAGGGTTTATAATCCTGACTCGAAGATGCTGACCGTAGCGTCAGTACGTAGCGTCAGGAACAGGATCGCCGCCAGAATAGCAACGCGTCAACGGTCTCAATCATTCCTTTGGTCTAATTCCATAGCTCTAAACCATACGCAGGAACCTTCTTTCCCTTTCTTGCGCTACCATCTGCCATCGCTCCCGAGTTCCATAAGCACCCTTTAGGTATTGCTTTTTATCCCGAATACATTACTTTTGAACCGCAATGTGCGCATTGCACCTCGGGGTGCCTTTTAGGCTGAGATTATACCCGACGTCCTTTCTGGACAGAACCTGATCCGGGTAATGCCGGCGTAGGTAAAGGTAAATGCAACTCCATTTACCGCTTTTTGTGGAACCGCACCCTCGGGTGCTTAAACGATTTGCTATGCAACTGTTGCGCCAAACCGCATGCATGCTCTGCTTTGGTCTTGCCTTGACCAATACTCATGCCCAATGGAACGGACAAGTGTTCGATGCTAAAACCGAAAAGCCTTTGTCCGGAGTTACCCTCCAAGAGCTTGGTGGTTTTCGCTTCGCCCTTACCAACGAGCAAGGAAAGTTTGCGCTTGCTTCTGGAAAAGATACCGCTAAGTTTATTCTTCGGTCCCTTGGTTACCAAACCGATACAGTCCGCTTTTTCCCCGGAGACCCCACCTTTCTCCAATTGCGCCTCGCTCCGGCCACCATTATAGCCCCCTCCTTTGAATTGGTTAGCGTGCGCGCCGAATCTTACCAACCTGTTGCTCAAACCAACCTCAGCGAAAACCAAATAGACGCGCTGAATTACGGCAAGGACTTCCCTATGCTCCTTGACCAAACCCCTTCTGTGGTCACCCATTCCGATGCAGGAGCCGGCATTGGCTATACCGGTCTTAGAATTCGCGGCACCGACCAAACCCGAATCAACGTTACCATCAATGGAATTCCCATCAACGACCCGGAATCCATGGGCGTGTTCTGGGTAAATATGCCCGATTTAAGCAGCTCCATGAATTCGGTCCAAATCCAACGAGGTGTGGGTACTTCTGCCCAAGGAGCCGGCGCATTTGGAGCCTCCATAAACATCAATACCAACGAATTTAACCCCAAGGCTTTTGCGGCTTACCGATTCGATGGAGGGATGTTTAATACCTTACGCCATTCCGCCGAATTTGGCACGGGCCAACTTCCCGGGGGCTTTTTTGTCGAAGGAAGGCTTTCTAAAACCAATTCCGACGGATTTATCGATAGGTCCTTCAGCGATTTAAAGTCTTTCTTCCTCAAAGGAGGGTATCTTAAAGAAAATACGCGCCTGCGCTTCAATATTTTCTCCGGAGCCGAACAAACCTACCAAGCCTGGTATGGCGTGCCGGAAGCCATATGGAAAGATCAACCCCAATTCAACAGCGCCGGAACCGATTTTGGATTACGCGATCAACCCTATGCCAACGAAACCGACAATTACCAGCAAGACCACTACCAACTGTTCCTCGACCAAAAGCTCTCCTCGGAACTGGAAATGCATTTGGCCGCTTTTTATACCCGTGGAAGGGGCTATTACGAACAATATAAAGTCGATCAAGACATTACCGCCTATCAAATGCCTCCTTTGCTGGTAGGCCAAGATACGCTAAGCCAAAGTGACCTCATTCGGCAACTTTGGCTCGACAACCACTATGTGGGCGGACAAGCTTCGCTCAATTGGCAACGCAAAGCTTGGGAGTTAACCGGCGGTACCGGCCTTTATTATTACCAGAACGACCATTACGGCGAGGTTATTTGGGCTGAAATTGCGCAAGATTCTCCTCCGGGAACCCGCTATTACGACCAAAACGCCGACAAACTGGAATACAATGGCTTTTTTAGAGCCCAATACGGCGCCGGAAAAAAATGGCTGCTTTTTGCCGATATGCAACTGCGGGGCCTGAGGTACCGAATTTTTGGATTTCCGGACAACCCCAACATTCAAGTCGATGAATCCTTTCTTTTCCCAAACCCAAAGCTTGGCTTCACCTTTAATCCATCTCCCAAACACCGCATAAATGCGTATTATGGAATAGCGCATAAAGAGCCAAATCGGGTCGACTACGAAAACTCCGCCGCTAATTTACCACGGGCAGAAGTACTCCGCGATTTGGAGCTCTCTTACCGATTTCAGTCCTCAAAATTCCAACTGCAAGGAGGTTTCTTTTGGATGGATTACACCGACCAGCTTGTCCTCACCGGCCAGGTAAACGATGTGGGAGCATACACACGCACCAACGCAGACCGAAGCTACCGCCTAGGGCTAGAACTCGAAGCCGCATGGCAAATGCTGCCGTGGATGAGCCTGCAGGTCAACGGAACTTGGAGCCGAAACAGAATCCTAAACTTCACCGAATTTATAGATGACTTTGACAATGGGGGACAGCAGCAGCGCTTTCTCGGGGAAACTCCCATTGCCTTTTCTCCCGAATGGCTTGCAGCCGCAACACTGGAATTAAAACCAATCAAAGGCTGGAGCATGCAATGGCGTCACAAATACGTTGGTTCCCAGTTTTTAGATAACACCGGACTCAACAACCGTCGATTGGATCCTTTTTACACGGCAGACTTTCTGACCAACTACCAATTGCCCCTAAAAGGCCCCTTGGTCTGCCGCTTAAATTTGGGTGTTTACAATATGTTTAATGCCCTATACGCACCTAATGGATACACGTTCAGCTATTTCTTAAATCAAGAATTGGTCACCGAGAATTACCTCTATCCTCAAGCCGGAATCCACCTTATGGGAGGCATTCAGCTCCGCTGGGAGGCTCAGTGATTCGGTCCGCAATTGCAATCCGAGTCCCACAAAAATTCCGTAGCAGGCAGGGCCTTTCCCAGTGCCTTTAAAACTTCCGGATGAATGTCGGTGCTCCTTAAATCCAAAAACTCCAATTGACTCATATGTTCAAAATCCGGCGGAAGTCTAAATATAGGGTTGCTGGCCAGTATTAGGCGGTGTAATTTGTACATTTTACCCAAACAATCCGGTAGTTTAAAGAGCTCATTTTTGCGCAAATCCAAATGCCGGAGTCTGGGCATCTCGCAAATAAAGGCAGGCAACTCTTCTATATCGTTACGCTCCAACAACAGTACCTCCAACTTTTTCAACTGCTGAATTTCCGGAGGAATTTCGCGGATTTTGTTCCGCGATAAGTCCAGCTCCATTAAATTAGGAAAACGAAACACTTCTTTTGGAAACCGCTTAAATTTCTCCTTGGTTAATGCCAAACGCTTTACCTGCAAGGGGTTTTGTAAGGCAATTTCTAAATCGGTATAAAGCGGCTCCTCGCGAAACAGTTGGGCATGCACCCCCGACTGTGGCATAAGCAGCAGCACAAGCCAAAGGACTATACTATGGAGGGTTTTTTGAATCATAAACCAAATAGGTTTCGGGTTTCTTGTGCGTCTTTTGCCAATTGCAACTGCAATTCCTGTGCCGAACCAAAGCGGACTTCGGGTCTTAACCGACGCACAAATTCCACCTGCAAATGGGTGCCGTATAAATTGCCTGTATAGTCCAGTAAATGCACTTCTAATGTCTCTGTATTGCCATCGGATACGGTCGGCCGTACACCAATATTCATCATACCATAGGCAGAACCAAATGCC
Organism: uncultured Candidatus Competibacteraceae bacterium; assembly: GCA_964545365.1. Taxonomy (GTDB): domain Bacteria; phylum Bacteroidota; class Bacteroidia; order CAIKAF01; family CAIKAF01; genus CAIKAF01. The sequence goes on along the minus strand of CAZJFM010000035.1, from coordinate 6,958 downwards.
GTTTTAGCCCGAACAGCATAAACGCCGCGGGCCGGTATTAATTTATACGGATTACTCACGTGAATGTTCGCCGTGGGATAGCCCAAACCCTGTCCTTTTTTTTCGCCGTGACCAACCACTCCTTCCAATGCATAGGGATAGGTCAAAAAGGTTTCTGCGGTCTCAACATCCCCCTCCAGCAAGGCATTTCTGATTTTTGTACTCGAAACCTTTACATCATCAATATCCTGTGCCGGAATTTCTTCAACACTAAACCCAAAACTCTTGCCAAAATCACGCAATTGACCGATGTGCCCTTCCCGGTTTCTCCCAAAATGATGGTCATAGCCAATCACCAATTGATGCACACCCAGCTGGTCTACCAAAAAATCCTTTACATATTGCATGGCCGTGAGCCGACTAAACGCACGATCAAAGGGCACAACAACCACATGGTCTAAACCCATGGCCTCCAGCAACCGCAGCTTCTCATCCAACGTACTCAATAGCCGTAAGTCGTTGTCGTCCGGAAACAAAACCAAACGTGGATGAGGATCAAAAGTAACCAACACAGACTCCCCTCCACACCCCAGAGCCAACTCCTGAATACGTTGCAAAATTTTTCGGTGACCCACATGAACCCCGTCAAAGGTCCCGGTAGTGACTACCGCTTGTGCAAACGAGGGCAAGCCTTCCCGCCCATGGTGTACCTTCATACTGCTCAATTATGAAACAAAGGTACAAGTACATTACAAACCTTGATTAAAAATTGGTTTTGGGGCCCTTTTCCGGCTTTCCGCTATAGCTTTTTTGCACCTTGGCTTTTTACCTGGGCTTCTCCGGGGCTTGCTGGCGCTCCGCCCGGCTCCGCCCGGTACAAAGGCCAAGCTGCTGCAAAAGGCTGCCGCTGCAATCCGGGGGCCTTGATCTTCTGTAGTTCTTTTTTTTCTCTTTTTAATTTTTCATAGGATTATCTTCCTTTTGTTCTTACTTTTGCGCCCGGAAACTTATTACCGTAACATACCAAGCTACAATTCATGGCATCCCCTACAGGTAAAATTGTTCAAATCATTGGTCCAGTAATTGACGTACGTTTCGACAACGAAAACGACATCCCAAATATCCTGGACGCACTCGAAATCCATCGACCCGAAGGTCATGGAAAACTTATTATGGAATGTCAGCAAGACATTGGCGAAAACACCGTTAGGTGCATTTCCATGGACTCCACCGACGGACTCCGTCGCGGCATGGAAGTGGTAGCTACCGGTCAACCCATTACCATGCCCGTAGGCGACGGAATCAAAGGCCGTTTGTTTAACGTAGTAGGCGATGCCATCGACGGTCTCGGTGAGGTGAGCCGCGAAAACGGTTACTCCATTCACCGCCAACCACCGGCTTTCGAAGACTTAACCACCAGTACTGAGGTCCTTTTTACCGGGATTAAAGTCATTGACCTCATTGAGCCTTACGCTAAAGGAGGTAAAATTGGTCTCTTCGGTGGTGCTGGTGTGGGTAAAACCGTACTTATTCAGGAATTGATCAACAACATTGCCAAAGGCTATGGAGGTCTTTCTGTGTTTGCCGGGGTAGGTGAGCGTACCCGCGAAGGAAACGACCTCATGCGCGAAATGATTGAAGCCGGCATTATTAAATACGGCGAAGAATTTAAAGAATCCATGGAAGAAGGCGGCTGGGACCTAAGTAAGGTGAATGCCGACGAACTTAAGGAGTCTAAAGCCACCTTTGTATTTGGCCAAATGAACGAACCTCCCGGAGCTCGTGCACGTGTGGCGCTTTCCGGTCTTTCTCTCGCAGAGTATTTCCGCGACGGCGATACCTCCGGTGATGCTGAAGCCGGACGCGATATCCTCTTCTTTATTGACAATATTTTCCGCTTTACTCAAGCAGGATCTGAGGTGTCCGCCCTCTTGGGACGTATGCCTTCTGCCGTAGGTTACCAGCCTACCTTGGCTACCGAAATGGGCTTGATGCAAGAACGGATTACTTCTACCAAAAACGGTTCTATTACCTCCGTCCAGGCGGTATATGTGCCTGCCGATGACCTTACCGACCCGGCACCTGCTACCACCTTTGCTCACCTCGACGCTACTACCGTATTGAGTCGTAAAATTGCAGAGTTGGGTATTTATCCTGCCGTAGACCCCTTGGATTCTACCAGCCGTATTCTTACTCCGGATGTAGTGGGTGACGAGCACTACCGCACCGCTCAGGCAGTGAAAGAAATTTTGCAACGCTATAAAGAATTGCAAGACATCATTGCCATTCTTGGTATGGACGAATTGAGCGATGAGGATAAGCTTGTGGTACACCGTGCACGCCGTGTACAACGTTTCCTCTCTCAACCTTTCCACGTCGCTGAACAATTTACCGGCCTCAAAGGTGTATTTGTAAGCATCGAAGACACCATCAAAGGCTTCAACATGATTCTTAATGGTGAGGTAGATCAATATCCCGAAGCTGCCTTCAACCTTAAGGGTACCATTGAAGAGGTAATTGAAGCGGGCGAGAAAATGCTTGCCGAAACTGCATAAGTATGGAATTAACCATTATTACTCCGGACGAAACCCTGTTTCAAGGCGAAGCTAAATTGGTGCAGCTTCCGGGTTCCGATGGCTCTTTTGAGCTGCTCGACCGACATGCACCCATCATTTCTACGCTAAGCACGGGAAATATTCGGGTACTTACTTCCGGTGGAGAAACCATGGAACTTCCTGTTAAAACAGGAGTGGTAGAAATGTCCGGAAACAAGGTGAGCATCCTAGCCGAAAAGCAAGACGCCTAAGTTTTAATTGGAAATATGTAAAAGCCTCTTCAGAAGAAGAGGCTTTTTTTATGCTTGTTTTTACGCAACCAGAGTTTTTCTCCCGGTTCCAGTGGACTTCCATGCCAAGCACCATTCTTTTTCATAAGCTTTTCGGTTTTCATTCCATAGCTATGGGCTATGGAATACCAAGTCTCGCCTGCTTTAACGGTGTGGTAGTCGTTGCCGCGCGCTGCAGAAGCTCTTTTGGGCTCTAAGAAAATCACTTGCCCGGCTTCCAAACTGTCCAAAGATCCCAGTTCGTTGTACTTAAGCAAGTGCTTTTCTTTTATTTCATAGGCCTCCATAAACGAAAGCCGGCTCCGGTTTTGACTTAGCACAATGGCCTTTAGCCCATTCACGAAAACCACCTTATCCAAGCCGCCCGGTGTTTCGGGTACTTCGATTTTAGGCGGTCGGTTTTCTTCCACATCCGTTCTTCCTTCTTTTTTGGCGGGTTTTAATTTAGCTAAAGCTCCAGGTTGGTCGTATTGGTGCAATTGGTAACGTTCAATGAGGGAAATAAGTAAGTCTGCATACTTGGGATTGGTGGCATAGCCTGCCGCTTTAAGTCCTTTGGCCCAACCTTTATAATCGGTAATTTTCAGCTCAAACAGCCCGGCATAGCGCGATCTTCCGGTCAGAAACTCGGCATGGTCTTTATAGCTGTCCAACACATCGTCATAGGCTCTAAAGCACTCGTTGGGGGCGTCGTCGTCCATATGGTAGGTGCCTCCGGTCCAGCCCTTGTGGCATTTTATGCCAAAGTGGTTGTTGGCTTGTTTGGCCAAATCGGAATTTCCATTGCCGCTTTCCAAAATTCCTTGAGCTAAAGTAATGGAGGCAGGTACCCGGCTTTGCTCCATGTTTTGAATGGCAGCGGCCGCATAGGCCTCGATGTACTCCTCCGTTGTGCGTTTGTGGCTTTGCTGAGCCAATAAACCCAATATGGGCATGGTAAACAGGAGGGAAAGATATGTGCGCATAACCTATAATGCTTTAAACGAAAAGGGAGAAAGTCTATTTTCCCATTACAAATTTAGAGGCTGTAAGTGCGTAGGAATCGTTGTTGGCGTCAATTTGTCCACAGGCGCTTGTTGGCCGGCGGGGAGGCTGCCGCCCGGATAGAAGCAAGTAGCCTGCCGTTTGGGGCGCCCCCCAAGCCGGAGGGGTGGAGGCTCCGACCTTAGGAGGAGACCCCGCAGCCTCCTGGCTTGGGGAGGTGCGCCAATCGGAAGCTACTGCGGATAGCCGGATAGCGGCCCAAACCTTCCTTTTCCCTTTTTGTATCTTTGCATTATGGTGACCGATGATTATTACGGTTTTGCACCGCAGTTGGAGCCCGGCGACGCTTATACTTCGCCGGAGGGCTATTTGGTGTTCACCGAACAATACCTTTTAAAACGCGGTTATTGCTGTAAGAATGGCTGCCGTCACTGCCCTTACGGTTTTAAAAAGCCCGGCATTTCTTTAAAAAATAGCAAGCATGGAACAGGTGAATCAAAAAGAAACGATTGATTTAAAGCAGTTTAAAACGCCCCATGGAACGCAGCTGCGTTGCAAAGGCTGGCTGCAAGAGGCTGCCTTGCGCATGCTGCTTAATAATTTGGATCCGGAGGTTGCCGAGAGGCCCGAGGAGCTGATTGTTTATGGAGGTCGGGGTAAGGCCGCAAGAAATCCCGAGGCATTCTATAAAATTATTAAGGCTTTGGAGCAACTGGAAGACGATGAAAGTTTGCTTATTCAGTCAGGAAAGCCGGTGGGGATAATGAAAACCCATAAAGACGCTCCGCGGGTGCTGATTTCCAATTCCATGCTGGTGCCCAATTGGGCCAACTGGAAGCATTTTGATGAGCTCGACAAAAAAGGGCTTATGATGTATGGCCAAATGACCGCAGGTTCTTGGATTTATATTGGTAGCCAAGGAATTGTGCAGGGAACCTATGAAACCTATGCAGAATGTGCCCGGCAGCATTTTGGAGGAAGTTTAAAAGGCACCTTAAACGTTACTGCAGGTCTTGGAGGCATGGGCGGTGCTCAACCGCTGGCCATTACCATGAACGAAGGAGTGTGCTTGGCTGCTGAAATGGAAGAGTGGAGGATTGACAAGCGGTTGGAAACAAGGTATTTGGATGAGAAGCATGTGGACATAGACCAAGCTATAGATCAGGCCTTGGCGTATCGAGCTGCCGGTGAGGCAAAAAGCATTGGAGTACTCTGCAATGCGGTAGACCTGCTGGAGCGGCTTATAGCTCGGGGTGTGGTGCCGGAGACCCTGACCGACCAAACTTCGGCCCACGACCCATTGGTAGGATACTTTCCGGAGCATATGGATGTGGAGGAAGCCAATCGCTTAAGGGAGTCTGATCCGGATACCTATATGGAGAAGAGTTTGGATACCATGGCCCACCATGTGCAGTTGATGCTGAGCCTTCAAAAGAAAGGGTCCGTGGTATTCGATTATGGCAATAATTTGCGCGGGCAAGCGCACGACCGCCGCGGAGTGGAACATGCTTTTGATTTTCCCGGTTTTGTGCCCGCCTTTATTCGCCCCTTGTTTTGTCAGGGTAAGGGGCCTTTTAGGTTTGCAGCTCTGAGTGGAGATCCACAAGATATTTATGTGTTGGACGAAGCCTTAAAGCGTCTTTTTCCTGAAGACGAAGGCCTCATGCGTTGGTTAAGGATGGCCCGTGAGCGGATTGCTTTTCAAGGCTTGCCTTCGCGTATTTGTTGGTTGGGCCAAGGAGATCGGCAAAAGGCCGGCTTGGAGTTCAACCGCTTGGTTAGGGAAGGGAAATTAAAAGCTCCCATTGTTATAGGAAGGGATCATTTAGACACGGGCTCGGTGGCCTCACCCAATAGAGAAACCGAGGCCATGATGGACGGTTCAGATGCCGTAGCCGATTGGCCCATCCTAAACGCCCTGGTTAATACCGCCGGAGGAGCTACTTGGGTGAGTTTGCACCACGGCGGTGGGGTAGGCATGGGCTATTCCATTCATGCCGGCATGGTAGTAGTAGCAGATGGTAGTGTGGAGGCAGAAGAGCGATTAAAGCGTGTATTGCATAACGACCCCGGTATGGGAGTTATTCGCCATGCCGATGCAGGTTATGCATTGGCCGAAGAAACAGCCAAGCAACATGGCTTAGATTTAGAGGGCCGTTTAAATGGCTAAGGAGGCAAAAGTGGTCTTGGTTACCGGAGTGGGCAAAGGCATAGGTTATGCCTTGGCGAGGGCGCTTTTGAAAAAGGGCCACCGGGTGGTAGGAGTTTCTCGAAACTTAGATGCCTGGGCCGATCAGCCTGAGGGTTTTTTAGGTTTAAGTATTGATTTGTTGGAGAAGGATGCCATAAGCTTGCTCGAAACACATGTGAAATCGCTTTTGCTCGATGCTGTTGTTCATAATGCGGGAGTGTTAGTCAAGGCTTCCTTGCAAGACCTTAGAGCGGAGGATTTGGATCAAATGATGCGTTTGCATGTAACCGTGCCTGCATTAGTAACCAAGGCTCTATTGCCTAGGATACGGCCAGGAGGCCATGTGGTGTTGATTGGTAGTATGTCGGGTTTTGCCGGTGCCAAGAAATATCCTGGCTTATCGGCTTATGGTGCGAGTAAAGCCGCTTTAATGTCTTTTGCCGAAAGTTGGGCAGTAGAATTGGTCGATAGCAATATTCAAGTAAATGGCTTGGCTCTTGGAGCCTGTGAGACTGAAATGTTGCGTTCTGCCTTTCCGGATTCAGCCAAGGGAATGGATGCCGATGCGTTGGCAGCATGGATTGCTTCTTTTGTACTGGAGGGTAATGTTTGCTTCAATGGAAAGGTTTTGCCGGTAGCCTTGGCCGATCCTGAGTAAGCGTAAACTATTTTTTCTGACTGTTTTACAGACACTTGTATATTTTGTTTGTAGAAAGTTATCTATAACCTTTGGAGGCTTAAAGGAAGCTTGTATGTTTGCGCTCCCAATCGGGAACATGTTCTTCGAGGGGATAAAAAAAATGCAGAGCTATTGCTTTTTAAATTAAAGTAATTATCTTTGCACCCGCCAAAAGATAAACCAACGGGTTTTTGATTGGCAGACGATCTTTGACTTAATTGACATAACAAGCAAGCATCGAAAGATTAATTTTCGGAAGAGGATTAATAAACCGATAGCT
>CAZJFM010000034.1:0-23989 GCA_964545365.1 uncultured Candidatus Competibacteraceae bacterium | reverse complement strand
CCTCCTTTTTAGCCCAACAGAGCTCCACCGACTTTGTGCTCCTACAAGAAGTGGACAGGAATTCCAAACGCAGCTACCATACCGACCAAGTGGTGCCCATTAGTCAGGCTTTACCCCGGCACAATCACAGCTTTGCCCTGAATTACAAAACAGCCTTTGTGCCTCAACCGCTTTCCGAGCCTTACGGAAAAGTGGTAGGCGGCTTGCTCAGTTTGTCGCGCACCCAACCCGTTCAAAGCACACGCTACCGACTCAAAGCCGACGCCGATTGGCCAATGGGACTTTTTATGCTCGATCGATGCTTCTTAAGTCAGCGGTTCCCTATGGACTCCGGCAAAGAGCTTGTGGTGGTTAACTTACACCTTTCCGCTTATGACGACGGCGGCGTAAAGCAAAACCAAATGGACAGCCTAGCGGCCTTTCTGCACAAAGAAGAGGAACAAGGAAATGTGGTGCTTTTGGGTGGCGATTGGAACCAAATTGCGCCCGACAAACCCCTGCCTAAACCAATGGAAAATGCGCCGGTGACGGTACAACAGGCACCCAAAGAATTCCCCAACGCCAACTGGCAGTGGGCTGTCCCCGAGCAAAGCACCAACCGCTGGCTGCTGGCGCCCTACACGCAAGGAACAAGCCAAGAAGCCTGCATCGATTATTTTTTGGTTTCACCGGGAGTTCAGGTGCTGCAAACCAAACGCTTGAACTTGAACTTTGCCTATTCAGACCATGAACCGGTTTGGATGCAACTTATTCTTCCTTAGGTTTTTTTGGGGTGCCGGACGGGCTGCCCGCTTCTAGGCTGTTTGCAAAAAAAACGTCGTGCTAAGGCTTGGTCAGGGCTTCCTCCGTCAGCCTGCCAAAGCCAAGCACGTCTGTTTTTTTGCTGCACAGCGCTAACCGCTCGCATCCCTGGCACGGGATTGCGTAAAGCTCATTTTACCTTGCGTAGTTTACCCTTCTAAAGCTGCATATTCCTCTATAGGTAGGCAACTGCAAATGAGGTTTCTGTCTCCGTAGGCATCGTCAACCCTGCTTACCGGAGGCCAAAACTTATTGTCCTCCACAAAACGAAGCGGATACGCTGCTTTTCTGCGGCTGTAAGGACGAGACCAATCTTCTTCGAGCAAAACCACAGCGGTGTGAGGCGCATTCTTCACCACATTATTCCCCGGATCGCTCTGACCCAATTCAATTTCCCGAATTTCTTCCCGAATTTGAATCAAGGCATCGCAAAAACGGCCCATCTCTTCCATAGATTCGCTTTCGGTAGGCTCTATCATTAAGGTACCTGCCACGGGAAAACTAACCGTTGGAGCATGGAAACCATAGTCCATAAGCCGCTTGGCAATGTCTACAACCTCAATGCCTAGTTTTTTAAAGGCACGCATGTCCAAAATAAACTCATGCGCAACCCGGCCTTTATTGTTGGTATACAATACAGGGAAATGAGGTTCCAAACGGGCCTTCATAAAGTTGGCGTTCAGAATGGCGGTTTCGGTAGAACGTTTTAAACCATCCGGACCAAGCAAACGTATGTAGGCATAAGAAATAATAAGAATAAGCGGACTTCCCCAAGGGGCTGCAGAAACGGATGATATTCCTTGTTGCCCGCCGGTTTCCTGATCGCCGTGAACCGGCAAGAAGGGTGCCAAATGGGCTTTTACCCCAATGGGCCCCATGCCCGGACCGCCGCCTCCATGCGGAATGGCGAAGGTTTTATGCAAATTCAAGTGGCACACATCCGCTCCAATGGCCGCCGGAGAAGTGAGGCCAACTTGTGCATTCATATTTGCTCCGTCCATGTAAACCTGCCCACCGAACTCATGCACGATAGAGGTAATTTCCATTACCCGCTCCTCAAAAACACCGTGAGTAGAAGGGTAGGTAATCATTAGAGCAGACAAAGTGTCTTTATGCTTTTCTGCCTTGGCTCTTAGGTCGTCTACATCAATGTTTCCTTGCTCATCGCAGGCTACTACAACCACTTTCATGCCGGCCATCACTGCCGAAGCCGGATTGGTGCCATGCGCCGAAGAAGGAATAAGGGCTACATTACGTTGAGGCTCTCCATTGGCTTGATGAAATGCGCGAATTACCATTAAGCCGGTGTACTCGCCTTGCGCACCGCTATTGGGCATCAAGGAAACCGCATCAAAACCGGTAACCTCGGCCAAATCACGGGCCAGCTTGTCAATTAAAATTCGGTAACCCGCCGAATGATGCTCCGGAGCAAAAGGGTGTATGGCCTGAAATTCCGGCCAACTCAAAGGAGCCAATTGGGTGGCTGCGTTCAACTTCATGGTGCATGAACCCAGAGGAATCATGCTAAAGTTCAAGGCAATATCTTTTCTTTCTAAGTGCTTTATATAGCGCATAAGCTCGGTCTCCGACCGGTGGGTATGAAACACCGGATGCGTGAGATACGGCGTTTGCCTTTGTGCGAACTTGGGAATCCTAATTTGCGTCGATGCTAAGCTCTGTTCGGTAAACACCGGCGCAGGCTGCCTCGCAGCATCGGCAAACGCTCGAATGAGCTCATTTAAGCTGTCTAAGCCCGAGGTTTCGTCCAAAGACAGGCCAATGGATCCGTCCTTATGCAAATACACATTGATATCGCGTGCCCGAGCTTTGGCCAAAAACTCTTCCGTATGGTCGTTGGGTAGCACTTTAAGGGTATCAAAGAAATCACCTTCGGGGAGCGTATAACCCAGCTGCTCCAAAGCTGCGGCAGCCAAACAGGTTTTTTTATGCACGTCCATGGCTATTTCTTTTAAGCCATCCGGCCCATGATAGACAGCATACATGGAAGCCATGATGGCCAACAAAGCCTGGGCGGTGCAAATATTGGACGTGGCTTTGTCGCGGCGAATGTGCTGTTCTCTGGTTTGCAAAGCCATCCTCAGAGCGGGTTTATGGTCGCGATCTAAGGTTATTCCAATAATTCTGCCGGGTATTTGCCTTGAAAAGTCTTTACGTGTAGCGAAAAAAGCAGCGTGGGGCCCACCAAAACCCATGGGTACTCCAAAGCGCTGGGTACTGCCGACCACAACATCTGCTCCCCACTCTCCGGGAGGGCTTAGCAGGGTAAGAGACAAAAGGTCGGTAGCAACAGCCACTTTTAATTCAGCAGCATGGCACCGGCCAACAAAATCGGCCAAATGATTTATGGTTCCGTTTTTGTCGGGATATTGCAGAAATACGCCAAAGTACCCCTCTTGGTGCGGGTCAAAATTTGCGGGGTTCCCCAAAACCAATTCAATACCTAAGGGCTCGGCCCGGGTAATAAGCACATCCAGGGTTTGTGCAAACACGGATTCTGCCACAAAAAAGCGGTTGCACTCTTGTTTCACCTGCTGCCTGCTCCTGAGGGCATGAAGCATAGTCATGGCTTCAGCAGCAGCCGTAGCCTCGTCTAGCAACGAAGCATTCGCTAAATCCATACCGGTGAGTTCCATCACCATGGTTTGGAAGTTTAATATGGCCTCCATGCGCCCTTGGGCAATTTCTGCCTGATAGGGCGTGTAGGCAGTATACCAGCCGGGATTTTCAAAAATATTGCGCAATATGGGCGTAGGCGTAAATGTCCCATAATAGCCTTGCCCCATAAAATTATGGGCTAAGGTGTTTTTGGAAGCCAAATCCCAAATATGTCTCAAAAAATCTTGCTCCGTCATGGCACGGTCCAGATCCAATGGTTTTGGCAAGCGAATTGAGGACGGAACCACCTCATTTATAAGCTGCTCCATTGAATCAACACCAATGTACTCAAGCATTTTTTGTACTTCTGTCCGGTCAGGACCCAAGTGGCGCTCTGCAAAATTTACGTGATGCATGTGAAAAACAGGGCTATGAAGGTTTCTCTGTAAACGCAAAATTAAACATATTTGTTGGTGCCCTTTCAAGCTTTTAATCACATTATTTATCTTCCTGCTATGAAGTTGCTTGCTGCTGCTGTTTATCTCGTCCTGCTTGCTATGTCAAGCCCGGCTTTTGGCCAAGACACCTTGCTGTTTATAAATGGAAAGGAAGTGCCTGCTATGGGGGTTCGAATCGATACCGAACAAGATCGGTTGCACTATACTCCCTTAAAAAGCAAAAAGAAGCCTGTCAAGCTTTTCAAAAAGAAAAAAAATGGGGGCACCCTTGAAAAAAAATGGGTCGCAGTAGATGGCTTTGGTCTTATTGAACCAAAAGCTGTGATTACAGGAACCCTTGTGAGTGCTAACGAAACCACTGTAGAATTTAAACAGGACGGACAAGACGAAGCCAAAACCTACCCCTTGGAACAGGTATTAGCCGCTTGGCCAAACGGCATGGTGTTAAACGGAGCAAAACACAAAAAAGGATTTGTTGACTACCCCAACGGAGAAGACGGAAAGCCCTATTTTCAAAAAGCCAAACGCGAAAAAGACGTGTGGATTTTCAGAGTATTTAGCTACTACCAAGGTCCGGAAGAAACGGTAATTTATCGTCAAGACACTGCATCCCGAGATTTTTTCCTGACTGAAGCCGAAGCCCGCGCCTATATTTTCGGGCGCAGGTCTGCCCGAAGGCATTACGAATCTGTACTTTCCTACATTGGCGGAGGGGTTGCGGGTGGCTCAGCCGCAGCACTCAACTACTTTTGGGCCCCGGGGCCGGCCATTTTGTTTTTGGTAGTAAACACCTCTATTCCCGTAAAAAAACTCAAAACAGGCCCTGAAGATGTCTCCTTTAAAGACGACCCCTTATTTGTGGAGGGCTACAAAGTGCAAGCCTCCAAACGAAAACTCCGTAATGGGCTTATTGTGGCCGTTCCGGCAGTTATAGGAGGCGTTTTGATTAGGTATTTCTTTATTCAATAATTCGAATTATGCCCACTGAAGCCCTTAGGAAAAAAGCTCAACAACTTGACTCAGAAGACCCTTTAGCAGGTTTCAGAAGCCGGTTTGAGTGGCCTCAACCTAAAGGCGTACCGGCCATTTACTTTACCGGCAACTCCTTGGGCCTCATGCCTACAGATGCTCGAAAGGCCATACATGAGGAGTTGGACCTATGGGCCAGGTTTGGAGTAGAAGGTCATTTTGAAGGCCCACACCCCTGGTACAGCTACCACCTGGACCTCAAATCCGGACTAGCTGAGCTTTGCGGTGCCATGGAAGAAGAAGTAACCCCTATGGCTTCCCTAACTCAAAACCTGCACTTCCTGTTGGCCAATTTTTACAGACCCCAAGGCAAGCGCACCAAAATCCTGTGCGAAGGCAGCTCTTTCCCCTCCGATTTTTACATGCTGGACTCTCAAGTCCGTTGGCACAACCTTAGTCCGGAGCAGGAAATAATAGAACTTCACCCGCGAAAGGGAGAAACCCACCTGCGCACCCAAGATATTTTAGACCAAATTGAGGGCCTCGGCGAAGAATTGGCGTTGGTTTTGATGGGCGGCGTAAATTACCTGACCGGCCAACGCTTTCAAATGCAAGAAATAACCGAAGCCGGCCATAGGGCAGGGGCTATCGTTGGCTTTGACCTAGCGCATGCCATGGGCAATGTACCACTCATGCTCCACGACTGGAAGGTCGATTTTGCCGCTTGGTGCACCTACAAATACCTAAATAGTGGTCCCGGAGCAACAGCCGGATTGTTTGTACATAAAAAACACCACGGCAACACTCCCTATCGCTTGGAGGGCTGGTGGAGCAACAAAGCCAACAACCGTTTCCAAATGGAACGAAAGATTGACCCGGAACCCAGTGCCGATGGCTGGCAATTAAGTAACGCTCCAGTTATGAATATGGCGGCCCAGCGTGTTTCCTTGGCCCTTTTTCAAGAAGCCGGATTGGAAAACCTGCACAAAAAACGGGAAGCACTTAATCTGTTCCTTTTGGAAAATCTAGAGGCGCTTAAAGCGCTTTTTCCGAATGAAGGACTAGGAACACTTACGCCCAATGAACTAAACCACAGGGGCTGCCAAACCTCCTTGGTTTGCGGAGAAAAAGGCCGTGCCCTGTTTGAGTTTTTGGAGTCAAACCATGTGGTGGCCGACTGGAGATGGCCCAATGTGATTCGCGTCGCTCCTGTACCGCTTTACAACTCTTTCTCCGATATATGGTCATTCTTCGACATTACACAACGGTTTTTTGTATCCTCCTAAGCGGTCTTTGCCTTAACGCACAAGAAGTCCCCGAATGGGATTTTGCCGATTTTGAAACGCAAAGCCAGCAAAAATCAGACACGCTGCAGGTGTTTAATTTTTGGGCCACCTGGTGCGCCCCCTGCGTTAAGGAACTCCCCTATTTTGAAACCCTTGCCAAGGAATGGACACCATGTCCCATTCGGGTTTGGTACCTAAGCCTGGATTTCCCAAAGGCCTATCCGGAACGGCTTCTCACCTTTATTAAAGACAAAGGCCTGAAACAAACGGTTGTTTGGCTAAATGCTGCGGGAGAAAACACCTGGATTCCCAAAGTTAACCCCGATTGGTCGGGGGCTATACCGGCTACTTTTGTGGTACCGCCCGGAAAGGGAAAACCCTTTTTTACAGAACGCGCTTTCGATTCCAAAGAGGAATTGATACATTGGTTGGAGCAGAACATAACCCCATAAATAAAGTCCTATGCACATTGCCTTAATTCTTTCAGGGTCCGGAGTCTTTGACGGTGCCGAAATACACGAAACCGTGCTTAGCTTATTGGCCATTGAAGAAGCCGGCCATACCTGGCAGGCCTATGCCCCCGATATACCGCAGCTGCATGTAATGAATCACATTACCGGAGAAGAAATGGCAGAACAGCGCAATGTGCTTGTTGAGTCTGCCCGCATAACACGCGGAAAAATAGAGCCCTTACACGCCTTAGATGTAGCTAAGGTAGATGCCCTTTTTCTGCCCGGAGGATTTGGCGCAGCAAAAAACCTAAGCAACTGGGCCATAAAGGGCCCGGAAGGCACCCTGCTTCCTGAGCTAAAAACTCATATTCAGCAGGCATGGAAGCTTGGCAAACCTATGGTGGCCCTATGCATGGCTCCGGTGGTTTTGGGCAAAGCCTTAGAAGGTATTCCGGAAGCAAAACTTAAGCTTTCTGTAGGAACCCAAAGCGCTGCTAGCCCATACGATATTGCCGGAATTCACCAAGGACTCGAAAGTCTGGGCATGGCTTCGGAAGAGGTGAACAACCCTCAAGTATCTATCGATCGAAAAAACAAAGTAGTAACCGGTCCATGTTATATGATGGAGGCGGGCATAACCGACATTCTTGCCACCGCCAGAGCGGCCGTAAAAGCCATGGAAACCCTTAGCTAATGCAACAAGAAGGCTTTTTTAAAACTCCCGACGGGACTTCTTTATATTGGAACTCCGAAGGTCCCGAAAACCCAAGCTTTGTGCTTTGGATGGTGCATGGCATGGGAGAACACTCGGGCCGGTACCAAAACCTTAGAAAGGCATTTATGAGCATGGGTGGCCTGTGCCTTGGATTTGACCTACGCGGGCATGGCAAGTCTTCCGGAAAAAGAGGCCATGCCTCAAGCCTGGATCAATTGTGTGGCGACATACAAGCACTTTATGAGCACAAACAAAAAGACTTTGGCGGGCTTCCGGTACTGGGCTTTGGCCACAGCTTAGGAGGGCAGCTAATCCTGCATTGGCAGCTAAAACACGGCTACACCCTCAATGCCCTCATGGTTTCGGCTCCCTATCTGGCTTTAGCCTTTGAACCTCCGGCATGGAAAGTCGCCTTAGGCAAATGGGCTGCCGGTATTTGGCCCTCCTTTAGCCAAGCCACCGGTTTGGAAACTTCCGCGCTTTGCAGAGATCAGAAAGTGGTAGAGGCTTACAAGAGCGACCCTTTGGTGCACAACAAAATCTCGGCATCCATGTTTTTGAGCATTCACTTGGGCGGTGCTTCCCTATTGGAAAAAGCCTCATCGGTGCAGATTCCCCTTCTTTTGGGCCATGGAACTGCCGACAGGATTACCTCGGAAGCTGCAAGTCGAGACTTTGCAGCCCGTTGCAAAGCAGCAGAGTATTGGGCCATGGAAGGTGGGTTTCATGAGCTGCACCATGAGCCGGAAAAGCAGATTTGGTTTGACCGTCTGCTTGCCTTCAGCCGTTCTAACTTGGAAGACCCGGCCCACTGACCGGTACGTAAAGCCCCCGGAAAACAAATCCATTGGCGGCAGGAGTTTGGGCGTGGCGCGCAGCAAACGCCCCAAAGGACTATGCCGCCAAAGGATTTGGTAACGGGGCTTGAAGGGAGGGCAGGGTTTTTCGGCCCTCCTTAATTTATTAAAAAGCGTAAAGCAAAAACCAAGGAAGAACACACATGGAATGGAGAAGGGCCGAAAAAGGGCCCATAAAAAAACCTGAGACCGTTGGAGCGTTGATTGGTTCGGCCCTGCTTAATTCTACGCAATTGCCGGAGCGAGCGCTTAGGTATCAACTTTTAAGAGGCTTGGCCGACAAAAGGGTTGAACTTTTTTTCCCGTCCAATGGTAGTGGAGGGCCCGTGTCCTGGATAAACTTGCATCTCATTCGGGTAAGAAAAAAGCCCTTTTCGTATGCTTGTCAATAAAGTCTCGTGATCTCCACCGGGCAAATCGGAACGCCCAATACTGTCGTAAAACAACAAGTCCCCGCTTATCATAAACCCCTGAACCTCATGAACGAATGCCACATGGTCGGGCGCATGCCCCGGCAAGTGGGGTACATCGAAATGCTCGCCCAACCATTGCTCACCAAGAGCATGGTCAAAAAAGTAATCCGGCTTGGGACAGTGTGCGGGAGGAAATCCGTACATGCGGCATATATCGGGCAAAGACTCAATAAGCGGAAGGGATGCTTTGGAAGCCCGCAGAGGGATTTTATACGTGCGGCAAAGCCAGTCTACCCCGAGCACGTGATCAATATGGGCATGGGTAAGCCAAACCTCGTTGGGTATGAGTTGGTTTTTGTCTAAAAACTGCAGCAAGCTTTGCTGTTCCTGAGTATTAGAACAGCCGGGGTCTATCACCAGACAGTTTCCGGAACTGTGGCTTATAACCCAGGTGTTTTCTTGGAACGGATTAAAAACGTGCGCGTCAATTTTTAGCATGGTGGTCTGCCCTTATACTCCGCTAAACTTACAAAATAGTCTTGTTATTGAAAGGTAACGACCATTTTACGTACCCTTTCTTCCAAAGACTCGTTCGAAAAGCGCTCCCGAATGCGCTCCACCATTATTGGAAAAGCAAAAGGGCTAGGCTTATCTAAGGTTATTTGGCACTTTTCCTGCGCTTGTATTCGCTCCAAAGCCGCTCTTAAACGCTCTTGCTCCAATTGAAATTCATATACTTCTTCATAGGCTTGCCGCAGCAATACATGGTGGGGCGCCTGTTCCCGAAACACATCAAAAAACAATTTTGAGCTTGACTGCAAATGCCTGTCGGCCTTAGTCTTACCGGGGTAACCCTGGAACACCAGGCCGCTTACGCGCGCTATGTCCCTAAATTTTCGCCCGGCCATTTCGGTATCGTTTATGCTGGCCTGTATGTCTTGCAGTAAATGTTGAGTGTCAAATACCTGCCATGCCTCCAAGGCTTCCCAAGGCAATTCTTGGTCGCTCAGCAGTTCCAGCCCATAGTCGTTCATGGCTATGGAAAAGCTGATGTTTTTGTGCCTTCCTATTCTCCAAGCCAAAAGGGACGCCATGCCCTCGTGCACAAAACGCCCCTCAAAGGGAAACAAAAACAAATGCCAGCCTTCTTTGGTATGCACTTTTTCCATCAAAAACTGATGGGGGCCGGGAATTAAAGACCGTTCGCGCTGAACAGCAAATAAAGGCTGTAAGGCCTGAAACTCAGGATGCAAGGCCTCAGTAGCCGAAAGTTGTTGCCTGAGCAAGCTGCCCAACTGCGAAGACAAGGGCATGCGTCCGCCCTGCCAACTGGGAACCAGCCCCTTAGTGGAGGTACTTCGCCTTACCTGCACTTGCATATCCCGCAAGCGCACAAACTCTAAGGGTTTTCCTGCCAACCAAAACACATCTCCCATTTTGAGTTTTGAAACAAACCACTCCTCGGCATGACCAATTTTACCCCCACCCACATACACCACAGGAAGCATTTGATCGCTGGTAATGGTACCTATCGACAAGCGGTGGCGCATGGCCACTCTACGGCTTTCTACCACATACTTTCCTTCCTTAACCACCACTTTATGGTATTCGTCGTATCCATGAAGACCGGGACCTCCGGTAACTATAAAATCCAACACCTGATCGTACTCTTCCAGACTCATGCTCTCAAAACTGGCCGTGCTTTGCACTTCGCGCATGGTTTGCATTGGCTCAAAACCTTCCGAAACAGCAAGAGTAACCAGGTATTGAATGAGCACGTCAAACGAACGGATATACGGAACCCTACGTTCATGAGCTTGAGCAGATATGGCCTCCCGCAAAGCCGCTCCCTCTAAAATTTCTAAGGAGTGGGTGGGCACAAAATATATGCTACTCACCGCCCCGGGGCTGTGTCCCGATCGTCCGGCCCTTTGAATGAAGCGGCTTACCCCTTTGGGGCCGCCTACCTGAATCACCGTATCCACCGGCCTAAAATCAACCCCTAAATCCAAACTCCCTGTGCAAACCACCAACTTTAGCTTGCCTTCGTGTAAGGCATCCTCTACCCAATGCCGCAATTCTCTGCTTACCGAACCATGGTGCATTGCCATTCTCCCGGCTAAGTCGGGTGCCACTTCCAACAGTCTTTGGTACCAAATCTCAGACTGGGCTCGGGTATTGGTGAAAACCAAACAGGTATGGGACTGCTCAATAATGGGCAATATTTTTTCCAACAACCGTACCCCTAAATGTCCGCCCCAAGGAAAGGTCTCCACCTCATCAGGCAAGACGGTATGTACTTCTATGGGCTTTGCTTCTTTGCTGCGAATCAATACGGCATCTGCAAATCCATCGGCACCATGCAGTACGTATTGGCCTTCTTCTAAATTCCCAATGGTGGCTGTAATGCCCCAGGTTTGGAGCTTGGGACGTAAATTCCGCAAACGACTCAAGGCCAGCTCCACTTGAACCCCACGCTTGGAACCCAAGAGTTCATGCCATTCGTCTACCACCACAAAATCCAGGGATTCAAAAAACTTCGGATACCCCTTCATGGCCAGCAGTAGGTGAAGACTCTCCGGGGTGCTTATCAATACTTCCGGACAAGACTTTTGTTGCATTTTTCGCTCTGCAGCCCCCGTGTCCCCATTGCGTACACCTACGCGCCATTCCGGCAAAAACTCCTTTAACATACGTTCGGTGGCCTGTTCTATTTCGCGCGATAAAGCCCGAATGGGTGTAATCCATAAAATACGCAAGCCTTTGCCCGGTTTAGGCTCCCGGTTCGAACTGCACAGTAAAGCCGGCACCAACAAACTATAGGTTTTGCCGCTGCCTGTGGGCGCATTTACCAACCCACTTTTTTGAGCTATGGCAGACTTCCAAGCTTTCCGCTGAAAGTCTCGTGGCTCCCAGCCAAAATGCCCAAACCACCCCAAGCCTTGTTCAAAAAGCCGGTCATTTGTTAACCCTGATTTCATTTTGCCTTTTTTCTGTAGTTAAAGTCCGGCCTTAATTTCGAACAAAACACGCATGCCTAAAGCTAAACGTAAGGTGGAGGTTTTGGTTCTTTCCGACATCCACTTGGGCACCTTTGGTTGCCACGCCACAGCCCTTTTAGATTACCTTAAATCCGTCGAGCCGGAAATGGTTGTTCTCAATGGAGACATTGTGGATGCCTGGCAGTTTTCAAAGTGGTATTGGCCCAAAAGCCACTGGGACGTCGTAAAGCATTTGGTAAAATGGCTTAGCAACGACATTCCGGTGGTCTATTTGACCGGAAACCACGACGATGTCCTGCGTCGTTTGCCGGATTTGCATTTGGGCTCTTTTACGCTTGCCGAAACACTAGTTCTAGACCTGCAGGGGCAAAAAACCTGGTTCTTTCATGGCGATGTATTTGACAGCAGCATACAACATGCCCGTTGGTTGGCTAAACTGGGAGGAAAAAGCTACGACGCACTTATTCTCCTAAACCGAGCCATAAATTGGGCGAGTCAAAAACTGGGAAAAGGCCCTGTATCGCTCTCCGCAAAGATAAAGCACAGCGTAAAACAAGCCGTAGCATTTATGTCCGACTTTGAAGGTTTCGCCGCCGATTACGCCTTACAACAAGGCTACAACACCGTGGTTTGCGGCCACATTCACCAAGCGGCCGACAAAAACCTGCACCGCAAAAACGGAAGTGTGCGCTACCTAAACTCAGGTGACTGGATCGAAAGCCTTACCGCATTGGAGTATGCGCATGGCCGCTGGCGCATTCATACCCACAAGCCCGTACCAAAAGCGCCAAAAGTGGAAAAAAGCATACTTCGCGAGCAAAAGGAACCTGTATACGCTCACTTTCTTTCGGCCATAGGAAGTGACTTTGCTTCTAAGCCACGCTGAGCAATCGCTTTCTCCAAAGCATCCAACAGCTTCCATTGCTTTTGCAAGGCCTCACCACGGTCATGGAGCGCCACCACCGCACCCGGCTGCAAAGAAGCTTCCAAATGAGGCCATAAGGCCTCGGCATCAAGCGCAGGCCTATAGTCACCCGGCATGTGGCTCCAAAACACCATTTGCCAATCCCTACTAAGCCTACGATATGCTCCGGGTAAGATTCTACCGTAAGGAGCCCTTAAAAGTCGAGATGGAAAGCCTTTGGGACGCTCAAAATTCCTCAGGTATGCCCGCTGAGAAGTGGAAAAGCCGCTTAGGTGTGCGTAGCCATGATAGCCAACAGAATGATTCAAAGCCAATAAAGCCTCCGGATATTCCGGTACTTTTTCCAGAGCTGTGCCCAAACAAAAAAAGGTAGCTTTTATGCCTCTTTGTGCCAGTTCTTGGGCAAAGGCCAAACTGCCTTCCGGGTCAGGGCCGTCGTCGTAGGTTAGGTACAAGCCCTGGTCCGGCCCCTCAAACCAAGCCTTCCGGTATAGGCTTTTAAGCAAGCGGTTCATTTTTTTCGCTCTGTAGTATACAGCACTAAATCCCTAAGACTTTCTCGTGCTGGGAGCTCTGGTGCTTTATCCAACAAGTCTAAGGCTTGCCCCCTAAACCTCAACATCTGCTGTTCGGCATATTCCATACCGCCGCTTTCCAGCACAAAACGCACCACTTCCTGCACTTTATCCGGATGCTCATGGTGCCTGCGAATTTTTCGAATGATGGACCGCTTGGTAGCCCAAGAGCTGTTTTCCAAGGCATAAATCAAAGGCAAGGTCATTTTTTGCTCCTTGATGTCAATGCCGGTGGGCTTTCCAATAGAGCTGCTTTGTTGGAAATCAAACAAGTCGTCTTTAATTTGAAAGGCCATGCCGGTATACTCGCCAAACAAGCGCATATGTTCTACCCAAGCGGTATCGGCGCCGGCAGTATGCGCCCCGGCCGCACAGCAAGCCGCAATCAAACTGGCCGTTTTTCCACGAATGATGTCGTAATACACATCCTCTTTAATATCCAGTCGCCGGGCCTTCTCAATCTGCAAAAGCTCACCCTCACTCATGAGCCGCACTGCCTCCGAGATAATTTCTAAGGACTTAAAATCTCCATTTTGGGTCGACAAGAGCAAGGATTTCGACAGCAAATAATCCCCAATCAGTACAGCAATTTTGTTCTTCCAGAGGGCATTTAAAGAAAAAAAACCGCGCCTCTCGTTGGAGTCGTCCACCACATCGTCGTGCACCAAAGTGGCCGTATGCATGAGTTCCACCAACATGGCCGCGCGGTAGGTCTCCTCGCGAATGCCACCACTCACGCAGGCGCTCAAAAACACAAACATCGGACGCACTTGTTTGCCTTTGCGCCGAACAATGTACTGCGTAACCGTATCCAAAAGAGGTACAGAACTTTTCATTGAACGCCGAAAGCGACGTTCAAAGTCCTTCATTTCCTCCTGAATCGGCGCCTGAATTTGCTCAAGTCGTCCCATCAAAGGCGAAGTTACGCATTTGGGCTTTGGCACCCTGCTCCGAGCTTTATTCTTTGCATCTATCGGTCCTTAGTCCTGCTCCGGTGCCGCCCCTGGGGTGTAGCCATGGGCAGCAGGGGCGTTTGCTGCGCTCCACGTCCCCCTGCCCGGCTCCACACCCAGGCCCGTCATCCGGGGCATCCCTGCGGCCCGGAGTTCCCTGGGAAAATTATGCTCCGGAACAGGCAAAAAAAAAGGCCTCCCCTGGGAGGCCTTTACAGGTATTCTAAGTAACTTATTGCTTCACAATAAACTTAAGGATGGAGCTTTGTCCACCGGCATTCAAATTCATGAAGTATACGCCATTGGTAAGACCGGACAAGCTAACTTCTTCGCTTACGTTACCGGCAGCTACTTGACCCAAAGACTTGGAGGCTACGGTACGGCCGGCCAAATCAACGATGGTGTAAGAAACCTCGGCCGCTTGTTGAAGCTCAAAGCTCAAACGAGTAGCTTCAGAAGCAGGATTTGGCGCCAAAGAAGCTTCACCTTGCATTGCCTGGTCGGAAACGTTAAGTGTAGGATCGTAGGTTACAGTAACCTTTGACCAAATGCCCCAGTGCTGGTAGGGGTTCTCGGTTTGATAATCGACCGCTCCGTTTTCGTTGCAATCAAAGAACCAATACAAGGCCCAATCGTTGGTTTGGGTGCTGATGAAGGGAATGGTTATAGAAGTTGCTCCTCCATTCACTCCTACGGTATCGTCAAGCACCACTTGGTAAGAAGCAGAAGGGAAGAACTCGCCAAGCACCGGCTCAAGGGTAGGGCTTGGGTTCATGGGGTCGGGGGTTCCGCAAACGTTACCCAAAGTTGGGTACCCAAAGAGCATCATTACGGTATCGATAACGGCTCCACGGAAATCCAAAGCCACGGCAAACTCCGTAACGCCTGCAGGCATGGTAAAGTTTGGTGCCTCGCTAATCACGCTAATGGGATATCCGGTAGAAGATGGGGGACCCGTGAGTGAGGTATCTGTCAACAATTTTTGTTCCCAAAGGATGTTTGCCAAATCCGGGCGTTGATCGCTACCCATACCATAAATGCGCATGGTTAGCGTATCGGTCAAGCCGTCGTTGTTTTGGTGGTGCAGCACAAAAAAGATAGAGTCCACCGTCATGTTGGTAATGGTGCTCTTTGTGTAGGGAGTAAACGTAACAAAATCGGTACTGCCAACGATGGTGTCGTAGTTGGCGAATACACGTGCAAACTCACCTTGAGCGGTATCCAACATATTCATATTGGTGACAAATTGCTCCATGGTGTAAAACTGGGCATCGTACTCCCAATAATCCAAAAATACCGTTTCTGTGTTTGGTGCCTTGTTAGGGTCCACCGTAATGGCATGCTTTTGAATGGTATTGGCAGGACGCTTAAAATCGCTGTTGTCTACAGCGCGGTTACCTGTTTGGGCCACCACGGTACCGGTTACCATGAGGGCTGCTAAAAATGTAGTAGTGGTACGTTTCATGTGTTTGTTATTAACCTTAGTTATGAACCTTAAGGTGCAAGATACAAATTTTTAATATACAAAGCTAACATTGCTCTTTTTATGAACCAATCCTTACATCAAAAAAAATCGCCGTTCGATGGGGTCTCGAACGGCGATAAGCATGTACTAGGTTGTCGTTTACTCTTTTGCCTCGGCAAGCATGGCGTCGAGTTCCTCATCGCTCAGCTGATCGATATCGGTCCCTATAACGCCTTGAGCCGCTGCTTTTTCGAGCAACATCGAGGCCAATTGACTCACATTTGGACCACTCAACAGCTCCATGGTAGACACGTCAAGGCCAAAACGTCCGGTTATAGCACGGCCCAGCTCTACGGCAATTAAGGAGTCAATTCCCAAAAAGTTAATGCCTCTGGACTTGTCAATTTTCTCCACAGGAAGCTTAAGTACGGCGGCCAATTGTTCTGCCATGGCTTGCTCCATGTAGCTTTGGCGTTCGTTATCGGCCATAGCGCCTAACACCGCACCCAGCTCCACGAGCACACTGTTGGTGGCTCCGGATGCTCCGCTGGCTTCAACCAGTTTCACAAACCGTGAGGAATTGGCGGCGCCTGCATTTACAGAAGCCCAACGGTGCCAATCTACATCAAACATACCCGCTTGTACAGGATGGTGCTCAATAAGAATCTCAAGGCCTTCTAGGGCTTGTCGGTTCGAGAATCCCATAATTCCTCCGGACTCTAGGATGGCCGTTACATTGGCATCGCGCGCTGCGACACCCACCTCTGCCAAAACACCTAAGTTTACCGTAGTAGCGGCTTGCCCTTTGGCTCTTCTGTAGTGCGCAAAGCCATCCAGGAAGGCATTTGCAGCTACGTAGTTCGCTTGACCATTATTTCCAATCAAAGCAGAAATAGAGGAGAAGGAAAGGAAGAAATCTAAATCTACATCGGCCAAGGCACGATGCAAGTTCATTGCCCCTCCAACTTTGGCTTGGAACGAGGTCATAAAACGGCTGCGGTTCATGTCGGCCAAGAAGCCGTCGTCCAGCACCACCGCTCCATGAATCACTCCTTTTACCGGTGCCAGTTCCGCTTTTATAAAGCCAATAGCTTTGTTTACAGCCGCAGCATCGGTAATGTCGAGGGGCTCTGCCCATACTTTGGTTCCTCTGCTCTCCATGGCCTCTACAGCCTTTTGAGCTTCTTCACTCTTAAGGCCACTGCGTGAAGCCAAAACCAACTGCTCTACCCCTTTGGAAGAAAGCCATTTGGCAATTTCCAAACCAAAGCCGCCGGTTCCACCGGTAATGATATAGGTGCCTTTGGGATCAATTTCGCGGACTTCCTGGCGAATAGGAACTTCAACATCTTGGTCTTTGTAGTTCAAAACCACCTTACCCATATGCTTGGATTGAGCAAGGAAGTTAAAGGCTTCTATGGCATCGTTGGCAGGGAAACTGTAGGTTTTTACCGCTGAGAAAATCCCTTCGTCGTAATACCGCTCAATATCGCGCAAGATGGCCTGCACCACCGGCGTACGCTCAATCATTAAGCGGTCTACATCTATTCCATGGAAGGTAATGTTTCGGTTAAAGGCTGCCATGGGTAGGCCATTGTTCTCCGAAATATCACGCTTTCCAATTTCAACAAATCGACCGTAAGAGGCCAGCAGTTCAAAAGATTGATACAGGGCTTCTCCGGCAATGGCATTAATAACCACATCTACTCCATAACCTCCGGTGGCCTCGCGAATGTCTTTGGCAAAATCCAAAGAGCGAGAATCAAATACATGCTGTATTCCAAGGGACCGCAGGTGCTCACGCTTCTCTTCATTTCCGGCGGTGGCAAAAATCTCAGCGCCCACATGTTGCGCCCACTGAATAGCAGCTAAACCAACCCCGCCGGTAGCATTGTGGATAAGTATCTTCTCGCCTTTTTGAAGTTGAGCTCTGTCACGCAAACCGTACAATACGGTCATGTAAGGAACCACCATTAGGCAGTCTTCCCAAGCAATATGCTTAGGTTTCCGCACAAAAAAGGTAGGTTCTGCGGTTACATAGCTCTTGAGGCAACCGCTTTGTGCCGCCAAAATCACTTCGTCGCCCGGCTTAAAGTCGCTTACATCGCTTCCCACGCGGGTCACAATACCGCTAGCCTCCATACCAAAGGTACTTTCAAAGTACGTTCCGCTGGTAGCTTTGGTAGAAAGTTGCCCAATAACCTTAAGTACATCTTTAAGGTTCAAACAAGAAGCGAAGGTTTGGATTTCTATTTCCTTAGCCTCAGGCGCTCGGCGCTCAGTCACTTCGTGGTGCAGTGAGTCAATGCGACCAATTTGACCAATCTCAAGACTAACCGGCTCTTCGGTAGATACTTTCCGGGTTTTACCGGCCATATCTTCGCGCTGATAAGCCACTTGAACCAAAGACTTAACAAAACGCTCTCCTTTTCTAAAGGCAACGTCGTCTGCAGGCAGTCCTGCTGACAGCTCGTTGGCTACAGCAGCATAGGCCTTGTCCCCCTCACTGATGTCCAGCATGGCCGTTTTAATGTTGGGGTGCTCATTGGAAATAAGACGCTTCAAACCCCAAAAGGGAGTAGTTTCCAAGGACTTAACGCGGTCGTCTTCTTCCACCACCTGTGCATTGGTGGAAAGCGTTGCCCAAAGGATTTCTTTGCTTGCCCATCGCTGTGCCAAAGCTTTGCCTAAATATACGGCAGGCATGGTGCGGTCAACGATTTGGTTGGGCTCCAATCCATCGCTATTGCTGTCGGGAGCCTCAGCCCACAAATAAACAATTCCGGCAATATCCAAAGAATCGGCATCTTCCAAAAGCTGCAAGTAATCGGCTTCCTCGTTTGGACGAATAGTGAAAAGTACTTCGTCGTTGAGGTAAGTTTCGCCGGGCAATACCAACATGCTGGTTATCCCCTTTTCCGCTAATGCTTCTACCACTTCGGAGCTGCGTTCACTTTCGTCTCCAAACACTAAGCAGTTGCCTTGGAAAGTCTTGTCTTCCTGCAGCTTTGTGTTTTGCCACTGATACTCGTAAAACCAATCGTCGGAGGCGGCGTTTTCTTCATCGCCACCGGAAGAAATGGCCTGAAGGGTAATTCCCTCTAGGGCAACCAACACCTCTCCTTGCTCATCAAACAAGGTAAGGTCTCCTTTAATTTGACTGTCTTTTACCTCGGTTATTTGGCACCAGCTCCAGCAGGACTCCCCGGGGCTGGTATAAAAAATCACCTGATCAATAGATACCGGCACAAATGGATTGGGGTTGGAGCTGAGCTCTCCCACAATAGCCACCATGCTTTGGAATCCTGAGTCAAGAATGGTTGGGTGCAACAAATAATTGTCTGCATTTACCATTAGGCTTTCGTCTCCTTCCAGCCTAACGAGTACTTCGGTCCCTCCCTTATAAATGGTTTTTATGCCCTGGAACCAGGGTCCATAATGCAAGCCTCTATCGGTCAAGGTCTGATAAAGCTCTTTGGCTACCAGCTCTTGAGGACAACGTTTGCGGATGGCTTCGAAATCAACTACCGGAATTTTACGGCTCACGGTTTCTTTCAACATGCGTCCGCTGGCATGCAAAGTCCAAGGAGTGTCGTCCTCCCTGTAGCGACTGTACACCTTATACCCCTTGGTATCCGGGTTGTAGGTGGTATGGAACATTTGTATCCGCTTTTCGTCTACCACCAACACCTGATTAAAGTTCAGGTTTTGTAGCGTACAGGCTTGCGATTCAAAAGTTTTCTCATGCAATGCAAGTCCTGCTTCAACGTATGCGGCCCCCGGGATTACGGTCATGGACTCGATTTTATGATCGTCCATCCAAGGCATCAAGTAGCGGTTGATTTCTACTTCCCAAGAGGGGTTGGGCTGGCGTAAATTGTTGTTTAGGAAAATATGGCCGGGTACTCCGTGCTTTTCTTCGACAGAACGTTCTGATTCTTGCCAATAAACGTCCATATCCCAGGCATAGCTTGGAAGCTTAACGTAGTGTCCATGCTCGGTAAAGGAATCCCAGCGAATAGAAAAGCCTAAGCCATGCAGCGCCCCTAAACTGTTGAGTAAAGTAGGCATTTCGGGTTCGTTCCGGCGGAGCGAAGGCAAGCTGAATCCTTTTTTATCATCGGCTTGCAAACACTCATTGATGTTGGTTCTCAAAACCGGGTGTGGGCCTACTTCGAGGAACACGCGGTAGCCATCTTCTACCAGGGTTTTTGCTGCCTTAGCAAAGCGCACGGGTTGACGCACATTTTGCCACCAATAATCGGCACCAAACTCATCGCCCTGCATTCTTGTCCCTGTAACGGTAGAATACAAAGGGATGCTCGCCTTTTTGGGCTTAATGGATTTTAAACACTCTTTAAGCTCCTCTTCTAAGGGGTCCATTTGATAGGAGTGGTAAGCCACTTCTACCGTAAGCATTTTATTAAATACGCCACGTTCGGTGCAGGCCCCGCTCACTTTGGTAAGAGATTCCGGCGTACCTGCTATCGTTACTCCGCTAAAGGAGTTGATAGCAGCCACGGAAAGGGTATCTACCAAGCCTAGCTCGGCAATGAGCGACTCTGCATCTTCTTCGCCAAGTCCAATGGCAAGCATGGTACCTTGGCCGGCTGTTTTTTGCTGACAGCGCGACCTATGGTAAGAAACCAGTACGCTATCTTCCAAACTTAGGGCACCGGAAACATAGGCAGCCGGCACCTCACCGACAGAGTGACCAACTACGGCATCGGGTGTTACCCCCCAAGCCTTCCACATTTCAATCAAGCCGGCCTGAATAAAGAAGTTGGCAGGCTGAGCAATGCGGGTTTCGGCCATGTTTGATTCGGCCTCAGGCTTAAGCATTTCCTCTTTTAAGGACCAACCGGCATAGCCTACGAAGAGTTCATCGCAGGTGTCGATGGTCGCTTTAAAAACAGGTTCGGTTTGGTACAACTCACGACCCATTGCCCACCACTGCGGGCCCATACCCGTGAACACCCATACCAGTTCGGGGTTTTCTAAGGCTTGTTGCTGGTTTACTCCGGCAAGCACTTCGCCACGAGCAAAGGCCTCCAGCTTCTCAACGAGTTCATCGTGATTTTTGGCTACAAAAGTCGCTCTGTGTTGGTGGTGCGTTCTACGCCAAACCAAGCTATAAGCCAAATCGGCCAAGCCTGGCTTTTTGTCTTTTATGAAGTCCACATATTTGCCGGCAAGACTACGCAAAGCGTTTTCGCTTTTGGCAGAAATTGGGAATAGCCAATGCTCTCGATGTTCAACATGCCCATTGGACTGGAACCTTTTGAGGTAATCTCTGGGAGGGTCTCCAATAACCATATGGCCATTGGTTCCGCCGTAACCAAAAGAGTTGATGGAAGCCAATGCCGGGCCTTCGGGGTAGGACTCCAACTTTAGCGGCACTTTAAGCGCTAGCTTATCGAAGTCGATATTAGGGTTTGCCTTTTTAAAATGTAAGTGAGGAGGAATTTCTCTGCGGTTGACAGAGATGGCCGATTTAATAATACCAGCGATTCCAGCTCCTGCTTCTAAGTGGCCAATATTGGTTTTGACCGAGCCTACAAACACCTTTTCGTTTTCGCCGCGCCCTTCTTTGAGCACATTATTCAAGGCCGACAATTCAACGGGGTCACCGGCTTTGGTTCCAGTACCGTGGGCTTCTACGTAGCGAATATCGCTTGGCTTAATTCCAGCTCGCTCGTAGACTTTACGAATAAGGGTTTCCTGTGCTTCCGGGTTGGGAACAGTAATGCCATTGGTGGCGCCGTCTTGGTTTGCTCCGGTGGCATGCACGGTAGCGTAAATATAATCGCCATCTTCCATGGCTTTGGAGAGGGGTTTAAAGACCACCACACCCACGCCTTCTCCGCGCACGTAACCGCCGGCGTCTTCGTCAAAAGCTTTGCAACGCGAGTGTTTAGAGAGGAATTGTCCTTTGGACATGGCAATAGGATACTCCGGGCGCAACATAATGTTTACGCCACCAGCAATGGCCATATCGCTTTCGCCGGACCAGATGGAAGTACAGGCATAATGAGCAGCCACCAATGCCGATGAGCAGGCGGTATCAATACTTAGTGAAGGCCCTCGCAAATCAAACGCATAGGAAATGCGGTTGGAAAGCATAACCATCGTAGATGAGGTTGCTGTATGCGGTCCAATTAAATCGCGGTTAAGCGCACCGAGCTGCTGAAGCTTGTTGTCCAGGCAAAAGCCGCCCACAAACACCCCGGTTTCAGAACCTTTGAGCTGCTGCTCGGTAAAACCTGCATCTTCAAAGGCTTCCCAGGTAGTTTGCAAAAGCAAGCGCTGCTGAGGGTCCAGCACCGCAGCTTCGCGGGGAGACATGCCAAAAAAGAGCGGGTCGAACTCCTCTACCTTTAATTTTAAAAACCCTCCTTGAAATTGGTGGCTTTTCCCGGGCCTGTCGGTTTCGGGGTCATAAAAACGGCGGTAATCCCAACGGTCTTTGGGAACGTCTATAATGCAATCGGTGCCTTCGGCAAGAAGGTTCCAAAACTGCTCAGGACTAGCTGCACCACCGGGGAATCGGCAGCCTATTCCTACAATAGCTATGGGTTCTTTACTCATGTGTACGGGTTTCTCCATGCTTAGCAACTGTTAAAATACCTTAAAGCCTTGAGATAAAGGAGGCAAAGGTAGCCTTAAAAATTGAGGATTAAAATATAAGGGAAGAACGGTCTTTAGTGGGGCTAACACCCTATTTACAGACAAGCCCTTCCATAATGTTGGTGAGAAATGAGAACGAGTAAGGGCTTCGGCAATGCAGGGCTTGTTACATTTGAGGCTTGTTTGACCAAACGAACGACCTGTATGCATATTGAGCAGATCTATACCAAATGCCTTTCTCAAGCTTCCTACTTGGTGGTGAGCAAAGGAGAAGCACTTGTGATTGACCCTATTCGGGAACCGGACATTTATTTGGAAGCGGCGAAAGCTCACGGCGCACGCATTTGTTATATCCTCGAAACGCATATTCATGCCGATTTTGTTTCGGGACACCTGGAGCTTGCGCAAAAATCCGGAGCCCAAATTGCCATAGGCGAACAAGCCAAGGTCCTCTTTGAGCATATTGGACTCAAAGACGGGCAGCAGATTGCTTTGGGCGACATTCAGATTCATGCGTTGCATACACCGGGACATACACCGGAGTCGTTTTCGTTCTTAATCAAGGACGAGAAAAGCAAAAACCATGCCATATTCACAGGCGACTGCCTGTTTGTAGGAGAGGTGGGCCGCCCGGACTTAGCCGTCGGAGGTTCCGGAAGTGTAGAGGAGCTCGCAGGGATGCTCTTTGATAGTATACAAGAAAAAATCATGCCACTTTCTGATGAGGTCTTGGTTTACCCGGCTCATGGCCCAGGCAGCGCCTGCGGAAAAAACATTGGCCCTGAAACACATAGCACCATTGGGAAAGAGAAAAAAACCAATTACGCATTACAAATTAAATCCAGAGAAGCCTTTATTGCGGCGGTAGGTGAGCATATTCCCAAAGCTCCGGCTTATTTTGCCAAAGCAGCAGCAGCCAATCGCAATTTAATAGACAGTACGGACCAGCTTTTAGAGAGGGGCGTAACCCCCTTGCGGCCTGAAGATATTCCTGCTTTGCAAGAACAAGGCGCTTTGATTTTGGACGTCCGCAGCACCGAATCCTTTTGCAAAGGGCATATTCCGGGTTCTATTTTTATTGGCCTTGACGGACAATTTGCTGTATGGGCAGCCAACTTGTTGCCTTGGGCACAAAAGCTGGTTTTGGTTTGTCCCGAAGGACGAGAAAAAGAGGCCGTTATGCGCTTAGGAAGGGTCGGACTGGAACATGTGGTAGGATACTTAGAAGAAGGTTTGGAGCACTGGAACAGCACGGTGGAAACCTTGGAATGTGTGGATCCAGAGGAAGCCCTAAGCTTACTTAAAAACATGCCTATACTGGATGTGCGCAAAGCCTCCGAATGGAGCCAAGGCAGCTTGCACGAGGCACAGCACTTTTCCTTGGAAGATTTACCCAATAGCCTTCCAGAGATCGACAAAGACCAACCTTTTATGGTGCATTGTGCCGGAGGCTACCGCAGCGTTGTTGCCGCATCCATTCTAAAAAAAGAAGGTTTCCAAAAAGCGATGAACGTGCGGGAAGGCTGGAAAGGCCTAAAAGAACTAGTCTCCGGAGCGTCGGTAGCCCACCCATAATGCCGGAACTAAGCCCAAGCACAAGGCTTAGAGACCCTTTACCTGTAGCGACGGAGCTCAGTGATTTTGGTTCTGGAAGACCTTGCGCCCCGGCGCAGTTGGAAAGCCCGGAGGTTTTGGCCTTAGGGCAGCAAGGACTGAGGAGGCCCCCGAGTTTCGAGGGGGACCCCGCAAGCCTTGCTGCCCTTAGGCTGAAACCGAGGACTTGGAAACGGAGACGGATAAGGCGCCCAAATCCCCTAACGAGACTGTTGATGCGACGCTATTCTGGCGGCAATCCTGTCCTGACCGAAGCGTCAG
>CAZJFM010000033.1:0-24628 GCA_964545365.1 uncultured Candidatus Competibacteraceae bacterium | reverse complement strand
GCAAGCCTATCTTGCCGGAAACCCTAGACCAAAAGAATTTTGTGTGGAAGGAATCTAAACTGTGCATCCGCTACGAAATCTGGGCTGGAGAGCTAAATGCCGGCAGCTGTTATGCAGACCCCCGAACTATGGAAGGGCGCTTGCAAATAAACCCCATACAAGCGTGCATAATGTCCGTCTCTGAGCCACAAATTCCCTGCAATCTTGAAGTCGAGATTCCGGAGGGGTGGTTCTTTACTACAGGGCTTGAGGCGCATCGGAAGGAAAATACCGTCTTCCTTGAAGCCTGCAGCTTTGACCAGCTGGTTGACGAGCCCTTTTTGGCCGGTCCAAATGTGCTTTCCATAGATATCCCCGGCACCCCAAGCTCCATATCTTTATTGGTTATCGGAAATTTTCCGGTAAACAACGAGCGAATTGCCAAAGATCTAGGCAGTTGCTGTCAATGGCAATGGAATGCTTTTGGAGGATTGGATGTGGAATCCTACCGCTTTTTGCTGCAAACCACCAGGCAAAAAGCACACCATGGGGTGGAACACGAAACCAATAATCTATGTGTACTTGGCCCCGATAAAAGCTTAGGTGAAGAAGGCTATGAAGAGCTTTTGTCCTTATTCTCCCATGAGTTTTACCATGCTTGGAACGTAAAACGATTGAGGCCGGCTTCTTGGATGCCTTATCCCTTGCACCGAGAAGCTCCTGAG
Source organism: uncultured Candidatus Competibacteraceae bacterium (assembly GCA_964545365.1). Classification (GTDB taxonomy): domain Bacteria; phylum Bacteroidota; class Bacteroidia; order CAIKAF01; family CAIKAF01; genus CAIKAF01. The sequence continues at coordinate 23,924 of CAZJFM010000033.1, read as the reverse complement.
CCTTTGTCGCTCATCGCCGAGGGAGTAACCACCTACATGGGGGAGATGGCTTTGGTAAGATGTGGACTTTACGACGAGTCAAAAGCACTAAAAGACCTTAGCAGCTGGTGGCAAAGACATAGCTTTAACCCCGGGCGATTGGCAATGGATTTATTGGAAGCCGGCAATAGTACTTGGATTGATGGATACGGAAATGGAGCAAGAGGCCGAAGAATGTCCATCTACAGCGATGGAGCTCTGGCTTCATTTATCCTAGACCTTCGGTTGTTAACCGATAATCCAAGCTCCGGAGGAATACAAGGGCTAATGAAGCACTTATACGCCAATCCAACCCTTCGAAAAAATGGCTATACCCTAGCCGATTACCTTGCTGAAATTGAGCGACTATCGGGAAAGGATTCGTCCTGGTATTTGAATGAAGTACTCAAGCAAAGAAAGGGTTTAGACGAATTGCTTGAAAGATCTTTGGAAGCACTGGGTTATTCCTTAAGCTACTCTTTCCCCTGGGGCGTTTGGGAACATAATTTAGGCATAAGATTCGATAGCACAAGAAACAAAATTGTGGAGGTAGCCCCGGATAGCCCTGCAGCCCTTGCCGGTTTGCGCTTTGGAGATGTGTGGGAAACAGGGCAACCCGAACTCATGCCGGGCAAAGCAAGGTATGGCTTTAAGCGTTTGGGAATTTCTTTTGAGGTAGAAATGGAGCCCGGTGCCTCCAAATATTTTGCGGTACCTGAATTCAAATCGATGAAAAAGCCAAGTACCGACCAAATGTCTTTACGTAAGCTCTGGTTGGGAATACATGCACCATCCCAATAAGCTTTTTTGATGAACTTAGATTTATGCTTCAGATAAGCTTCCAAAAATGGGTTCCACTTCCATGCTAACAACTCCAGGCCTGTGTACATTTTAGGCCTGTGTGTTGGTATTTTGTTGGTTAAAAGCACAAAAACAAACCAAAAAACCATGAATTATTGTCCTAAATTCGTTACAAACAAAAAGCCATGGAACAAATAGATTTACAAGAACAAGAAAAGGCCTCCGGTGGCCTAATGGCATTGATTGTGATGACCATTATTTTTCAAAGCTTAGGCGCACTTTTTGGATTAATTGGCTGGGCAAATTTGGCCAACCCAATGATTCCTACCTTTTCCAAAATCGTCTCCGTAATCAGTCCGGTTTTGAATGTCCTTATGCTTATTGCGGCAATTCAAATGATTAAACTCAGGCAAAAAGGGTTTAACCTGTATATGGCTATCAAGGGGGGGGTTATTCTTTTAACCATTTTGAGCTCCATTATCACCTTTGATTTTCAGGTGAGCATGATGAAAAAAAACATGGCTCAAATTAGTCCATCGGTGGCTGCAGCCACCGAAAGTATAATGATTGCCGGAATTTTTATTGTCATCTTTGGAAAATCCCTTTTCCCCATCATTTATTTGGCCAACCGCAAAAAGTTCGTGAACTAATATGCCATTCAAAGGGCGGCCTGTTTCCGCAATCCTTTTAGCTTTAGGTAAAGTCCCCATGCTTGGGCTTTACCTTTACTTTTATAGGTTCATGCATATGAACCTGGACTTTTATTTAGGTATTGGCCTTGCCGATGTGAGGCTGCCCATGGCCCTACTTTTTTTGGTTAGCATTGCAACCCTTACCTTTCTGTGGTTTTATTGGAGAAATCCACAAAAAAAATGGTGGAGGCTCTTTCTTTTGGGCAAAGGACTCGAAATCACTGCATGGCTTTACCTTTGGCCTTTAATGAGCGAACACTTAACCCGCGTGTTGCCCGCCATGGAAAGTGGAGCCTTCGCCCCTACCCTTTTGGCCTTTTTAATGGCCGCCAATGTCTTTGGCCCCCTCTGGCTCTATTTGCACTACAAGTATGCAGTTGCACCTCATCGATAATTACGATTCCTTTACCGGAAACCTGGTACACTACCTGGAGGTTTTGAGCGACAACTCCTTAAAACTTTGGCAAAACGACGCCCCCTCTTTTGATCAGGTTTTTGAAGCCGATACCCTTATACTTTCTCCCGGACCGGGATTGCCTAACACTTCGGGCCGCTTAATGGAAATCCTCGGGCAACTGCCAGCTGATTTGCCCGTACTCGGCATTTGCTTAGGTATGCAAGCGCTGGGGCAATTAACCGGAGAACACTTAGAGCAACTACCGGTGGTGGCCCATGGCCAAGAAGACTACTTGCAACTTGCGCATGAAAACCATTGGCTTTTTCAAGGCATAAAGGCTCCCATCCAAGTAGGCCGTTACCATAGCTGGGCCTTTAAACAAATGCATCCGCTGCAATGGCAGATCCTGGCCCACACCTCAGATGGAGCCTGCATGGCCGCTGTGCATCAAAGCAAGCCGTGGACCGTGCTGCAGTTTCACCCCGAATCGGTAATGACGCCCGGAGGATTCCAAATGCTGCAGAACTGGCTATGCCACTTTTGCCAAGAAGCACATGATGCCCGTCTTAAGCAATGGTCGTACCTTAGCTGAAAACATCAATATATGGCAGCTACACCTACACACCAAATTCCTTTGGGATTTAGAGCACCTGACTTTGAATTGCCCGATACCATTGGATCCTTAGCATGGAGCCCGGAAGACCTCGTAGGTCCAAAAGGTCTATTGGTGGTGTTCATTTGCAACCACTGCCCCTACGTAATTCATATCCTGCCCAAATTGGTAGATTTATGCACGGAATGGCAAGATCTGGGCTTGGGAATTGTCTTTATTTCCAGCAACGATGTAGAGAAATACCCGCAAGACAGCCCCGATAAAATGAAGGATCTGGCCTCAGAATATGGCTTTGATTGGCCCTATTTATTCGACGCATCGCAAGAAACCGCCAAAGCCTATTTTGCGGCCTGCACTCCCGATTTCATGCTGTTTGACGATGCACTTTCCTGCGTTTACCGCGGCCAGTTCGATGATGCGCGGCCAAAGAATGATACAGCCGTTACCGGAGCTGACCTTGCCCAAGCCGTGGAGCACCTGTTGGAAGAAAGCGAAATCCCCTCAGAGCAAAAACCGAGCATAGGCTGCAACATCAAATGGAAGCCCGGCAACGCTCCGGAATATTTCGGCTAAATACACCCTTAAAAAATGAGAGGCTTTTAGAAGCGCTAATTTTTAGCTTAGGGCATTTAAAGTATTTGGGCGCCTTTTCCGCTTCCGTCTCCAAGTCCTCAATTGGAGGCCACGGCCGGCTAAGTGGTGCGGGGGCTTCTCCAAACCAAGGGAATCAGCCTCCGCCCGCTAAGCCGAGCCGGGCCTCCAATTTCTGGGCTTTCCGACTCCATCGGGGCGCTTTAAGCTCCGTAGGGCAATGCTTCTCCTGCAAAAAAATCTATTTACTTAAACATTCCGGGGTATTGATTTTCATCCCCAGCCCTTTGCCCAAAATCCAAATCCCCAAAAAAGCAAAAACAACCGTGCCCCAAGAAAAGGCTAAAAAAGGAAGGGATGGGGGCTTTTTGTTAAAAGCCGTTCCACTCTACTTTGTTCATCCAAATGTTGCGCTTGCCTTCGGGCCACTCCTCCTCCGGATAGCCCGGATACAGCACCCCCAACACCCGATCAGGAGATTCAATACCCAGATACTTGGCAAAGGAAGGCGCATAGGCCACTTTTCCGGAAGACCAAAACAGCCCCATGCCATAAGCCGTGGCTACCAGACTCATGTTCTGCACGGCACAAGCTACTGCCATCATCTCTTCTTCTTCGGGAATTCGGCCGCTTTCCTGACGTTTCATCCACACCACAATGGCCACAGAAGCCTTTTGCGCTCTAGCCTGAATTTGTTCGTATTTGGACTGTAAAAAAGCATCGGGCGCACTCACCTCTTTGTATACATCCGCCATCTGTTGCTGCAGCGCTTGCAAAGCCTCTCCTTGAAACACCTTAAAACGCCAAGGTTCGGTTTTTCCATGATTTGGGGCCCAATTGGCAGCCTCAAACATCAACTCCAACTGATCGCGGTGTACCTTTCGGTTGCGCAACTGCTCCGGACGAATGCTTCGTCGAGTTCGGATTAGACGGGTAACGTCGGTGAGATTAAATTTCATGCTACGAATTTCATAAAAGCCTGTCAATAGAGGTAAAACTTGCGGCTAAAATTTGCTAAAAATTGGAACCTTAAATGCATTAGGCCTGTATCTTTACCGCATGGAAAGAATTGTGGAGCGTATTGCCCTTGAAGCGGAAAAAGTCATAGCCTCCTTGGCTCAAGAAAAGTCGTGGCATATTCCCGAAAAACTAAAACAGCCACAGGTGCAATTGCCACCCAACGAAATGGATGAGGACTTTGCGGTGGTATTGTTTCCGTACTTAAAGCCTTTGGGCATGTCCCCCGAAGACCTGGGCCAAGTTTTGGGAGAACAACTCAAGGCTAGTCTACCCGCCATTGAAAGCTACCAAACCGTGCGCGGTTTTTTGAATCTTAAGCTAAGGGCAGCATACTGGAACGAGGCGCTCGAATGGTTGCTGAAACATCCCAAAGCCGGATTTGAAGCTCCCGGTAGTCGTTCCACGGTGCTTATGGAATATCCTTCGCCAAACACCAATAAACCACTGCATTTAGGACATTTACGCAACATCTTTCTGGGAAGTTCTTTAGCCTCAATATTAGAAGCCAAAGGACATACCGTGGTCCGCACCAATTTATTCAACGACCGGGGCACCAACATCTCCAAGTCTATGGCAGCCTATTTGGAGAGCAAGGAAAAACTCAGTCCGGAGGAAGCAAAAATGAAAGGAGATGCGCTTGTTGGCGCATACTATGTGGAGTACAACCGCCAATGGAAGGAGGAAACCGAAGCCCTAATAGCTAAAGGACTAAGCAAAGAAGAAGCTCAAAAGCAGGCACCTATTGCTCAAAAAGTAGACGAATTAACCATTGCCTGGGAAAAAGGTGACTCCGAAGTTCGGTCTCTTTGGCAAAAAATGAACGACTGGTTTTACCAGGGAGTCAACCAAACCTTTGAAGCCCTTGACCTAAAGTTTGACAAAGTATACTTCGAATCCGACGTCTATAATTTAGGGCGAGAAACCGTACATGAAGGCCTCAAAAAAGGGGTGTTTTTTGAAAAAGAAGATGGTTCGGTTTGGATAGACCTAACCGAAATTGGTCTGGATGAAAAACTGGTTTTACGCAGCAATGGAACCACGGTGTACATGACCCAAGATATAGCCCTGGCTTATCAAAAGCAGCAAGATTTTGATTTTGAGCGTGCCATATATGTGGTGGGAAACGAGCAAGACTACCATTTTAAGGTGCTCTTTGAAATTTTAAAGCGTTTGGGTCTTAAAGCCTCCGACCAGCTGTTCCATTTATCTTACGGCATGGTAGAACTTCCAACCGGGAAAATGAAAAGCCGGGAAGGCACCGTGGTAGATGCCGACGATTTAATAGAAACCGTAACGGATATTGCCCGCGAAAAAGCTTCTGTACAAGGACGACTCAACCAGTTGAATGAGGTGGAGCAACAGCAAATATGGAGGGCTATTGGCTTAGGTGCACTCCGCTATTTTATTTTGAGGGTGGATCCTAAAAAGCGCATGGTGTTTAATCCTAAAGAAAGCATTGATTTCCAAGGAAATACCGGTCCATTCATTCAATACATGCATGCCCGTTGTTGTTCGGTTTTGCGCAATGCCTCCACTTCCGGTTTGGAGTTTTTAAACAGCTCTTTGTCGGGACACTACTCCCCGGATGCTGCCGAATGGAAATTGGTGCGTTTATTGAGTCGTTTTCCAGAAATATTGTCCGCATCAGCGCGGAACTATAGTCCCTCTGAAATGGCCAACTACGCCTACCAGTTGGCCTCGGCCTATAGTAGTTTTTATCACGACCATCCGATTCTAAGAGCAGAAGATACCGAAGCAAGGGATTACCGATTGGCCTTAACCAAGGTTGTAGCGGACCATTTGGCAAAGACCTTGAGCCTGTTGTGTATGGAGGCTCCTGAGCAAATGTAACCTTGGCAGGCATTGAGTTTTCAGCGCATAATCTTTAGGGCAGGGATGGAAGCGGCACCCGGCTGCGGCAACAGGGAGTGGCAGCCCCAAAGGCGCGGCGGCGCGCAGCAAGCCCCGACATTGGGTTGCTGCCACCCCTTGTTGCCGCAGGCGCGTATAGCTGACAGCCCGGTTGCCCCCCAAAAAAATAAAGGCTATGGCACATTGGCATTTGGTCGGCAGGTATGAGGTAAAAGAAAATGCCGATTCGCTGAAAGAACTACTTGAAGATGAAGGGTTTTCGGTAAGAATCCGGATAGAAAACAGGCCTTTTGACGCCATTACGGGCCGGGGACCTTTTCCGCCGGTGCTATGGCTGTATGTTTTGGCAGAAGAAATTGCTGTATTGAGGGAACGTTTGCCGGAACTGTTGGGAACGCCTCCAAAAAATCATCCCTTTTGGTCCATGAAGGATTTGGAGCTCATTGAAATTTTCAGGAAATCGGAAGAATGGGGCGAGGAAAACTTAGCTTTAGCTCGTTTGGTATTGGCAGAGCGTGGCTTGGAAATTCCGGCGGAAGTGGTGGCCAAGGAGGTGGCAGATGGCAAAAAAGCGCAAGCGTTTTCGGGAGTTGAGCGTATGGTTTTGCCCATGGTGAGCTTATTGGCTATGAGCAGTCCTTTCCTTGCGTGGTGGTATGGATTTCCCTTTTTTACCCCTTCGGCAATGCTGGGGTTGCTGGGCAGCTTTTGGTTGCAAAGTCAAAAAGAAAGAATATGGCTCAGCTATGGGCCTTGGGCCTACTATTGGACTTTTATTCTGTTGGGATTCTGCTTTTTAAGCGCCTATTTGGCCATTGCGCAAGGTCATTGAGGGCTTGTCACTCTGTTTTTGATGGGTTGGATCCTTCGGTCGGCGGTTTGTCCTCATCCCTTGGGGGAGCATCGTCTTCCGAACTTTCCGGTGTAGAGAAGTCGCTGTCGTAAGGGTTGGGCTTAGGAGGTTTGATGTAGTCCTCGTCGGAAAAGGCCTGATCGAGGGTTTGGTCCAGCTCGTTTCTAGCATCTCTTTCGGCCTTGCGCGCGGTATCGGTAATTTCTCTTTTGATGCTGTCGGTAGCGTCTTTTACTTCACGAATGCCTTTGCCCAAGCCTCGTGCGATATCCGGTATGCCTTTGGAACCAAAAAAGATAATGATTACCAAAACAATGAGCAGGAATTCGCCGCCTGAGACGTCGAAAAGCAATAGAAAAGCCATTAGGCCAGCATCATGAGAGGTTGCTCCAACATACCTTTAAGGCTGCGCAAAAACTCGGAGCCTTTGGCTCCGTCTACTACACGGTGGTCGCAGGAAAGGGTAACTTTCATGCGGTTGCCTACCATAATTTGCCCATCCTTCACCACCGGCTCTTGACGTATGGCGCCAACGGCCAAAATGCAAGCATCGGGTGGGTTTATGATGGCCGTAAACTCCTCAATACCGTACATTCCCAAGTTTGAAATGGAGAAGGTATTTCCTTGCATTTCGTCGGGTTGTATTTTCTTTTCGCGGGCACGGCCGGCAAAATCACGTACTTCGGAGGCTATATGTACCAAGCTTTTTTGGTCGGCATGTCGAATCACAGGCACCACCAATCCGTCGGGAACGGCTACGGCAACTCCCATGTGTACGTGTTCGTGGTAGCGAATGGTATCTCCCAACCAAGACGCGTTGACTTCCGGGTGTTTTTTAAGGGCTAGAGCAACGGCTTTGATTACGATATCGTTGAAAGACACCTTGGTATCTAAGCGCTCGTTGATGGCTTTGCGTGCCTTTACCACTTCATCCATGTCCATATCCATGGTGAGGTAAAAGTGGGGTGCGGTAAACTTGCTTTCTGCAAGGCGGCGCGCAATGGTTTTGCGCATTTGGCTCACCTTTTCATCTCTGGAAGATTCCACCCCGGCAGGTGCACCGGCAAAGTGGTTTAGGCTAGGAAGAGGAGCCCCCTTAAAGTCTTCGATATCTCTTCGGACAATTCTACCTTGATCGCCGGAGCCCTTTACATTTCTGAGGTCAATGCCTCTATCTCTGGCCATACTGCGGGCGAGAGGGCTAGCTTTAATTCTGCCGTGATCGTCCGAGAAGCCTTGTGAGGGAGAAGTAGGAGAAGCGGACTCCGAAGCCTGAGGAGTAGGCGTTGGCGTACTTTCTTTAGCGGCAGGAGCAGGAGCTTCTTTTTGAGTAGGCTCAGACTCTTGCTTGGGTGCTTCTTCGGTACTTTCCTTTTTAGGAGCTTCTTTTTCTTGAGCGAGAAGCTCAGAAATATCCTCGCCTTCTTTGCCTAAAACAGCAAGAATAGAATCGACCGGAGCTGTCCCGCCGGTTTCGACCCCAACGTGCAAAAGCACACCTTCCTGGAAACTTTCGAATTCCATGGTGGCTTTGTCAGTTTCAATTTCGGCCAACAGATCACCTGCTTGCACTTTATCGCCCACATTTTTATGCCAAGCAGCCACCACACCTTCGGTCATGGTATCGCTAAGTTTCGGCATACGCACAATTTCCGCCATGTTTGCTTAAGAATAAAAAGGTTCAGTCTTTAATGAAAGGATAGGATTTGTCGGAATACACATTTTCCCAAAGGGTTTCCGGGCTGGGGTATGGAGATTCCTCCGCGAAGTCAACAGCTTCTTGCACTTGTTTCTTTACCCTGTCGTCGATGGTTTCCCGTTCTTCGTCGGTTATCCAATTGTTTTTTTGGAGGTGTGCCAAAGCGTACAGAATGGGGTCTTGAGCCTTGTACTGTTCCACTTCATCTTTGGTACGGTATTTTTGAGGATCACTCATAGAGTGTCCTTTGTAGCGGTAGGTCCTTGCTTCAATGAGGGTTGGCCCTTCCCCTTTTCGGGCACGTTCCGCGGCCTTTTCGATGCATTTATGAAATTCATCGACCTTCATACCGTCTACCTGCTCCGAAGGCATATCGTAAGCCAATCCCAACTTATACAAATCGGTAACGTTGGAACTACGTTCTACCGAAGTACCCATGGCGTACATGTTGTTTTCAATGATAAAAATGGTGGGGATTTTCCACAACATGGCCAAGTTAAGGGTTTCGTGGAAGGAGCCTTGTCTAACGGCGCCGTCGCCCATATAGCAAAGCGTTACCCGGTCTTGCCCATTATATGCGTCGGCAAAGCCGAGTCCTGCGCCAAGAGGAATTTGTCCGCCCACAATGCCATGACCGCCAAAGAAGCGTAATTCTTTAGAGAACATGTGCATGGAGCCGCCATTTCCACCGGAACAGCCGGTGGCTTTTCCATAAAGTTCTGCCATCATAAACTTGGGCTCCATACCTTTTCCAAGGGGGTGCACGTGATTTCTGTAGGCGGTAATCATGTTATCGTCTGGGCGAATGGCGGAGCAGGCTCCGGCCACCAAAGCCTCTTGTCCTATGTAGAGGTGACAAAAACCACGAATTTTGCCCATGGTATACATTTGTCCGGCTTTTTCCTCGAGGCGACGCCACAGGAGCATTTCCTCATACCATTTTAGCCAAGTTTCTTTGCTGTGGGTGCCTTTTTTAGCGGCACCGGCTTGTCTTTTTGCCATAGTGCAAATCTATCTGATGGTGCAAAGTTAGATAAATAAGCGTTGAAGCGTAAGGCAAAAGCCTATTATGCCTCAGCTTTTATTGTTAAGCTTGAAAGTAAAGGGCATAAGTTCTGAAATTCCGGTGCAACGAGTGACATTTTCGCCCGGACCTTCAAAAATTATTTCCATTGGTTCTTGGTTTTGCCTGTACTCTGTTTCAGACATTACTTGACGGCAGCCTCCGCAAGGGGCATAAACGGCATCTGCGGTTTTTTGCTCTGATTTAACGGCAATGACCAGTTTTTTTACCGGCACACCGGGGAACCGGGCTCCGGCATATTGCAATGCGACCCTTTCGGCACACATGCCGGAGGGAAAGGCACTGTTTTCCTGATTGGATGCAGCAATGATTTCACCGTTGGCCAAAAGCAAGGCTGCACCTACACCAAAAGCGCTGTAGGGTGCATATGCCGTTGTAGCTTGAGCGCGGGCTTGTTCCAACAAATCTTTTTCATCGTCGGGCAAAGAGCTCGCCTCTTGTTGCCAAAGGTTTAGTGTTAAGGATAATTTCTTCATAAGAACCCTCATTAAAAAAGGGATGCAAAGGTAGCATATCCTATGCGGACGGCAATAGTACGTAAGTTTCATCCTGCATTTGGCTGCAATACCTCCCCAAATACCACCAAAACCAAGACGAAAACCTTCACGAATGCTGCTTTTTCAAAGAAATTCGGCCTTTTGTTCGCTAAACCTTTATGCCGATTGCAGCCTCTGTATCCTTCCTATCAACCGAATAACTGAATTGGTTTTCCTTTGATACCGCCTAAAGGTCAGTTGGCATTAATCTAGTGTGCACCGGAAAAGCCTTTCGGCAAAGATCTTCATGGGCTAATTAAGAATTGCCGCTTCGCTAAGTGCCTTTTCTTACCTTTGCTGCTATGCAAAAACCTTCCATACAACTACGCTGCATTCAAGAGCCAAAGGAGGCTTACGCACAGCATATTTGCATTTCCGAAACAAGTCGGGATTGGTTGCAAGTCGACGATAGCTGGATAAATGAATGGTTGCAAGCCTTACCCAAGGAGGAGCCAGGCCTTTGGTCTGTTCAAAAAGGAAAGGATACCTGGTATGCTTGGAGATTAGCTAAGGAGGCTGAAGAGGTAAGAAGTGCCGCTCCTGCCTTAAAAAAAGACCAAGGCGGGGTATTGGTGCACCCCAACCGGGCAGCACATATTTTGCCGGCCATAGAAGGCCTAGGCCTCAAGAATTACAGCTATTTAAGGAAAGAAAAACTTCAAATTGACATCCATGGCCCAAACATAGCGGGTCTTGAGCATTCAGAAGCGTTAATTCAAAGCGTTTGGCTTGCCCGAGATTGGGGAAACGACCCGTACAACACCCTGCATTCTAAAGAGGTGCATGCGCGCTTGGAACAACTGGCCGCCGAATGGGATTTGCACTACGAAGGCTTAGGCCCGGCGGCATTAAAGTCGCTGAACATGCAAGGTCTTTTGTCCGTAAATAAAGGCAGCGCAACGCCACCCCTTTTTGCGGTTATAGAATACTGTGGCAGCAAAGCAAACAATCAAAAACCTTTGGTTTTGGTGGGCAAAGGGATTTTATTTGATACGGGTGGCAGTAGCCTCAAGAACCCCAAGGGAATGGAAGAAATGAAAGCCGACATGTGCGGTGGCGCCAACGTAGTTGCCACTATGGTTTGGGCGGCTAAAACCAAACAACCCGTGCATCTTGTAGGCCTCATTCCTTTTACCGACAATAGATTGGCCCCGGATTCTTTGGTACCCGGAGATGTAATTCGCTACAGCAATGGCACAACAGTAGAAGTACTAAACACAGATGCCGAAGGACGACTGGTGTTGGCTGATGCCTTGTTGTACGCAAAAAAATACGAACCGGCCTTGGTTATTGACCAAGCGACGCTTACCGGATCTGCCGTTGGAACCTTGGGCTTTGAAGCAATGGCCGGTATGCAACACCACGCACAAACTTTTATGAATAAACTAAAACTTGCCGGTGACAAGGTTGGCGAGGTTGTGGTGGAGTTGCCTATGCTCCGGGCCTATGAAGATGCACTTAAGTCCGAGGTAGCCGATTTAAAAAATATTGGTGGGCCTTACGCCGGCTGTATTACCGCAGGCATATTTTTAAAACACTTTACCGACTACCCCTGGATTCACTTAGACTTGGCGAATTCCTTTAGAAATTCAGCTAAATCGTATTGGACTTCGGGAGCAACCGGCGCGGGCGTTCGACTTCTAGCCCAATTTATTTCCCAATGGAAAGCAAATGAATAAACCGACTCCCAGAATCAGCTATCCGGAAGCTACAGAAAAGCCTGTAATTGCCATTTCCATAGGCGATATAAATGGCGTAGGGCCTGAAATTATTTGGCAATGCTTCGCCACGCCGGGCATGCTGTCTATGTGCACCCCTGTAGTTTTTGGCAGTGGCAAAGTCATGGCCTTCTATAAGAAAAAGCTTCAACTCGATGCCTTTTCTTTTCATCAAATACAATCTATAGAAGAGGCCCAGGAAGGGAAATTAAACCTAATCCAGGAGCACATGCCCAATTTATTAGCCACTCCCGGAGAGCGGACCTTGGAAGGGGCGCAGGCCGCATTCGCCTCTTTGGAAGCCGCCACCGAAGCTGTCTTGAAGGGCAAAGCCGATGTGCTCATAACAGCCCCTTTAGACAAATCGTTTATGGTGGAAGCCGGAATGAACTTTCCGGGACACACCGAATATTTGGAACATAAGGCCTCAGGCAAAGCACAAATGATTATGTGCCACGAGAGTTTAAGGGTTGCCTTACTTACAGGACATATGCCCTTGGAAGACGTGGCTAAAGCCATTAGTCCTAAACTCCTTAAAGACCACATATTAAGGTTTAACCAAACCTTAATTCAGGACTTCGCCATTACCAAGCCTAAAATCGCTGTTTTGTCCCTGAATCCTCACGCCGGCGATCAAGGGCGCTTTGGAAACCAAGAGCAAGAAGTGATTTTGCCAAGCCTTAAAGAACTTAGGAGCGAAAACAACCTACTTGTAGCAGGGCCTTTCCCTGCCGACGGATTTTTTGGCTCGGGGAACTACCGAAATTTTGACGGTGTATTGGCCATGTATCATGACCAAGGGCTCACCGGGTTTAAAAGCATTACCGGATTTGAAGGGGTTAATTTCACGGCAGGCTTACCCATCGTTCGGGTTAGCCCCGACCATGGTCCTGCTTTTGATTTGGCAGGCACTGGAAAGGCAAATCCGGCTTCCTTTATGCAAGCCATTTACCATGCCTTAGACATCCGCAAATGCCGTACCATGCATGAGGAAATTACTGCCGATCCACTCAAAATTTCCAAACGAAAAGAGCGGGAACGCGATGATTAAGCACTCGGTAGCCCAAAATTTTGATTTGTTGAATTAACTACCATAACTTATCTTTGCCCTCCGATTTTCAGCACCTTGAACACATATAATCCATACAATATTGAGTTTACCGGGCTGAAAGACGGGCTCCATCACTATGATTTTGTGTTGGAGGATACGTTCTTTGATGCCTTTACACGAGAAGACTTTGAACATAGCCGCATACAAACCAAAGTGGATATGCAAAAAGACGACTCCATGTTGGTGTTCCATATCCGTTTTGAAGGTCAGGTAACTATGTCGTGCGACAGATGCTTGCAGTCCTACAACCAAGGCCTGCAAGGAAACAAACATCTTGTAGTGCGGCTCGATGGAGATACCGAAGCAAACCCCTCAGAAGACGAAGATCTTTTGGTCTTAGGTCCCAATGAAATTGCTTTTGATCTTGCACCTTATCTGAACGACCTTATGCAAGTTACCCTTCCCTGGAAGCGCAACTGCAGCCAAGACTTGAGTGGAGAAAAGCAATGCGACCCGGAAATGCTCCAACGTATTGAACAATACCAACCCAAAACTGAAGAAAAAGAACCTGACAACGATCCCCGATGGGACGCTCTAAAAAAATTGAAGCATAACCTATAGAAATTATGGCACATCCTAAACGAAAAATCTCGAAAACACGCCGCGATAAGCGCCGCACCCATTATAAGGCTTCGTTGCCTACTCTTTCTACTTGTGCAAATACAGGCACTGTGCACCGCCGTCACCGAGCTTACATGGTAGATGGTAACCTTTATTATAAAGGCAAGTTGGTGGTTGAAGCCACCTCCGCAGAATAATTAGAAAATCCCTACGGATTTTCTTTTGCCTAAGCAAAGCATGAACATCGGCATCGATATCATGGGAGGGGATTTTGCCCCCGATGCTGCCTTGGAAGGGGTTGCGCTGGCACTCAATGCGTGGGCCGGAGAAATGCATATTACCCTATTCGGCCAAGAAAAACTTCTGCACTCCTTCGCCGATGCACACAAAGAATTGGCTTCAAATCTGTCCTTTGTGCCCTGCGAAGAAATCATCCTTATGGGCAGTAGCCCTGTTCGAGCTTTGCAAGAAAAACCAGACTCCAGCATCGCCGTTGGACTCAATCACCTGAGCGAAGGAAAAATTGATGCCTTCTGCTCCGCCGGCAATACCGGAGCCATGCTGGTCGGTGCCGTCCTTAAAACCGGCGTTGTTCGTGACGATCTTAGACCTTGTCTCCTAAGCACCCTTCCCCGAATTCATGGTGGAAAAGACGGTGTAATGCTCGACGTTGGAGCCATTGCCGATACCAAATCCGAAAACTTGGTAGACTTGGCTGTCCTAGGCTCTGTGTACGCCAGAGAAATCCTAAAAATTCCCAACCCTAAGGTTGGGCTACTTTCCATTGGCGAAGAACCCGAAAAAGGGAACGCCGTTACCATCGCCGGGCATAAACTACTGGCCGAATGCCGAGATATTAATTTTATTGGAAATATCGAAGGCCGTGATGTCTTTACAGATAAAGCCGATGTGGTAGTTACCGGAGGTTTTACAGGAAATATAGTAGTGAAATTAGCTGAAACGTTCTACGAATTTGCCAAAGAAGCCGGTTTGGACAGCCACCCCTTCTTTGAACGATTAAATTACGAGACTTATGGTGGATCGCCTATTTTAGGCGTAAATCGACCTGTAGTGGTTGGTCATGGAATCTCAAGCCCTACCGCCATCCAACACATGATTCGTCTTTCATGGGATATTGCTCGGAACGGCCTTCCTGAACAAATAAAACAATCCCTGGCCCATGCCTAAGACCTACGCAGCCATAACCGCTGTGGAGGGCTATGTTCCCCCCGATAAGCTTACCAACAAAGAGCTGGAACAAATGGTAGATACCAACGACGAATGGATTATGTCCCGTACAGGTATCGCCGAAAGACGTATTCTAAAAGGAAAAGACAGAGGAACCTCCGTTATGGCTATCGAAGCCGTAAATGGACTCCTCAAAAAAAGAGGCCTTGACCCCGCCGAAATAGACTTAATCATTTGCGCTACCGTAACCCCGGATATGCAATTCCCGGCAACCGCTAACATCGTATCCGATGCAGTTGGAGCCCTTAATGCATTTAGCTACGACATCAATGCCGCTTGTTCCGGATTTATTTATGCCCTGGTTACAGGAGCTAAATTCATTGAAGCTGGTACCTACAAAAAGGTGGTGGTGATTGGCGGCGATAAAATGAGCTCCATCATCGATTATACCGATCGAGCTACCTGCATCATTTTTGGCGACGGTGCCGGTGCGGTCTTGCTCGAAGCTTCAGACGAACCCTATGGAATCATGGATAGCATCCTTAAATCCGATGGTTCAGGAGCGCAATTCCTGCATCAAAAAGCCGGAGGAAGCCGCAGACCTGCCAGCCATGTCACCGTTGATGCACGCGAACACTTTGTATACCAAGAGGGTCAAGCTGTTTTTAAGTTTGCCGTAAACAACATGGCTGAAGTGTCTGCCCAAATTATGGAGCGCAACGGACTAAAAGCCGAAGACATCGCTTGGTTGGTTCCCCACCAGGCCAACAAACGCATCATTGACGCCACGGCTCAACGCATGGGGCTCGGACCGGAAAAGGTAATGCTCAACATCCATAAATACGGAAATACCACCGCCGGAACGCTACCGCTCTGCCTTTGGGACTACGAAAAACAGCTCAAAAAAGGCGATTACCTCGTGCTGTCGGCCTTTGGGGGTGGCTTCACCTGGGGAGCCGTTTTGGTGCGCTGGGCCTACGACCCGAAGTAAAGGGCATACCCAACAACCCAATCCTACCTAAAGGCTTCCTTTTCTTTATCCTTTTCTCCATTCCTTGGGCTTCAGCATCCTTCTTGCTCCTGCTCACTTAATTTTTGCATCTTTGGCACGAACCAAATTTCTATTCTTTGGTTTACTTGTTGTATTAAAATATCAAACATTTAGCTCATGTTTAAAGCCCTTTGTGTCGGATTATTGTTGGGAGCCCTTGCACCCTTGCAAGCCCAAATCGAAATGCCCCAACCCAGCCCAAAAGCCGAACTCAAACAAGCCATCGGCTTAATGGACGCTTCCATTACCTATTCGCGCCCAAGCGCACGCGGCCGCAAAATTTTTGGTGACTTGGTGCCCTTCGGTAAACTGTGGAGAACCGGCGCCAACATGGCTACCGTTATTGAGTTTTCTGATTCCGTAACCATTAGCGGCAAAAACCTGGCACCCGGAAAATACAGCCTCTTCAGCATTCCGGATGCCCAAGAGTGGACACTCATCTTAAACAGCGTTTGGAACCAAGGAGGAACCTCACGTTACGACGAAGCTAAGGACGTGGTGCGTATTAAAACCAAACCCGAAATCGTACCCTTTACCGAAACCTTCACCATTGATTTCAACTACATTACCCGAAACTCGGCCTTTGTAGAAATCAGCTGGGAAACCAGCAAAGTCTCCTTCAAGGTGGAAACCTCGGTTGACGATAAAGTGCTCGCCAACATACGCGAAGCACTCAACGTTTCGGCCACCTCCTATTTCCAAGCCGCACGCTACTATTACGACACCAACCGCGACCTCAATCAAGCCCTCGAATGGATCAACAAAAGCCTCGAAATGGAAGAGCGCTTTTGGGTGCTGCGTCAAAAAGCGCTCATTCAGGCCAAAATGGGCGACTACAAAAACGCCATCGCCACGGCAGAAAAGTCCATTGCCCAAGCCAAAGAAGCCGGAAACGAGGACTACGTGCGCCTCAACACAGACTCCATCGAAGAATGGAAAAAGAAATAAGCAATCCACTTTACGACAAAAGCAGCTCCTTGAGCTGCTTTTTTTTTTGGCTTGGGGCCCCTGCTTCGTAGTATGTCCATATATTCTATCCGGCCCTAACTCCGGTCTTCCTCGCCGGAAAGCGCCATGGCGGGGCTCCGGTAGCTTTCCCGAAGCATCGGCACCGCTTCCTCGCCTGCGCCATGGCAGCTTTCCGGCATCGGACGGCCCTCCATTTGGCCGGGGGGCCATTCTTTGAAAATACTCTATCCTAAGTTGAATTGCATCTAGGGAAAGGTCAAAAAAACTAAGGGCAGGAGGAGACCGTTGAGGCGTTGTGTTTTCAAGGCGAATTAAGGCACGGACAAATCGAAAGACCGGAGTTTACTAATTGTAAATGAGGACCTTGAGATTTGGCTGTAACGCCAAGTCGCCGCCAGAATAGCAAGGCGTCAACGGTCTCAGGAGTTTAATCCTCTTTATTTTGAACTAGGTCTACCTTAACCGCCGAAAAGGTGTACATAAAGGCCCATTGAGAGACGGGAGGCATCCCGTCTTTACCTCATCATTGAGAGACGGGAGATATCCCGTCTTTACCTCCTCATTTATCATGGAGAGACGGGAGGCATCCCGTCTTTACCTCATCATTTATCATTGAGAGACGGGAGGCATCCCGTCTTTACCTAATCATTCATCATGGAGAGACGGGAGGCATCCCGTCTTTACCTAATCATTCATCATTCAGAGACGGGAGATATCCCGTCTTTACCTAATCATTCATCATTGAGAGACGGGAGGCATCCCGTCTTTACCTCATCATTTATCATTCACCATTCATCATTGCCCTTACACCTTATCATAGATTTCTGAAAAATAATCGGCTGATGATAAAAATGAATTCATCTATTTATCGTAATATTGCAATATAGAATTTTACCATGGGAACCACCAGAACCGACCTCTTTACTCAAGAACAAAACCAACAGGCCGAGGCCTTTAAAGCCTTTGCCCATCCCGCCCGCATCGCCATTATTGAGCACCTTCTTGCCACCGGCACCTGCATCAACAACGAACTGGTGCAAGAACTCGGGCTTGCCCAGGCTACCGTAAGCCAACATTTGCGCGAACTCAAACAACTCGGCATCATCCAAGGCCAAATTGAAGGCAACCGCATGTGCTACTGCATCGATCCCCAAGCTTGGGAAAAACTCCAACAAATGCTCCACACCTTCTTTAACCGGGAGCTCCCAACCACCCAAAACCTTTGTTGCCCTTAATTTCAAACGTTATGCATACGCAAAAAGATTCCCTCAAAAAATTGGTCCAAGACCGCTACGCTTCCATCGCCAAACAAGACAAAGCCACAAATGCATCCTCGTGTTGTGGAGCCACCACTTCTTCCAAAAAGGTGTACAACATAATGATGGACGACTATAGCCAAACCCAAGGTTATGTGGCCGATGCCGATTTGGGTTTGGGTTGTGGTTTGCCTACCCAATTTGCCCAAATAAAACCCGGCGATGTAGTTATTGACCTAGGCTCAGGTACAGGCAACGATTGCTTTGTGGCCCGCCACGAAACCGGACCGGAAGGAAAGGTAATTGGTATTGATTTTACTCCCGAAATGATTCGCCAAGCACGAAGCCATGCCGAAAAATTGGGCCTCAACAATGTGGAATTCCGCGAAGGAGACATCGAGCATATGCCGGTAAACGATGCCGTGGCTGATGTAATCGTTAGCAATTGTGTACTAAACCTGGTTCCCGAAAAGCCCCCTGTATTTCAAGAAATGTTTCGGGTATTAAAGCCCGGTGGGCATTTCAGCATTTCGGATGTAGTGCTCAAAGGTGAACTCCCTCAAGCCTTGCGTCAGGACGCCGAAATGTATGCCGGCTGCATTGCAGGAGCCATTCAAATGGACGATTACCTTTCCTACATCAACGATGCGGGATTTGAAGCCCCGGTGATCCAAAAGCAAAAGCCCATCCAAATTCCGGAGGATATTTTGGATAAATACTTGGATGCCGAAGCAAAAGAAGCGTTCTTGTTGGGCGGCACCGGAATATTTTCCATCACCGTATTTGCCCAAAAACCAGGGAATGCTGCGCCCAAACCCAAGCTTTCTTTGGCCGAACTTCAAGCCCAAAAATCAGCCTGCACGCCGGGAGGCTCTTGTTGTTGATTCCATGACTACTTTGTTCCCAAAGCTCAACGCATCCCTGATGGAGGGACGCAAGCAAAGTCCAAATCCGGAGCGGCTGGAACTGCTGAATAACTTAGCCATGGCCATAAAAATGGGGCTGCAAAAGGAGGGACAGCTCCACCTTCGATTTGTGTGTACCCACAACGCCAGACGAAGCCAGTTTTCCCAAATCATTTGTTACGCATTGGCCAAAGCTTATCACTTGAACATAAGCACCTCTTCGGCAGGAACCCATAAAACCCAAGCGCACCCGATGGTGATAAAGGCCTTAAACCACTTAGGTTTCCGAACCGAGAAAGCTTTGGCGCCGCCGGCAGAACACCTTATTTATTTTGCGGAGGATCAAGAACCCATCCCTGTTTTTTCCAAAACTTTAAAGGAGGCATCCGGCGATGGTCAATCGTTTTGGGCATTTATGGTTTGCGAGCAAGCCGATGCCCAATGTCCCTTTGTTCCCGGTGCTTCACATAGAAGTGTTCTTTCCTATGCAGACCCGGGAGAAAAGGACGATACCGACCAAGCCCTCGAAGCCTACCTAAGCACTGCCCGGTCTATTATTACCGAATGGCAATGGATGCTTCAAAAAATCATTGCTCCATGAAGCATTCCGGTCCCCAACTTTCGCTTTTAAATCGAGGGCTAAGTGTATGGATATTCTTGGCCATGGCGATTGGCTTGGGTTTAGGTTTTTTCTTTCCCCAATGGGTTACAAGCTTTCAAGCATGGAGCGTGGGTGGCACCAATATTCCACTGGCCATTGGACTGCTGATAATGATGTATCCACCGCTTGCCAAGGTCCGTTATGAGGCCTTGCCCAACATCATGAACCAGCCACGTTTGTTGCTGTTGTTCTTAGTGCTCAATTGGGTCATAGGTCCATTGCTCATGTTTGGTCTGGCATGGATTTTCTTTAGGAACGAGCCGGCCTATTTTTCAGGTCTGGTGCTCATAGGATTGGCCCGCTGCATTGCCATGGTATTGGTATGGAACGACTTGGCCGGAGGAAGCAATGCTTGGGGTGCAGGTTTGGTAGCCCTCAACAGTCTTTTTCAGGTATTTGCCTACAGCCTATACGCATGGGTGTTTTTGACCTTAGTTCCGCCTTTGTTAGGAGCCGAAAGCATGCAACTAACCGTACCCATTCAGCTTGTGGCACAAAACGTAGGCATTTACTTGGGCATCCCTTTTGTTCTGGGTGCATTGAGCCGCCCCTTTTGGAGTCGATTAAAAAGTCCGGAATGGTTTGAGCAAAAATACCTTCCATTCATTGGGCCTTTTACCTTGGTAGCGTTGTTGTTTACGGTGGTATGGATGTTCTCCCTCAAAAGTGAGGTGATTTTTGATTTGCCCATGGATGTGTTGCGCCTTGCGCTACCCTTGCTTTTGTACTTTTCACTCATGTTTGGCCTGGCCTTTGGCATTGGGAAATGGCTAAACGCTGACTATCCTCAAAATGCGGCCATAGCCTTTACAGCATCGGGAAACAACTTCGAATTGGCCATAGCCGTTTCCATCGCTTTGTTTGGAATCCATTCACCCCAAGCTTTTGTGGGTGTGGTTGGTCCCTTGGTAGAAGTTCCTGCCCTTATTCTTTTGGTTCGGGTGGCGAAAATGCTTAGGTATTAATTAGGTGTGGAATTCCTAGGCATGGGTGGCTTGAATGCAGGCATTTTGATCTTGTTCCTCCATTCGGTGAAACCTAAGTTGGCTCCATTGCACCAAAGAAAGAAAAGACACAAGCAGGTTAGGAATGGAACCAAACTTAGCGTCCTTCCAAAACCAAAACACCAATACCTGCTACAAAACCAATGCGGCCAATCTCAGCATCCATACCTGCGGCGTGGACTTCCAATACAAAAAGACGAAACCCTATAAATACACAGGCAAAATGAACAGACAAACAAGGTCAACCGGCTTTGCAATGAGCATATAAAGGCTGTGAAGTTATTCAAGCCAAAACCTTTAAAAAACCGGAAATGTAAGTCAATGAATGTGTGAGTCCATACAAGCCAAAAAAGCAGGAAGGCTGTTGGCACCTTGCTATTCGTGAAGCGAACCTGTTCCTCACGCTACGGTGAGGGACTTCGTCTTAAAAACACAACGCGTAAACGGTCTCATTACTCCTTAATTTCCCTGGCCTTGGCCTTTCCCTTTTTCACATGCTTTTCCAATGTCCGCACGGCCTTTTTGAATAAAGGATACACCTGCTCGGCCGTATGGTTTTTCTCGTCCAACAATGGGTTGATTTCGGTCATTTCAAAGCAGACTACCCGTGGGTCTGCCAAGAGGTGTTGCAGCAGCAACTCAGCCTCCCTAAAGGTCAATCCTTGATCTACCGGAGTACCGGTGCCCGGAACCAAACGGGCATCCAGACTATCGATATCAAAGCTGATGTACAGCACTTCGCAATCAGACAAGTAGGCTAAAATTTCTTGGCACTTTTTCTTAACGGACTGCTCCCTCAATTGCTGTACGGTATGCACGGCCACTTTATGGTCGCGGATATAATTGATTTCGGGGGCTTCTAAATCTCGGATTCCAACAAAAACCAAATCCTCCGGAGCGATCTTAGGCCGAATGCCTCCTGTATTCTTTAGACGCTCCCAATGCAGCAGTATATCCCCGTCGGTTAGGTCGTTGAGCTGATTGTCCAGATTGTCTACCGCCAAAGCCGTGGCCAGAGGCATGCCATGTACGTTGCCGCTTGGGGTGGTGTAGGGAGAGTGCAAATCGGCGTGTGCATCAATCCAAATTACCCCCAATCTTTTGTTTGGGTAGGCCATTTTTACTCCTGCAATGGTTCCGCCGGCGCTGGAATGGTCGCCCGACACTACTACCGGCAGGGTATGTGTCTGCAGCTTTTTTTGGACCGTATTGGCCAGTTTCCCGAATATCTTTTCAATGCCGCGTATGCGCTTGGCGTGGGTGCGCACCGGATTGCGGTACAGTAGCCGGCTGCTGTCGCGTATTTCGTGGCTTTTGTATTTTCCAAACAGGTAGTCACCGTAATGCAAGGAGGCTATCTTGAGCGCATCCACCCCCAAACTGGCACCGCGAGTACCTGCTCCAAGTTCAGATTTAACCTCTACAAAACAAATATCTTTCATAATCCGACTTAATTAGATGCCACTTTACAGGGCAAAGTAAAGCACTTGGTTTATTTTTTTATTCCAACTGTACCACAGATGCATTATTTTCTCATCTTTGAACCAAAGCCTGTGGTTTATGAAAATTAAGTACGAAGACCTTATCCACCAAACCTTTGATTTCCCACAAGACGGGTTTCGGGTGGAAGACGAAGAGTTGTATTTTCATGACATTCCTCTTATGGAGGTAATCAAACAATACGGAACCCCTTTAAAAATCACCTACCTTCCCAAAATCTCCGCTCAAATTCAGAAAGCGAATATACTGTTTAAGGTGGCCATGGCCAAAGCCGATTACCAAGGAAGCTACACCTATTGTTATTGTACCAAAAGCTCCCATTTCTCTTTTGTACTAGAAGAAGTGTTGAAAAACGATGTACATATCGAAACCTCTTCTACCTACGACATGGAGATTGTTAAGGAACTGCATGGCCGTGGATTATTTGACAAAAACCGCTTTTTGGTTTGCAATGGCTTTAAACGTCAACCTTACCAAGAACATATTTTAGATTTCCATGCCCAAGGGTTTAGCAACCTTTTGCCCGTGTTAGACAACATGGGCGAGCTGGACTTTTACAAAAAACATTTACCCCAAAACTCCCGGCCACTGAAGCTTGGTTTGCGCATAGCTTCTGAGGAGGAGCCTAATTTTGAGTTCTATACTTCACGTTTGGGCATCCGCTATAAAGACATTGTACCCTTTTACCGCGAGCACCTCAAAGGCGACAAACGCTTCGAGGTTAAAATGCTTCACTTTTTCATCAATACCGGAATTAGGGACAACGTGTATTATTGGTCAGAATTGTCCAAATGCCTAAGCGTATATGTGGCCTTAAAAAAAGAATGCCCAAGCCTTAATACACTTAACATTGGTGGCGGACTGCCCATAAAAAATAGTTTGGGATTTGATTTCGACTACGAATACATCATTCAAGAAATCATTGCCCAAATAAAACAGTACTGCAACGACAACGGCGTTGAGGAACCCAATATCTTCACCGAATTCGGGTCATTCACCGTTGGCGAAAGCGGCGCCAGCCTCTTCTCTATTCTGGACGTGAAAAAGCAAAACGATACCGAGTCTTGGTACATGATTGACTCCAGCTTCATCACCACCCTACCCGACACCTGGGGCCTTAAGCACCGATTCATTTTGCTGGCCATCAACCATTGGGACCAGCCATACCAGCGCGTCAACCTCGGGGGCCTCACCTGCGACAGCTTAGACTATTACAACAGCGAGGCACACATCGGACAAGTGTTTTTACCCAAAATCCCGGAAGGACAACCGCTCTATCTGGGATTTTTTCACACCGGCGCCTACCAAGAGAGCCTAGGCGGATTTGGAGGCATACAACACTGTCTCATACCCTCGCCAAAGCACGTAATCATTGACCGCGACGAAGACGGAGACTACACCACCAAACTGTTCAGCAAAGAACAGAGCTACAAATCCATGCTCAAAATATTGGGGTATTGAGAAAAGGGGGGATGGGCCCCGGTTCCAATAAGAAATTACGCTCCGTGTGGGCTTCCGCTGCAGCCTCGGCAGCTATGGGATGGATTTGCCAACCGTTCAGGCGGCGTTCCGCAAAGCTACACACGCTTTCACGGGGCAAATCACCTCCCCTAGCAGCCGGGGTCTTCCGCTCAAGCCCGGGGGCCACTTTCTGGAGAACAATCTACAATAGAAATGATGAAGTAAAGACGGGATGCCTCCCGTCTCTCAATGATGAAGGCAGAGGGATAAAGCAAAGACGGGAAGACTCCCGTCTCTCACGACACGGTAAAGACGGGATGCCTTCCGTCTCTCAATAAGGAAGGCTGAAGGATAAAGCAAAGA
>CAZJFM010000032.1:24718-25849 GCA_964545365.1 uncultured Candidatus Competibacteraceae bacterium | reverse complement strand
GTCGAAGAGGGGTGTATGCAGTGTTATGATAGATGTGTTAGTGTGGATGACGAGTTTTATGATGGTATTTGTGTTTCTGAGTTCAAAAACAATGAACACCTGAATACACTCCATCCTAACTTTAACCAGATGATAGTTTACATTTGGTTAGGGAAAAAGCTAGATTATGAAATTTATGAGAAAAAGGTAGAACCGTTATGTTCAGACTCGCTCTATTCTTTTTCACAATATGTTGATTTAAGAGAAAAAATGTATAACACCTATTTTTACTGTGAGGAGGTTAATTAGTTTGTTTATTTTATCCTGCTGGGCTGGCATAATCTTGAATTTTTATTCCTGTGGAATGGAAGAAGGTTGCATGTATTGTACAGGTGGTACAATAGAAGATGTAACTTATTGCCAGAAGGACTTCGAAGAGATAAAAAGTTACTTTGAACTGCCTCCGGAGTATACTTGGCAAGAATTTGAGAAATCGATTTCTGAAGATAGGAATTCAACAGGTGGAACTTGTAATTATTGGCACGATTAAGGCAGCTTGGAAAAAATGTCTGCCCATAGAAAGAACGCCAATCCCTATCTTTAGGGCATGATTCAAGCGCAGGGCATTGAACGAAGGTTCGGAAGTTTACAGGTGTTACACCGGGTTTCCTTGGAGGTGCAAGCCGGAGAAATTGTTTCTATTTCCGGGCGTTCCGGGGCAGGGAAAAGTACCCTGTTGCATATTTTAGGAACCTTGGATAGACCCGATGCCGGTCAAATCCGCATCGATGGCGAAGAGATTTCAGGGCTTTCGGATAAGGCGCTAAGCCAGTTTCGCAACAAGCACATTGGCTTTGTTTTTCAATTCCATCATTTGCTGCCTGAGTTTACCGCCGAGGAAAATCTTATGATTCCCTGGTTGATTCAGGGCAAAGCCGAGGCCAAAGCCAGGCAAAAAGCACGCGAGCTCCTGGATTTATTGGGGCTTAAGGAGCGTTTTCAGCACAAACCCAATGCTTTGTCGGGAGGCGAGCAGCAGCGTGTGGCAGTCGCCAGAGCCTTAATGAACGATCCCAAGGTGGTTTTTGCCGATGAGCCTTCGGGGAATTTGGATTCGCAAACCGCGGAGCAGTTGCACCACTTGTTTTTTGA
>CAZJFM010000032.1:0-24618 GCA_964545365.1 uncultured Candidatus Competibacteraceae bacterium | reverse complement strand
AATGATGAAGTAGAGACGGGACATTTCCCGTCTCCCAATGATAAATGATGAATGATACGAAAAGACGCGAGACATACCATCTCCGTGGAATCTAAGGTTTCATGCGGTAGGGGGCGTGCATGCTTTTTTTATCTTTGGGGATGCACGAAGCCTCCTCATCCCGATTGTTTGACGAAGCCGTAGAGGCCTTGGCAGGACTTCCCGGTGTAGGCCGAAAAACGGCTATGCGTTTGGCCTTGTTCGTTTTAAACCAAGACGAGGCTTGGGTTCGTCAATTCAGTGCCTCGGTGTTGAAGCTTAAAGAAGAGGCGCAGTTTTGCCAAAGGTGTTATAATTTAAGCGATGAGCTATTGTGTCGGATTTGTTCGAATCCGACCCGAAAGCAGGGCATAGTGTGTGTAGTGGAGGACATTCGGGATGTCTTGGCCATTGAGGGAACTCACCAATACCAAGGCTTGTACCATGTGTTGGGAGGACGCATTTCGCCCATGGATGGGGTAGGGCCTTCCGATTTGAATTTGGAATCCCTGTTGAATCGATGCCAAGAAGAGGAGCTAAAGGAGGTGATTTTGGCTTTATCGCCCACCATGGAAGGGGATACCACGGGTTTTTATATTTACAGAAAGTTGGAGCCTATGGGTCTTGAGGTAAGTACCATTGCTCGCGGTGTTGGCTTTGGCGATGCGTTGGAATATGCCGACGAGCTAACTTTGGGACGAAGTATACAATTTAGGTTGCCATTTGCGCAGACCCTAAAGACCTAAGCTATTTTCGGAGGGGGATTTGCGCCCCGGATAGAGGCCGGGAGCGGACAGAAGGCCAAGCTTAGCAGAACGTGAGGCGAGGACTTTGGAGCTTTGCGGAAAAGCCCGGAGCTCCGTTATGCTTAGCTTGGCCAATGGCCCGAAGGCCGAAAGCCGGAAAGGCGCCCCAAAAAAAGTCTCCACCCTAAGCATGTGGGAGAGTGCTATATTTGTGCTGTGGAGCAGCCTTATGTTTCGGTGGTGGTTGTTAATTACAACGTGCGTTTTTTTCTGGAGCAGTGTTTGCGGTCGGTGGAAACGGCAGTGCAGCGTTTGGAGGGGCGTTATGGTGCCGGAGCGGCGGAGGTGTGGGTGGTCGATAATCATTCGGTGGATGGTTCGGTGGAGATGGTGGCGGCGCAGTTTCCATGGGTGCGTTTGCAGGCGAATAAAGAGAATTTGGGGTTTTCGAAGGCCAACAATCAGGCGATTCGTGCCGAGTCGGGCAAATATGTGCTTTTGTTGAATCCGGATACGGTGGTGGAGGAGGATACGTTGGTGCGAACCGTGGAGTATTTGGAAGCGCATGAGGATGTGGGCGGTTTGGGCGTGAAAATGCTGGATGGTAAAGGACGTTTTTTGCCTGAGAGCAAGCGTGGATTGCCTACACCTGCGGTGGCTTTTTGGAAAATATTTGGGTTATCGGCCTTATTCCCTAAATCGAAGGTCTTTGGAAGGTACCATTTGGGCTATTTAAGTGCTGAGGAAACGCATGAGATTGATGTGCTGTCGGGCGCTTTTATGATGATGCGTCGGGAGGCCTTGGACCAGGTGGGTTTGCTGGATGAGACTTTTTTCATGTATGGCGAGGACATAGACTTGAGTTACCGGATACAACTTGGGGGTTGGAAAAACGTGTATTTTGCGGGTACACGGATTATTCATTACAAAGGCGAAAGCACCAAAAAGCGGTCCGCGAATTACGTATTTGTGTTTTATAAGGCCATGGTGATTTTTGCCCGGAAGCATTTTTCTAAGGGGCGTGCGGGCTTATTCAGCGGTTTGATTCATGGGGCCATTTGGTTTAGGGCCGCTTTGGCCTTGTTGCGTCGTTTGGCAGAGGCTTTATGGCTGCCATTGTTGGACGGGTTGTTGATTGCAGGGCTCATGTATGGAGCGGTTTTGTACTGGGAAATTAACCATAAGTATGTGGAGGGAGGGACCTATCCACCCATTTTTACCCAGGTGTTGGTTCCTGCTTATGTACTGCTGTGGTTGTGTGGTTTATGGTTGGGCGGCGCATATCAGGTGCCCTATCGGGCAGGTAAAGCTATGAAGGGCATTATTTGGGGGACACTTTTGATTCTTTTGGGATACAGTGTACTTCCTGAGCATTTACGGTTTAGCAGGATGCTGATATTTTTAGGGGCGGCATCCTCGGCATTGGCCTTGGGCTTGGGTCGGACCTTGCTTGCTTGGGCCTTTCCCTACTCAGGTTTTGGATTACGCAGGCAGGTGGTTCGGCGGGTGCTGTTGGTGGGAGGCCCGGAGGAAACCCATAGAGTACAAAAATTGCTGCATGAGTCGGGTTTTTCGGTTGAGGTGCAAGGATTTGTGCATCATACGGTGTACAAGGACCCCTTATTCGCCGGTTTGGTAGAGGATTTGCCCTTGTTAGCGGAAGTACACCGCGTGGATGAAATAATTTTTTGTGCCAAAGACCTTACGGCAGACTTGATTATGGATTGCATGACGCGAACACGATTGGCTCATGTGGATTTCAAGATTGCCCCTTCGGAAAGTGCTTTTATTATAGGAAGCAATAGCATACATAGCACAGGCACTTGGTATATGACTCAGGTAAATGCCATAGGGAGTAGGCAAAATCGCAGGAAAAAGAGATTGTTTGATTTAGGCATGTGCCTTTTATTGTTAGGAACAGTTCCTGCGGGTTTGTTTGTATGGAACCTTCCCCGTTTTTTTGGACGGTGGAGCCTTGTGTTGCGTGGAAAAAATAGTTGGATAGGCTATGCGCGTAGCGGCTCAGCTGAGGGCTTGCCTAAGTTGCGGCCGGGGGTGCTTCACCCTGCCATGCATTTGAATGGATTGCATGTAGACCCTGATTTTTTTCATCGAGTGAACCTGCTCTATGCCAAGGATTTTTCTTTACAAGGCGACTGGAACATGATGTTTCAATATTGGCGGGAATTGGGGAGGTAGTAAGGCCAATAACTTTAGGTCAAAGTTAGGGATTTTTGAAGGGCTGTTATTTAGGGGACAACCCCGTCTTGCCAAAGACCTTAGTGGCTAGCTTAGGTTTAGTGCGACTGTTTTAAGACCGCTAATGCGTTGTTAGTCTGGCGGCGATCCTGCCCTGACGCTGCGGTCAGGGCTATAAACTTAAAAACACAACGCGTCAACGGTCTCATTTTCTAAACAAGTCGATTTCGGCATGCCTTAATTCCTTCTGACGCAGCCTGCCTAGGCTAAGACCAGCATCTTAGATCCAAGAAATTTGGCCCTGCGGCTTTAATCAGGATTCTTAAATGTAAAACACAACGCGTCCCCGGTCAAATTTAGTGGACCATTAGGGAATACACAATTTTTTGCATGTTTAGTATTTGAGGGGAAAGCTAATGCAGTCCATTGGTTTAAATGGCAGGTACTATCGGATAAGGTTTACCTTCCCTCTAAATTCATGCCATTCTCCATAAAAGTCTCGTACCCTAATTCGGTATACGTACACATCTTGCTTGGCAAGTTGATCTGCATGGAATCCATTCCACCCTTTTTCTAGGGGTTCCATATTTTCCATGTAAATGAGCTCGTCACCCCAGCGGTTAAAGATCCACATTTCGGCTTCTACCATACCGCGGCCTTCAATCTTGAAGAAGTCGTTAAGGCCATCCTCGTTTGGCGAGAAGCTATTGGGCACAAATACGGTAAAGTCAGGGTTTATACTTAATACATGCATTATGGAATCTGAACAACCATGTTCGGTGGCTACCCATAAATAAATGTAATAAGTACCCGTATCGGCAGGGTATACATGTGATACGTTCATGGAATTATAGGTGGTTCCATCTCCCATGTCCCAGTAAAATTGGCTTGGCCCGCCAAGGCTTTGATTAAAGAACTCAATGTTTCTTTCGACAATGGTAGGTTCTTCCGGGGTAAACTTGAATTGTGCGTCGGGAAGAGCGTGCACTTCAATCATATCGTTTACCGTAACCGAGGTGTCGCAGCCTTTGTCTGAAATGGCGTACATGCTTACAGTATAGAACCCAGGATTCATGTACCATTGATTGGGGTCATCCTGATTGGATGTATTTCCATTGCCCAAATCCCAAGTGATTCCTGTTACGGTATTGTCCCCGGGAATGGTGGTTTGGTTTTCAAAGAAAACGCGCAGGGGAGCACATCCTTCTACAGGGTCTGCAGTAAAGCTGATGCGCGGTCTTGGGTAAATGGAAACGGGTTTGGTAATGGAGTCTATACACCCATGGTTTGAAGAAGCCATTAAGGTAACTTGATAGGTTCCGTCGGCAGCGTATTGTACCACCGGATCCACAGTGAAAGAAGTAGGCACGCTGTCGGAGCCAAAGTCCCAAGTATATCCGGTAATGGACCCTCCAGCAATGGAAGAGCTGTTGTTGAAAATCACCGGTTCTCTGGAGCAAACACTTTGCGCAGAAAAGTCAGGCTCGGGCAAAGGCCAAACGGTCGTGTTTCCGGTTACGGTATCGGCACAGCCATTGGAAGAGGTAACAATCAAAGTAATGGGGAATGATCCGGGAGCGCCATAGGTATGGTTGAATGTAGCGTTGGAATAGCTTCCGCCATCACCTGTAGTCCACTGCCATTGGGTGATTTGATCGTTTTGCACCGTTGAGTTGTCGGTAAAAGGAGAGGGTGCTGTATGGCAAGTATTAGGTGCTGTAAACGCAGCTACAGGCCAATGGTAATTGGTGTATGGAATAGATATGGTATCGGTACATCCCTCGTTTGAAGTAGCGATAAGGGTAACGTTATAGGTACCATTGTCGGCATAGGTATGTGTGGGCGAAGCGGCCGATGAGCTGTTTCCGTCCCCAAAATCCCAATCCCAGTTGGCAATAGATCCTGGAGTCGGAATGGAGGATTGATTGATGAACGGAGCAATCATACCGCAAGAGGGCGGCAAAGCAAAATTGGTAACGGGCTTAGGGGTAATCAACAAGGGGTTGGTAACGGTATCGGTGCATCCGCCTTGTCCGGTAACCACCAGCGTAATATTGTACTGTCCATGGGTACCATACAAGTGAGAAGGGTTTTGCTGATTGGAGCTGTTTCCATCACCAAAGTCCCATTGCCAGTTAGCAATGGTTGAATTAGGTATGGTAGACTGGTCAGCGAAAGGCGCCGGAGTTTCGTCGCAGGTTTGTGGTACGCTAAATGCGGCTTGTGGTATAGACCAAGTGGTAAAAGGCTGTACGAGGGTATCGCTGCACCCTTCATTAGAAACCACAATAAGAGAAATATTGTAGGATCCGGGATTGGTGTATTGGTGTGTAGGATTCTGTTGGTTAGAGCTTTGTCCATTGCCAAAGTTCCATTGGTTTGAAGTAATGGTTCCCGGTTGGGCAATGGTAGAAAGATTAGAGAATGCATTGGTTAAACCGCAAGAATCGGGCAGAGTGAATCCGGCAACGGGAGTAGGAGGTATGTTGATAGGATTGGTAGCGGTATCGGTACAACCACCCACACCAGTTACCACGAGGGTAACGCTGTATTGTCCATGTTGTGGATAGCTGTAAGCGGGGTTTTGTGTATTGCCGTTTTGTCCGTTGCCATAGCTCCAATCCCACTGGGTGATTTGTGAGTTTTGAATGGTAGAAAGGTCTTGGAAAGGTACGGCATTTCCATGGCAGGTTTGCGGTCCGGAGAAAGCAGCCTGCGGAATGGCATATACGGTAAAGTTCTGCGTTGCGGTATCGGTACATCCGTCGGCGGTGGTTACGGCATGGGTAATGGCATAAGTACCTGGGCTTTGGTAATTAAACGCTGCATTTTGGGTATTTAGTATTTGACCGTTGCCTAAATCCCAGTGGTAGGTATTTATGTTGCCGGGTTGTGCCACGTTGCTGGTGCTCAGGAAACTGTCGCTGAGTCCGCAGGAATCGGGCATGGTAAACGAAGCGGAGGGAGTAGGAGGTACCACCACCACTTGGGTAGCGGTATCGGTACATCCACCGGGTCCGGTGACCACGAGCGAGGTATTGTAGGTGCCGTGTTGGGGGTAATTGTAATTGGGGCTTTGTTGGTTGGAGCTTTGTCCATTGCCGTAATCCCAGTTGTAGGAAAGGTTTCCTCCGCCTTGAACGGTAGAGGTATTGGTAAAGGGCACGGCATTGCCATGGCAGGTTTGGGGGGCGGAATACTGAGCATTTGGAATAGCGTATACCGTAAAGTTTTGAGTTTCGGTATCGACGCAACCGTTGGATGAAGTGGTGGTGAGGGTAATGGGATAGGTTCCGGGAGCTGCAAAAGTAAAGTTAGGGTTTTGCTGCCCGGAGGTTTGTCCATTGCCTAAATTCCATTGGTTGGAGGTAATGGTACCCGGGGAGGCAATGGTAGAGGTATTGGTAATTTGCCCGGTAAGTCCGCAGGGGGGAGGAAGGGTGAACGAAGCAACCGGCACCGGATAAACAGTTATTTGTTGGGTAGCCGTATCGCTGCAATTCCCTGCCCCGGTGGCAATAAGAGTAACGGTGTAGGTACCTGATTGCTGATAATTATGCCATGGGCTTTGTTGCACGGAGGTACTTCCATTACCAAAATCCCAGGTGTAGGTAAGGTTACCCCAACCTGGAATAGTGCTTTGGTTGATGAATGGAAGGTTATTTCCTTCACAAACGGATTGGAAGGTAAATGCTGCCGATGGAATGGCATTGATAGTGACTTGTTGGGTTATGGTATCGTAACAACCAGCATTATCTCCAACGATAAGGGATACGTTATAATTACCGGGAGCGGCATAGGTATGACTGGGGTTTTGCTGATTGGAAGTGTTTCCATCTCCAAAGTCCCAGGCATGGGAAACCAAGGTTCCCGGGCTAGAAATGGAGGACAAGTCGGTAAATTGTTTGCTCAAGCCACACAGTGTATCAACGGAGAAGCCCGGTTGAATAACAGGAGGTACAGTAACAGGCAAGGTAACCGTATCGGCACAACCCGCAGGAGCTTCAGCAATTAGCGTTACGTTGTAGGTACCCGGTTGCTGGTATTGATGAATGGGGCTTTGTCCGGAACCTGAGTTTCCATCGCCAAAGTCCCAAGACCAGTTGGATGGCCAAGAGTTGGGGATAATCGTGGAGTCAGTAAACTGAATGGTTCCGTTGCAAAGGTTGGATGTGGTAAAATGAGCTACGGGTATAATCGGCTGAATATTGGTAGAAAGGGTCGCGTTACAGCCGGTTTGAGAGGTAAGGGTAACAGACCATGGGATGACATTGAGGTGTGGATCTTGGATAGTGACAGAGGGTGTTGTGGCTCCATTACTCCACATGTAGGATGCAAATCCTGCAGGAGC
Source organism: uncultured Candidatus Competibacteraceae bacterium (assembly GCA_964545365.1). Lineage (GTDB taxonomy): Bacteria > Bacteroidota > Bacteroidia > CAIKAF01 > CAIKAF01 > CAIKAF01. The sequence continues at coordinate 17,304 of CAZJFM010000032.1, read as the reverse complement.
TGTGAGTGTTGCCAATGAATCGCCCTGGCAGTAGGCAATATCAATTTGCAAAGGCCGACATTCGGCTACAAGATACCCGTGACCGGAGTGTCCGCCCCAACCACAATCTCCCGATTGGGCTTCAATAGTAACGGTTTGACCTGAGAGCTGAGTAAGGTCAATACCGGATTTTGTCCAGTTTTTCCAAACATATCCTGCATAGCTTCCCCAGCCCGGAAGGTTTGGATTTGCCCAAACATTCAAAAATGTACAAGGAACAATTTGTCCATTTTGGTTTCTTACCTGAATTTGGAATTTGGGTTGATCAGGCACAGGGTGGCTGGCCGGATATTGCAACACAACGGCATATTCATAGGTGAAAAGCGTATTTTGATTGTTTACCACAAAAGAATAGGCAAGGCGCTCAGCTTGACGTCCTCCGGAGCTGTTTCCCAAACGAGCCGACTGGTTGTATCCGGGAGGCACGCGTTGGAGCATGGGCACAATATTATCCGTACCCGGCGTCATAATGGTGTGTCTCCCATTTACAATGACGTTTGGTACGTTAATGCTAATGGTAGGGCAGCAAATGCCGGTTCCTCCTGTCCAGTTTTGAAAGTTGCCGAAAGAAAAGTCGGCATTTGGACATCCGAAGTTTCCTTGCGCTCTTGCCGACGGATTCAGCCCATTCACCAACAAAAGGCTTAAAAGAACAATACGTGGTAAAAATTTTCTCATAGTCTTAAATTGCCGTGACTATTTGTTTGGTACAAATCCTTGTAAAAATAGTAAATTATCTCATAAATACCTAAATCCTTCTTCCCATGCACTTTGATTTTAGGATCCTTTTTGAGGTCAAGAATTTTGTTTAACTATCTGTAAATGTGATTTTAATATTGTTTGATTTTAATAGAAACTTCGCCATTGGTTTAATAATTAATTCATAGAAAGGTGTTTTGGGGAAAATCCAGTCGGTTGGTTCCAAAGAGTCGAAAATAGCCGGTTATAGAGGCATTCTTGCACTTTTGTTCCTGTCTGGGCTTAAAATCCTAACTGCCGCGTCAAGATAAGCGCACCGCCAGAATCGCAATGGGGCAAAGGTCTCCTTTGAGTCAGGACCTGCGTCTTGAAAACTTGGCATGTCAATGCTCTTGTTGTGGTTTTTCTTTAGGATATACGGGAATCGCGCAGGAAGGAGTATACAAGCTTAGCGTATCTTCCCTTCGCTCACAATGCTATATATATTCAACCTTGGAAGAGGAATTGAACAAGCCCCCTTCAAATGGACTTAGCGTATGAGGTTTACTTTTCCTCTATACTCGTACCATTCGCCATAAAAGTCCCTCACCTTTATGCGGTATACATATACTCCCTGTTTTACCAATTCGTTGGAATAAGACCCATCCCAACCTTTAGCTAAGGGCTCCAGGTTTTTTTGGTAAACCAACTCTTGACCCCAACGATTAAAAATCCACATTTCAGCCTCTGCCATTCCACGGCCCTCTATTTTAAATAAGTCGTTAATGCCGTCATCATTGGGCGAGAAAGCATTTGGAATATATACAGTGAAATCCGGATTGATGCTTAAAGGGTGGGTTATAGAATCTGAACATCCATGCTCATTCGCTACCCATAAATAAATGTAATAAGTACCCGTATCGGCAGGGTATACATGTGATACGTTCATGGAATTATAGGTGGTTCCATCTCCCATGTCCCAGTAAAATTGGCTTGGCCCGCCAAGGCTTTGATTAAAGAACTCAATGTTTCTTTCGACAATGGTAGGTTCTTCCGGGGTAAACTTGAATTGTGCGTCGGGAAGAGCGTGCACTTCAATCATATCGTTTACCGTAACCGAGGTGTCGCAGCCTTTGTCTGAAATGGCGTACATGCTTACAGTATAGAACCCAGGATTCATGTACCATTGATTGGGGTCATCCTGATTGGATGTATTTCCATTGCCCAAATCCCAAGTGATTCCTGTTACGGTATTGTCCCCGGGAATGGTGGTTTGGTTTTCAAAGAAAACGCGCAGGGGAGCACATCCTTCTACAGGGTCTGCAGTAAAGCTGATGCGCGGTCTTGGGTAAATGGAAACGGGTTTGGTAATGGAGTCTATACACCCATGGTTTGAAGAAGCCATTAAGGTAACTTGATAGGTTCCGTCGGCAGCGTATTGTACCACCGGATCCACAGTGAAAGAAGTAGGCACGCTGTCGGAGCCAAAGTCCCAAGTATATCCGGTAATGGACCCTCCAGCAATGGAAGAGCTGTTGTTGAAAATCACCGGTTCTCTGGAGCAAACACTTTGCGCAGAAAAGTCAGGCTCGGGCAAAGGCCAAACGGTCGTGTTTCCGGTTACGGTATCGGCACAGCCATTGGAAGAGGTAACAATCAAAGTAATGGGGAATGATCCGGGAGCGCCATAGGTATGGTTGAATGTAGCGTTGGAATAGCTTCCGCCATCACCTGTAGTCCACTGCCATTGGGTGATTTGATCGTTTTGCACCGTTGAGTTGTCGGTAAAAGGAGAGGGTGCTGTATGGCAAGTATTAGGTGCTGTAAACGCAGCTACAGGCCAATGGTAATTGGTGTATGGAATAGATATGGTATCGGTACATCCCTCGTTTGAAGTAGCGATAAGGGTAACGTTATAGGTACCATTGTCGGCATAGGTATGTGTGGGCGAAGCGGCCGATGAGCTGTTTCCGTCCCCAAAATCCCAATCCCAGTTGGCAATAGATCCTGGAGTCGGAATGGAGGATTGATTGATGAACGGAGCAATCATACCGCAAGAGGGCGGCAAAGCAAAATTGGTAACGGGCTTAGGGGTAATCAACAAGGGGTTGGTAACGGTATCGGTGCATCCGCCTTGTCCGGTAACCACCAGCGTAATATTGTACTGTCCATGGGTACCATACAAGTGAGAAGGGTTTTGCTGATTGGAGCTGTTTCCATCACCAAAGTCCCATTGCCAGTTAGCAATGGTTGAATTAGGTATGGTAGACTGGTCAGCGAAAGGCGCCGGAGTTTCGTCGCAGGTTTGTGGTACGCTAAATGCGGCTTGTGGTATAGACCAAGTGGTAAAAGGCTGTACGAGGGTATCGCTGCACCCTTCATTAGAAACCACAATAAGAGAAATATTGTAGGATCCGGGATTGGTGTATTGGTGTGTAGGATTCTGTTGGTTAGAGCTTTGTCCATTGCCAAAGTTCCATTGGTTTGAAGTAATGGTTCCCGGTTGGGCAATGGTAGAAAGATTAGAGAATGCATTGGTTAAACCGCAAGAATCGGGCAGAGTGAATCCGGCAACGGGAGTAGGAGGTATGTTGATAGGATTGGTAGCGGTATCGGTACAACCACCCACACCAGTTACCACGAGGGTAACGCTGTATTGTCCATGTTGTGGATAGCTGTAAGCGGGGTTTTGTGTATTGCCGTTTTGTCCGTTGCCATAGCTCCAATCCCACTGGGTGATTTGTGAGTTTTGAATGGTAGAAAGGTCTTGGAAAGGTACGGCATTTCCATGGCAGGTTTGCGGTCCGGAGAAAGCAGCCTGCGGAATGGCATATACGGTAAAGTTCTGCGTTGCGGTATCGGTACATCCGTCGGCGGTGGTTACGGCATGGGTAATGGCATAAGTACCTGGGCTTTGGTAATTAAACGCTGCATTTTGGGTATTTAGTATTTGACCGTTGCCTAAATCCCAGTGGTAGGTATTTATGTTGCCGGGTTGTGCCACGTTGCTGGTGCTCAGGAAACTGTCGCTGAGTCCGCAGGAATCGGGCATGGTAAACGAAGCGGAGGGAGTAGGAGGTACCACCACCACTTGGGTAGCGGTATCGGTACATCCACCGGGTCCGGTGACCACGAGCGAGGTATTGTAGGTGCCGTGTTGGGGGTAATTGTAATTGGGGCTTTGTTGGTTGGAGCTTTGTCCATTGCCGTAATCCCAGTTGTAGGAAAGGTTTCCTCCGCCTTGAACGGTAGAGGTATTGGTAAAGGGCACGGCATTGCCATGGCAGGTTTGGGGGGCGGAATACTGAGCATTTGGAATAGCGTATACCGTAAAGTTTTGAGTTTCGGTATCGACGCAACCGTTGGATGAAGTGGTGGTGAGGGTAATGGGATAGGTTCCGGGAGCTGCAAAAGTAAAGTTAGGGTTTTGCTGCCCGGAGGTTTGTCCATTGCCTAAATTCCATTGGTTGGAGGTAATGGTACCCGGGGAGGCAATGGTAGAGGTATTGGTAATTTGCCCGGTAAGTCCGCAGGGGGGAGGAAGGGTGAACGAAGCAACCGGAATTGGATGCACGCTGACTTGCTGGATTAAGGTATCGCTGCAATTCCCTGCTCCTGTGGCAATGAGCGTTACGTTATAGGTGCCTGCTTGTTGGTAATTGTGCGCCGGACTGGGCAAGGTAGAACTGTTGCCATCTCCAAAGTCCCACTGATAGGTCATTTGACCACCGCCTGCTAGAGTACTTGTGTTAAAAAAAGGCAACTGATTCCCATTACAAACCCCTTGGAATGAAAAGGCAGCGGAAGGAAAAGCATTTATAGCAATCTGCTGAACTAAGGTGTCGGTGCAGTTGGCGTTGTCTGTAACTACTAAGGAAACGTTGTAATTCCCCGGATTGGCATAGGTATGACTTGGGTTTTGTTGATTGCTGGTATTGCCATCCCCAAAATCCCAAGACCAAGAGCTAATGGTATTGGGTGACCCAACCGTGGATGCGTCTGTAAACTGTTTAGATAACCCGCATAAGGTGTCTACAGAAAATGAGGTCTGTATAACGGGCGGAGGAGTTACCGGAATAACAACCGTATCAGCACAACCTGCAGGAGCTTGGGCAATTAACGTAACGTTATAAGTGCCCGGTTGTTGGTATTGATGCACCGGATTTTGTGAGGTAGACGTATTGCCATCCCCAAAATCCCAGAACCATTGACTTGGCCATGAGTTGGGAATAATGGTGGAGTCTGTAAACTGTACGGTTCCGTTGCAAAGGTTGGACGTATTAAAATGCGCAACAGGAATTAAGGGCAACACATTGGTCGTTAACATGGCCGTACAGCCGGTCTCAGAGGTAATGGTAACCGACCATGGGATGGGGTTAATATGCGGGTTAAGTACCGTAACGGAAGGGGTCGTGGCGCCGTTGCTCCATAAATAATTCTGAAATCCTGCCGGGGCAGTCAATGTAGCTAAGGTATCCCCCTGGCAGTAGGCCACATCAATTTGCAAGGGCCGGCAACGTGCCACAATATAACCGTAGCCAAAATGGCCTCCATAGCCGCAGTCCGAAGTGGTAATCTCTATGGTTACATTTTGGCCCACCAACTGCGTTAAGTCAATACCGGATAGGGTCCAGTCTTTCCAGCGAATACTTCCCAGGTTGTTCCAGCCGGGAACGCCGGGCTGTGCAGAAATATTAACAAAAGTACAAGGAACAATAAGGCCATTTTGGTTCCGCACTTGAATTTGAATACGGGGCTGTACGTTTTGGGGATGTCCAGGATCTTGCAGAACAGCGGCCCATTGGTACTCAAACAAGGTGTTTTGGCCGGTAACCTGAAAGGTGTAAGACAGTCGTTCGGCTTGGTATCCGACTCCACTGTTTCCAACTCTGGCAGAATGCATGTAGCCACCGGGAACAGTGGCCAAGGCGGGTACCAAAGGGTCTATGTTGGGGTTCATAATGGTATGACGCCCTGGAACGATAACATTGTTTACCGTTATCTGAATGGGACCTGTTCCGGGAATGATTTGACCGGTAGCACCAGTCCAATTGGTGAAGTTGCCCATGGAAAAATCAGCATTCGGACAACTAAAGTTAATGACCTGGCCATGCGACACAGAAAACAACAAAAACCCACCAATAAATAATAGGATGTGGATAAAGAACGGTAATTTTTTCCCCATGGTGCGTGCGTTTATAAATAAACACTTATTTCTTACATGTAAACATACTAAACTATTTTTTGTGCTGCAAATCGTTTCAAATGTATTGTGCCGAATAAACTTCGGCATGCTTTTTTGACCTTAAAATAAGTCATTGACATTCAGTTTGAAATTCCCGGGCCCCCTTCGTCTGATATTTTATTGGCCTAATTGTTGTCTAAACTTTGTTTTTAAACGCCATTTTTCGCGCAAGCATTTATGAATACTCGCCCTTATTGAAAGCGTTGACACTGCCCTTTGGGCATGAGCGGCGCCAGCATAGCAAGGCTCCAACGGTCTCTTTCATTTTTCTTGCTTTAGCACTCCCGTGTTTATTTGTACTTAAGACAGGTTGAAAGCTGCTTTGCTTAGGGCGCCTTTTCCGGTCTTTAGCTTTACTCCGCAGTTCAAGCCCTTGCCTAAGAGCCCTTTAGGGAGCTTGCTGCGCTCCGCTACTAAAGGGCTTCTTAGGCATAGGGCTTGCTCTTTGCGGGGTATCGCTGCGGCCCGGGGCGCATCTTCCAACGGTTGTTTTTGTTTGGGTGGAGTTTTTTCTGTCAGGGTTTATAATCCTGACTCGAAGATGCTGACTCTAAGCGTCAGGGCGCAGCGTCAGGGTTCATAATCCAGACCTAAGCGTCAGAACAGGTTTGCCGCAAGAATAGACTCGCATCAACAGTCTCCTAAGGTCTCACTCCATTCCATGGGTGCCTATTCTGAGATCTTACAAATACCTCAAAAAAAAGAGGCCGAAGCCTCTTTTATGGTTTAACGAATCAAATGCAATCTTCCATGGTATTCATACCACTGCCCAAAAATATCTCTCGCCCTAATACGATAGGTGTAGGTGTCTTTTTTGAGAAGTTCGCCATCGCGTGTTCCATCCCAACCCTTTTTCATGGGCTCTAAATTGCGTTGGCTGTGTAAAAGCTCGCCCCAGCGGTTAAAAATATCCAGTTCGATTTCTACAACCGCTGCACCACGCACCAAAAAGACATCGTTTAGACCATCACCATCGGGAGTAAAGGCATTGGGAATGTACAAACTGTATTCCGGCAATATTGTAACAGGACGGGTGGTTGTGTCTGCGCAACCATATTGGTTGAATGATATTAAGGTAACCCAATACGTTGCCGTATCTGCCGGATACAAAACCGTAGGATTATTTTCTGTGCTTGTTTCTCCATTACCAAAATCCCATTGGCTCGATTCTCCCATCTCTGAAAGGTTGCCAAATTGTACCAAAGGGTTATTGGTGGTGGGAATTTCAGGACTGTACTCAAATATTGCAGTAGGTTGAGGACGAACCGTTATGTAAGCAGTTTTTGTAATGCTTGTGTCGCATCCTTGATTGGAGCGGGCATACAAAGTAACATCATACGTCCCCGGTGCATTTGGATAACTATGGGTAGGACTTTGTTGGGTGGAAGTAAAGCCATCACCGAAAGTCCACATCCAATCCACAACTTGACCCGTGTTTATGGTGGTTAGGTTGTTAAATAAGGGAGCTACAGGATAACAACCATCAACTGGATCAGCATCCCAATCAATTTCAGGATTCGGCCAAACCGACAAACTTTTGGTAATGGAGTCGACGCATCCGTGATTGCTGGAAGCAATTAGGGTTACAGGATATACTCCATCGCCGGGATAATTAACAGTGGTATTGGTGGTGTTTGCGCTGCCTTGACCTGCCCCAAGATTCCAGGTGTAGTTGGGTATGGAACCATTAGGTATGGTCGACTGATTGGTCAATTGTGTGGTGTAGCCCTCACATACCTCAGTAAACATAAAATCGGGAATCGGTAAGGGGTAAATGTCAATAGACTGACTAACGGTGTCGCTGCAACCTTCGGCGGAGGTTACAATAAGTTGCACGCTGTAGCTTCCGTAACTGCTGAACAGATAGTTGGTGGTAGCGCTGCCTTGGTCGGTGGCACCATTGTCACCAAAATCCCACTGCCAATCTACTATGTTGCTGAATTGGACCGTACTTTGGTCGGTAAATGTCATGGTTTGTAAATCACAAACGGAAGGTGCGGAAAACTGTGCTGCAGGGAATGCCCAATTCGTGTAGGGTTGGGTAGCAGTGCTTGTGCAGCCGTTGGCAGCCGTCACCGTTAAGGTTACGTTCCACTGTCCGGGTTGTGCGTAGGTATGGGTAGGATTTTGTTGATTGGAAGTGCCTCCATCCCCAAAATCCCAACTCCATCCGGTTATTTGTCCCGGACCGCTAGGCGTAGTGGAAGTGTCTGTAAAAGTGGCCGTAAGTCCGCAATCTGTTGGCAAAAGAAATCCTGCCAAAGGGTCGGCGTCTACTACCGTAACAGGGAAAGATATGGAGTCTTGACAGCCTGAATTTGCAGTAATAACAAGTGTTCCTGTGTAATTGCCATAGTTTTGATAGGTGTGCGATGGGTTTTGTTGAGTGGAGCTGTTGCCATCCCCAAAATCCCAGTTCCAAGCGGCAATTTGGTTGTTTAGAGCGTAAGAAGACGTGTCGCTGAAATTAATCAATCCCGAACACCCCGGCACTTGACTTACCGCTCCGGATAAATCAATTACCTGGATGCAAACGGTATCAGAACAAGAAAAGCCCGAAGTGTCGGCAATGGTAACAATTACGCAAGAATCCTGAGTAATGTTAAAAAGAGTATCGGTATTGGCATTGGCGCCGGAAAGGCCGGTGGACCATTGAAAAGAGGCAGAGGAACCCGAATTGATTTGAATATCTTCCAAACCCCAGTTGTCGCAGCAAGTTCCGGAAGAGTTGAATTGAATCCAACGAAACATGGTAGCGGGTGTTTGGGCAGCAGGAGGAATGGGGATAGATACCGTATTCCAAACGGTGTAGGGAGTAGGACCCATGGCTACATTCCCAAAGGTGCCTGGATTGGCAGGCAACTGAAATCCTCCGGGCGAAAAATAAGTAATGTCAACCCAAGAAACCCCATTGTTTATAGAATATTGTAGAGAGACGCCCTCGTTGGCTTGGTCGGGACCCTCACAAGGTTGACCTCCTCCTTGAACGGAATAAATGAAACTAAAGTCAATGGTTCCGCCTCCGGTCGTATTTAGTGCCGAAGTCGTAATTTGAGGGGTAGTATTACCGGCACTTGCAGCCCAATAATAGGGAGTTCCATTTGGGCTTGGGCCACAGGGAGAACTAAAAAATGTGCTTCCCGTGGTAGTCCAACCCGCAGGAAGTCCACCACTGTTAAAGTTAAAATTATAGGCTCCTCCGGATTGCAAAAAGCCATTCGCCGTAAGAATGACGTCTGAACCGTTGCACACAGGATTGTTGTTGGCAGTCACGCTAATGTTGCATATGTTTTGTGCAAAAGGCTGACTGCCAATGAAAAAGAACAGGATTGAAAGAAAACGCGTAAAAGTGTTTCTCATTTTTTTAAAGTATATCTCCCAAATATAAGGCAATTGCCTTTTCTTACCTAAAAAAATCGTGTAAGAAAACAAGGCTTTGTTTTTTTTATGTAAAACTTAGCTCAATTTTGAAATCTCTTAGGCGCAGGGGGCGAGCCGGTAGCCGGGGCGCATGTGTGGCTTTGCCAATCCGGGACGGAAACAGCGACCACAGGAAGCTCGTTTGCGGCCTTGGTTTGGCAGCCACACAAATGCCCCGCTAAAGGGGAGCACCCGACCCTTGGGGCGCCCCAAAAGCAATTTATGTTTTCCCTTGTTGCTACTTTTCGGAGTACAGGCTTTGTATGCGGTAACTGCTCTGGTCAAAAACCATAAATCGATGCAAGATGTTGCGGTATTTGCCGGGTTCAAATTCGGTAAGTTCAAAAGCCGCCGGTTCCATCTCTTTTAGGGGGCAGTGAAAGTTTAGACGGCCATAGCTGTTCCATTGGTGCATCAGCATTTTTGCCAACTCAAAACCTTGTACAGCAAAGTAATCGGGCTCCAACTCGTACTCTAAGCGGTAGCGATTCCTAAAGGCTTTGGTTAGGCTGTCTTGCCAGGCGTGCTGATAGGGGGCGGGCAAATGCAAATTCATGCGGCCGTAGTAGCCCACTTCCAAAATTTGAAAGTTTATCCAGGCTTGACGTCCTACCAATAAGAGCTCGTCTTTTTCTTTAAGCAATCGGTTGAAACCGGTCAAAAAGTTTTTGACGTCTAACTCTCCTGAGCGGGTCAGAATAACAATCGATTTTTGATCGGACTGCAATGCTGTATATACCGAAGCGGGTCTAAAGCCGGGTTGTTGAACCCGAGTGCTGTCGCTGCCTAAGGTTTCAAATAGGATACGTTTAATTTTGTTGTGGCTTATGCTATCGCCTTTGTTTGGGTTTTGAACCAGCACTATTCTTGCATTGGGGTACCAGGTCTTAAAGTATCCAAATAGTTCGCGCCAATGACTGTCTTCGGTGGGGGTGAGCTGAACGGTGCTGCCGGGTGCCTTAGCTATGTCCTGACTTTGACTGAAGGGCGAAATAAGTGGGCGGCCTGTTTCTCTGAGTGCTTGTGCCGCCGAAAGGAATTTGTCCGTGAAAAGAGGGCCAACCACTACATCCGGGGTGTCCTTGTTTATTATCCAATTTCCTGTATTTAGCCTCGATTCCCAAGAAGGACTTTGGGTGTCAAAAATACTCAATTGCACGTCTCCAGCCACAGGACTTAAGCTGTCTAGGCCTACTTTAAAGCCATGGTAAAAAGATGCGGCCAAAGAAGCTCCTGGCTCAGCGCCGCCCCCAAAAGGAAGCATAAGGCAAATCCGAAGCGCTCGGGTTCTTTGGTTAATGATTTCGCAAGGGACATCCTTAGGCAGCGCCAATTGCGCCCGCCCGGTCGTATCTTTTTGTACCTCCGTAGTCAAGAAAGCTTTGGCTACTTGATTTTCGCTGTTTTGATGCTTTGGTGATCGAATCAGCAAGGATTGCCCGGCCTTGAGTCCTTGTCTTAAAGATGGGTTCCAGGCGAGCATGCTGTCGATGCTGACTTCATAGTGCCGGGAAAGTCCATAGAGGGTCTCTCCTTCTTTAACCAAATGGGAAATGAACCCCGTAGAAGCAGCTTGCTTTGGAGGGGAAGCGGAATCAATGGAAGGGATGCGGAGCATCATACCGGGTTGCAAGCCTCCTACCGCTTCGGGATTCATTTTAAGGAGCGTATCTACACTGGTTCTATAGGTCTTCGAAATGCCGTACCATGTATCTCCGGATTGCACTTGGTGTGTCTGTTGCCCCTGAGCGGCAACCACCAAGATTAAACACAATATGAGTCCAAAGGCTTTTTTCATAATCATTTGCTTGCAAAAATCATTCCCATTCAATAGTGGCGGGCGGTTTGGAACTAATGTCGTATACTACGCGGTTTACTCCGGGAACTTGATTGATGATGCGGTTGGAAATGTCCCGCAAAAATTCATAAGGCAAATCGACCCAATCTGCCGTCATGCCGTCTGTGCTGCTTACCGCTCTAAGGGCCACCGCATGCTCGTAGCTGCGTTCGTCGCCCATTACTCCCACCGATTTTACCGGCAAAAAAATGGCCCCTGCCTGCCAGATTTGGTCGTATAAGCCGGAAGATTTGAGTCCTTCAATAAATATATGGTCTACTTGTTTTAGCGCTTCTAAGTTTTTTTCGTCGATGGCGCCCAGCATGCGGATGGCAAGTCCCGGACCGGGAAAAGGGTGCCGTTGCAAAAAGGGCGCAGGAATGCCTAAACTTTGGCCCATTCTTCGTACTTCATCTTTAAATAAACTTCTCAAAGGTTCCAATACCTTTAACTTCATTTGCTCCGGTAGGCCTCCCACATTATGGTGGCTTTTTATGGTAACCGAAGGGCCATTAACGGAGACCGACTCAATCACATCCGGATAAATGGTGCCTTGGCCTAGAAAAGAAATGCCTGCTAATTTCGAGGATTCTTTTTCGAAGAGTTCAATAAACAGCCTTCCGATGATTTTGCGTTTCTTTTCGGGGTCGCTAACTCCTTTCAATTCCTTTAGGAACATTTCTTTGGCATCAATGCGCTTAACGGGAAGTTGGAGCTCGCTGTAGGCTTCCATTACTTGGTCGCCTTCGTTGAGCCGGAGCAAGCCGTGGTCTACAAAAAAGCAATGCAGTTTAGCGCCTATGGCTCGGTGAATTAAGGTGGCTGCCACGGTAGAGTCAACTCCACCAGAAAGGGCCATCGCAACTTCGGCATCGCCTACTTTTGCTTTTATGGCAGCAATGGTTTCCTCAATAAAAGCTCCAGGAGTCCAATCGCCGGTGCAGCCGCACACATCAAACAAAAAGTTCTTGAGTAATAGGCTACCTTGGGTTGAATGGTACACTTCTGGGTGAAACTGCAAGCCATACCAAGGGTTTTTTATGTGGACATAAGCCGCAACGGGAATGTCTTCGGTTCGGGCTATGACCTCTATTTCGGTTCCCGGATCAACGATGGAATCGGCGTGAGACATCCATACTTGCCCCGGATTTTCAAGTCCATTAAACAGCGGATTGGCTTGTTCAACCCACACTTTGGATCGGCCGTATTCCCTGTGTTTAGACGCCTGCACTTGTCCACCACAATGTTGTGCCATCCATTGAGCGCCATAGCAAATTCCTAATATAGGAAGTCCGGTGGTTAGCCAGGCTTCTTCTGGCTTAGGCGCATTTTCTTGGCGGACACTAGCCGGGCTACCTGAAAAAATAAGTCCTTTAATGTACGGCAAATGCTCTTGGACTTTTTCCCAAGGGGTAGAAAAGGGAAGGATTTCGCAATATACCTGATGCTCACGCAGTCTTCTTGCAATGAGCTGGGTGTATTGCGACCCGAAATCTAAAATGAGCATTCGCTGGTGCATGGTACAACGTTTTGAAACCAATAGGACGCTGCAGGTGGCATTGAATTACTTAATGAAACACCAATCCCAATTTTCTAAGCATAGCAACTATACTTTCCTATTGACAAGGGTTAACATAGATCAAAGCAATACAACCCACAACCTTACCGTGCAAATATAGTCAGCCTGATTTTGCCTGTCTGCACATTTTTACAAACAGGGGCTAAAATTTTAGCTGATTTACAGTAAGTAAAGCATTGTGGAATCCTTCGCTTAAAGCACGGCTGAAGGCTTTAGTCTGCAAGTATTACAAACTCAGTGCGTCTGTTTTTGGCGCGACCTGCTTCGGTTGCATTATCGGCCACCGGTTGACTTTGGCCAAATCCTTTGCTTTCCAGGCGTTGTTCATCAATGCCCATAGACAATAAATAGGCCTTCACCGCATCGGCTCTGGCTTGCGACAGCTCCTGGTTTTGAGCTGCCTGGCCAACATTGTCGGTATGTCCGTGAATGCCCACCCTTAGCTTAGGTTTTTTGGCCAGCCATTCGCCAAATCCTTGAATGTTTTTTATGGCGGCCTGGTTCAATTCTGATGAATTGGTGGCAAAAACAATGTCTTGCAAACGATATGCGGCTCCTTCCTTTATGGGCCCGGAGCTAAGTTTAACCTGGGTTTCTGCAGTTTTTTCCTTTGGTTTTATGGTGGTAGAAGCATAGGCAAGGCCTTCGGATTGAACGGTAACTCTATGTTCGGAGTTGGCTGCAACAATTGCCACAAAACTTCCGTCGGTGGAGTCGGCCTGAAGCCTGGTTATTTCTTGAGTAGTTTCGTTTTTCACTTCAATGATTCCCCCTAGGGCATTGCCCTCGGGGTCTTCCAAAGCGCCTTTAATCAGCATCACTTTTTCAGGACGCGCAGCCGGGTGCAATGCAAAAGAAAACAAATCCAAACCGCCTTTCCCCAGGCGTGTTCCATTGGGAAGGCTTAGTTGATTGGTCGAAAAGAACCCTGTTTCGCCATCCAGGGATACAAAGAAGCTCACCTCATCGCCTTCGGTATTTATTGGGTAACCAATATTTGTTGGTTCTTGCCAGCTGCCATCGCTGTTTCTTTTGGTGTAAAAAATATCGTAGCCTCCCAATCCTTTATGGCCTTTAGACGAGAAATATAAGGTTTGACTGTCGCTGTGCAAAAACGGGGTAAGTTCGTTTTGCTCCGAATTGATAACCGGGCCCAGGTTTTCGGGTTTGCCCCAACGGCCCAGCTCATCGCGGGTCGATATATATAAATCGGTGCCTCCCAATCCTCCTCCTCTGGCCGAGGCAAAAATCATGGTATTTCCATCATAGCTTACGGTAGGTTGTGAGTCCCAGGTGCTGGAATTAACTACCCCACCCAAATTCCGCAGTGGCGCCCACCTGTATTTGTCCCAATAGCTGGTCCAAATGTCGCAGGCTTCGGCGGCATTGTTGGTGCATACCACAAAATACATGATTTTATTATCGGCAGTAACCGATGCCGCCCCGTTGGTGTGTTCCATATTAAAAGGCCGAGGCATTTCCTCGCCTAATTCCCAATCGCCATTTGCTTTTCTTTTGCTTCGGTAAAAAATCTCTACGCCTATGGGTTCTGCTGAGCTACCTGCAATTCCTCCCCTGGGTTTGCGAAGTTCTTTTCGAGTAAAGTAAATGTATTTATTGTCGGGTGCTAACGAGGCCGAGTACTCGTCCTTTTCGGTGCAAATATCTGCTACGGCCTTGGGGGCAAAGGGCACCGGATGTTTCTTTAAATCGCTTTCTTTTTTCCACAAGGGTAAGTATCGCTTAACTTCTTCGTAGCTGGCATCCGAAACATCATCAAAGGTCAAAAACTTTTCCCAAGCAGCTACAGCTTCAGGAACCAGACCTAGCTTATATTTGATTTTGCCCATATAAAAATAAGTATAGGGGCTGTATTCGGGACACAACTGGGCCACTGCTTCAAAAGCTTGCAAGCTTTCGTCAAACCGCTCCGCCAGCCATGTTTTCTTTGCAAGCAAAAACTGGGCTTCTACGCAGGAGGGGTCGCTTTCTACAGCCTTACGTAAAAACATGCGTTGTTCGCCCGATATCTCCGATTTTTCTACCTTTTTCAGCCATTTTTCAGCATCCTTGGCGCATGCTTCAGGGCAGGCTTCCGGATTCACTTTCCATAGTTGGGGAAGGGCCTCTTCACTTGTGAGCCATACCAGTGCCAAAGCCAACCCAAGGCGAGTAATCGTGTGCATCATATGGGATATAACGTTTTAAAAACGATTTTGGTGCACAAAAATAAGGACTCTCTAAGCAGTTTGATTCTAGAGGAGGCAGGACTTATCAACGATTTTTTTTCTTAATTATCTGCTATTTTGTTTGGCATAATCCGGATTTGCTTTTACATTTGCACTCCCATTTGAACGACGAATCCTTAGCTCAGTTGGCTAGAGCACAACACTTTTAATGTTGGGGTCCTGGGTTCGAGCCCCAGAGGATTCACTTTTAAAGCCCCATTTTGGGGCTTTTTTGCTTTTGGGCCCCTCCTTCTCTTTTATTTTTTGTTCCATGTCGGCCATCCCTCCAGCCCCCGGCATGGCCCAAAAGGGCTGACGGGCTCGGCGGGCGTTCCGCAAAGCTACACACCGCCAAGCCGGCATCCCTATGTTGGCCCAAAGCCGTTGGCGTCCGCTCTGTCCGGGGGCATCTCTTTGGTGTTTTGTTTACTATTTGGAAAATACAACGAATCGTGTGTTCTAGTTAAAAAATTAGACTGTTGATACGTTGCGTTTTCAAACTTTTTTCCTGACGCTTCGGTCAGGATAGAAAACTTGAGATTTGACTGCAAGGCAGGCTCTGACATTACAGAGACCGTTGACGCGTTGTGTTTTCAAGTTTATAACCCTGACCAAGGCGTCAGGGGCGAATTAAGGCACGGTCAAATTGAAAGTCCGCAGTTTACTTTTTGTAAATGAGGAACTTGAGATTTGGCCGTAACGCAGACCCTGACGTTCCTGTCAGGGCAGGATCGCCGTCAGAATAGCAACGCGTCAACGGTCTCTTACAGTTAGGGCAGGATTGTCGCCAGTATAGCAATGCATCAACAGGCTCAAAATTATGTTTCGGCTCTTCCCTGAGTGAAGGCTTTCCCAAGCCTCTGAGCATCCCTAAGTTCCGGTTGGTTCAACACAGCTGCAGGGGTAGAAAGTCATCAATACGCTCTAGCTATCTGTTCCTAGGAAATCTACTAGTTTTTCAAGTGATTTTTGGAATAAATGCTGCCTTTAAGTGGAATCTAAAGGAGATTATTTTTACGATGTAAAAAAAGTTTATTAATTTAAATCTGATTTTGAACAATTCCTAGCTTATGAACCGCACGTCAATCCAAATTCTAGTATTAGGTGTATTATTTGTCCATATTTCAAGCCTTTGGGGGCAATCTGCGCCTTCGGTTTCAGCCTCAAATGCCACGGTTTGTCCGGGGGAGGCGGTCACTTTAACGGCAACTGGTGCCCAAGGCCCCGTTTCGTGGTTTGCCGCACAATGCAATAGTCAGGTCATTGGCACCGGCAATTCTATTGTCGTTAATCCCACGCAAACCACCACATACTACGCGAATTATTTATTTAATAATCAGCCTAGCCCTTGCGGAAGCATTCAAATAACGACCAGTTCAGCTCCAACAGCTCCGCAGGCTTCAGGCGCTAGTGTTTGTGGACAAGGGTCGGTTACGCTTACAGCTTCTGGGGCCCCCAATGGTTATGCCTGGTATACCTCGGCAACCGGCGGTTCGCCCATCTCTACCAACAACAGCATTACCACTCCCAACCTGACCAATACCACCACGTATTATGTGGCTCAAATTGGTCAGCCTAGCCAAGGTGGAAGTCAAACCTTTAACTTTACGGGTAGTGTTCAAAACTTTACTGTACCTGCTGGAGTAAACCAAATAACGGTAGATGCGCGAGGAGCCGGCGGCGCATCCGAAAGTTCAGTTCAAGGTGGGTCAGGCGGAAGAATGGTGGCCACCCTTTCTGTAACTCCGGGAGCTTCCTATCAAGTAATTGTGGGTGGAGCCGGACAACAATCCAGCTACAACCGCTCGGCGGGCGGCGGAGGCGGTTTCTCCGGATTGCTTCAAAACGGAAACCACATCGTATCCGCCGGTGGCGGAGGTGGTGCCGGGGGCTCCAACGGCGGAGGCAATGGCGGCAATGGCGGCGGAGGAAACGGCAGCAACGGAGGTTGTGGCTCCGGTGGTCAAGGGGGCGTTGGTCCCCAAGGCGGCGGGGCAGGCGGCACCGGATTTAGTAACGGTGCTACCGGAAATTCAAACGGGGGAGGAAACGGAGGAAATGGCGGCAGCAACTGGGCCGCCGGCGGCGGTGGCGGTGGTTTTGGAACCGCTTTTGGAAATGGTGGACAACAAGCCCAGGTTAGCGGCTCTGGCGGACGCGGCGGATTCGGCGGCGGCGGCGGCGGCGGCGGCGGCGGCTGGGGCAGCACCAACGCTAGAGTTTCTGCCGGCGGCGGAGGTGGTGGAGGCCACAAAGGCGGAGCCGGTGGCAACATACC
>CAZJFM010000031.1:9575-27515 GCA_964545365.1 uncultured Candidatus Competibacteraceae bacterium | reverse complement strand
ACTTCACTGTGAACGCCAATTTATGATTTGGAAGATGATCCCCGGCCCCTGATGGAGGAAACTAGCTGACACCAAAAGCAAGCCGCCGGCCCCGGAGCGAGGAGGCCCCCGATACTTCGGGGGACCCCGCAGCCCGTGGGCCGGCGTGCTTGGTTTGGGGGGCACTAGTTCCGAGAGCAGGAACAGGCCGCCCCCAATTACAAGTTAAGCTTGGACAAAATGGCCGCAGGAACCGCGTCTCGGTGCACCAAAAAATTGATGGTACGCAGGCGGAGGTAGGCTGCCGTGGCATAAAAATAGCCGCCGCAATCGTTGGAATCGTCGCCCCAGGAATTCTTTACTTTGTAGTAAATGGTGCCGTTTTGGTCCTTGTACTTTCCGGTGATTTGCATGCCGTGGTCGTCCGTAGTTTCGTAGCGGTCAAAGGCTTCCTGACGCATGGCCTGGCTCACCTTTTGCTGAGGCAAAGGCTCCTTGGCCGCCTCTTTGCGGGCGTCGGCGTCTTTTGTGGCCCAATCGCCCTCCGGCAGTACCGCAATTCCGTCGCGGTGCATGAATCCTTTGTCCGAAACATCGGCACCCCATGCGACCGTAAAGCCATTTTCCAAGGCATGATCCAATACCTGCATTAGCTCATCAATGGGCAGGTTCCAGGCCGACTCCCAGCTCCAATTGTCCGGAATTTCAATGGGAAAAGATGCGTAAAAAGGATGATGGGTAAAAGAGGTCAAGTCCACATACTGTTCGGCTTTAAGCCCCATATCGTCGGCAAAACTGCGCGGCGTATAGCTTTTTCCCTGGTAGCTAAACTGCTCCGGAGCCTCACCCAAATAGGCATTTAAGATGCCTTCGAGGCCGTTTAACCAAGCGGTACTGAGCCGGCGGTTGGGATTGCTCACCACCGCCTTTACATAGGCTTCCAAAACGGCGTCCAACTCGCCATGAAAAATCTCCTCTTCTCCGTATTTAAGCCCGGGAAAAGCCGCTTGCGGAACCAAACCTATATGCTTTAAAATGTACAAGGGGTCGTGAAATGCGCCACCGGGCCCAAAATTATTTTTGCCATGCATACGCACAAACTTTTGCGCCTTAAGCAGATATACCTGATGTACCACAAACATTTCGGCCAAATCATGCCGGCCCTTTCCCATGCGAATCAACTCGGACTCAAGAAAAGAAAGGCTCGAAAAACTCCAGCAAGTCCCGGAGCGGTTTTGGTCTTTTACGTCGGTGGATTCCAGGTCGACGAGCTTTGTTAGCTGTATATTACTGTCTTTGTGCGGCTTAACCGTTTCCTGCGCCATTAGCGAAAAGCTGCAGCCAAGCGCTAAACCAAGGGTAAAAAGGTAGTTCATTGCAATAAAAGGTTTTGGTGAAAATAAGAAAGCTTTTTTTGGCGTCCCCCCCATCGGTCCTTTTTTGAGTCCCGATGGGGGCCGGGTCTTTGGCTTTACTACCCCCTGCTGCGGGCTGCTTCGGCAAACCCGGAGGCCGGGCTTCCTAAGGTCGCCGGGCCTCCGGGGCCGAAGCTAGCCCGCAGCAGGGCGCGGTACCGCCGCAGCCCCTGGCCGAAAATCCTCTTCCAAAGGCAATCCATGAAACCCGGCAGCTTTGGGCACAGCTACTGTCTTTTGGTCTTGCTATCTTTGTACTGCATTTTAGGACAAATCGCATGTTTGAAAATTTATCAGAAAAGCTGGAATCGGCCCTAAAGGGCCTGCGTGGACAAGGGAAAATTTCGGAAATCAACGTTGCCGAATCCCTAAAAGATGTGCGTCGTGCCCTTCTCGATGCCGACGTTAACTATAAAATAGCCAAAGAGTTTACCGATACCGTCAAAGAAAAAGCCTTGGGGCAGGAAGTCCTGACTTCTGTGTCGCCCGGCCAATTGATGGTAAAAATTGTAAAAGACGAGCTCACCGAGCTTATGGGCGGCAGCCATACCGACCTGCAGCTCAACAACAAACCCTCCATTATTTTAATGGCCGGGCTTCAAGGTTCCGGAAAAACCACCTTTACCGGAAAACTCGGGCACTACCTCAAAACAAAAAAAGGCCGAAAAGCCCTATTGGTAGCCGCCGACGTATACCGCCCGGCTGCCGTGGATCAGCTGCATGTGTTGGGAGAGCAATTGGACTTGCCGGTGTTTAGCGACAAATCCAGCAAAGACCCGGTAGCCATTGCCAAACGCGCCATTGCTGAAGCAAAAAGTCAAGGCCACCCCGTGGTTATTATCGATACCGCCGGCCGATTGGCCGTGGACGAGGACATGATGCAAGAAATTGCTGCCATTAAAAAGGCGGTAAACCCCGATGAAATATTGTTTGTGGTGGATGCCATGACCGGCCAGGATGCCGTGAACACAGCCAAGGCCTTTAACGACCGGCTCGATTTTAACGGCGTTATTCTCACCAAACTCGATGGCGACACCCGCGGTGGCGCAGCACTGACCATACGCTCGGTGGTGAACAAACCGGTGAAGTTTGTGGGTACCGGCGAAAAACTCGACGCCATGGATGTGTTCTATCCGGAACGTATGGCAAGTCGGATTCTGGGTATGGGAGACATTGTTTCTTTGGTCGAAAAAGCCCAGGAGCAATACGACGAAAAGCAGTCCGAAAAGCTGCGCAAGCGCATCGAAAAAAACCAATTCGATTTCAACGACTTTTTGGGGCAAATCAACCAGCTCAAAAAAATGGGCAACCTCAAAGATTTAATGGGCATGATTCCCGGCGCCGGGAAACTCATGAAAAATGTGGATATAGACGACGATGCCTTCAAAAGCGTAGAAGCCATTATTCATAGCATGACTCCTGAGGAACGCAGCCAACCGCATATCATCAACGGCAAACGTAAAGACCGCATTGCCAGAGGCAGTGGAACATCGGTGCAGGACATCAACAAATTGCTCAAGCAATTTGGCGAAATGAAAAAAATGATGAAGCTCATGGGCAATAAACAGCAAATGGGACGGTTGATGAAGTCTATGCCTCCCAACATGGGTAAGATGCCTTAACTATGAGCAGCAATCCTCCCAAGCTCCTCGATGGAAATGCCTTAGCCGCGCTTTGGAAACAAAAAATCAAAGACGCGTGCACTGCCTTTGAACAAAAACCTTGTTTGGCAGCCGTATTGGTGGGCTCCGATGGTGCCAGCCAGTCTTATGTTCAGTTTAAAATGAAAGACTGCCAAGAGGTGGGCTTTCAAAGCAAATTGATTCAACTTCCCGAAACCACTTCCCAGGCGTCCTTGCTCCAAACCATAGCAGACCTTAATGCAGATGCTTCGGTACATGGCTATATAGTACAACTCCCCCTGCCGGCCCATATAGATGAACAAGTAATTATTTCAGCCATTGATCCATCAAAAGATGTAGATGGATTTCATCCCTTACATGCGGGGCGTTTGATGCTTGGCCAGCCTGCTTTTGTGCCTGCTACGCCTTGGGGCATCGTAGCCATGATAGACCACTACAACATACCCACCCAAGGCGCAGAAATTGTAATTATCGGCCGCAGCCATATCGTTGGTCGTCCGTTGAGTGTGCTCTTATCTTCCTCCCCCAAAAACGGAACCGTTACGGTGTTGCACTCTAAATCTAAACAGCTAAAGGAGCACTGCCTTCGTGCCGACATCCTGGTTGCCGCCTTAGGAAAACCCGGCTTTGTAACTGCCGATATGGTAAAACAAGGAGCGGTAGTTATTGATGTGGGAACCACTAGAGTACAGGACCAAAGCATTGCCCGCGGATGGCGCCTAAAAGGCGACGTTGATTTTGAACAAGTAGCCCCAAAAACCAAGGCCATTAGCCCGGTACCCGGAGGTGTTGGCCCTATGACACGCATTGGCCTACTCCACAATACCTTAGAAGCCTATAAAACCGTTTACCTATGAATGCCAATCCCATAGCGCATGTCCATAGACTTACTCTATTTCTTTTGGTTCTTTTGGGCCTGCAGCCCCATGGGCTAATTGCCCAAGAAGCGCTTTCGGTACCCCAAAGACTCAAGCTTTCCGATGCCAACCAAAACTTTAGATCGGGCTATTTTTTAGAAGCAAAAAAAGGCTACGAAGCCCTCTTGCTTGAAATTCAAGACCGGCCGGAAATCAATTTCATGGCAGGAAAAGCAGCCTTTAACCTCCGCCGATACCAAGAAGCCCTGGCCTTTTTTAGCCAAGCCGATTTCACCGGAAAAGAAGTGCCTAACGACTATCATGTGTACCTTGGTAAGGCCCTGTTTATTACCTATCAAATCGATTCCTCCCAAAGCCATTTCCGCTTGGCCTTGCAGGGACTGGATGAAAAAGAAAAGGCAGAAAGCGATGCCAGCCTTTACTTAAGCTACATTGCCAACCGAGAAGCCTATATGCAAAACCCCGAACAAGTGACACTTAGCCCCATTAGCCAAGTCAACACCCCCGGGAATGAAAGCTCTTCCTGCCTAAGCCTGGACGGCCAAACCCTCTTTTTCACTTCCAGCCGCAAAGAAAACACCGGAAGCGGAAAAGACGAGGCCT
This sequence comes from uncultured Candidatus Competibacteraceae bacterium, assembly GCA_964545365.1. Taxonomy (GTDB): domain Bacteria; phylum Bacteroidota; class Bacteroidia; order CAIKAF01; family CAIKAF01; genus CAIKAF01. The sequence goes on along the minus strand of CAZJFM010000031.1, from coordinate 22,997 downwards.
TCGATATGTATTTTCAAGACATTTGGATCGCCACCTGGGACAGCAGCAAACAAGCCTGGTCGGAACCGGCCCTTTTGCCGGGCGAGGTAAACACCCCGGAACACGACGCCAGCTTAGGCATTAACCCTCAAGGCGACTTGCTTTTTGTGTATAAGAGCGAACAAGGCGGAAACATCTACTACACACGCCGCAAGCGCACCGGAGAATACCGCAAGCCCAAACCTATGGAAGGGCAGGTAAACACCTCCTATTTTGAATCCGGAGCCTCTATGAGTGCCGATCGAAAAAAGTTGTACATCATAAGCGAACGAGAAAAACGCAGCGCCCAGGGAGGAGGAGACATTTGGATCCTTAAAAAAGAAAGTAAGTACGCCTATGGTGAGCAAGAAAACCCCGGGACACCGCTCAACAGCCTGTACGACGAAAACTCGGTCTTTATTCACCCCGATGGAAAAACCCTCTTTTTTAGTTCTAACCGGCCGGAATCTATGGGTGGCTACGACATCTTTATGTCCCGAAAAGAAGGAGGCAAATGGCTCCCTCCCGTTAATCTTGGCTATCCCATCAACAGCTCCGGCGACGAAGTATATTTTTCGGTAAGCCCGGACGGAAACAAAGCCTGGCTGAGTAGCCGGCGTCCCGAAAGCCTGGAGGGCAGTTACGATATCTATGAAATAGATTTACGCGAATACATCTTTCCGCTCGACCGCAAAAATGAAGGAGCCCAAAAACCCACCGTATGCATGATTCAGGGAAAAGTGCTGAATAAGCTTACTGCGGAGCCTTTGGAAATTGAACTGCAGCTTTTTAGCGCCGATGGCAAATTGCTGGAGCGCTTTGAAACCGGAGAAAACGGCAACTACTTGCTTACCGTGGAAGGAAATCAAGACTATGTACTTAAGGCTGTAGTCCCGGGATTCAAACCTGCCGAAGAGTCTTTTAGGGTAGATCGCTTGGAAGGTAAAACCAATGCAGTAACCAAAGTTTTTCTCCTGGAAGCTCAATGAATAAACGGAGCCCCAGCAACGAACCCCTTGTGCTTAAAGCGCATAGCCAACCTGTCTATGCCTTATGTGCCATACATAATGGAAAAGAGTGGTTTTCGGCGGGAGGCGACCGCGTAGTGCTGCATTGGACAAGCCCCTCCGAAGTAAAAGCCATAGCCCAAACTACCGCAACCGTTTATTCTCTTTGTTACGACCAAAAACACCAAAGCCTTTGGGTAGGACAAGCCGACGGAAGCTTGCTTTGGTTGGACTTAGCCCATGGGCGCATCAACAAACGGATTGAAGCAGGAAACGACCCGATTTTTCACCTGAGCTTGGCTCCCGACCAAAAGCATCTGGCTGTTTTGGGACACTCCGGCAGGTTGGATTATTATGAACTCCAAACCGGCATATTGTCTAAGTCTTGGCCTTTGCCGGCCAATAAATGCCGCCAAATGTGCTGGGATAGCACAAGCAAACGTTGGAATATTTGCGCCGACGAAGGAACGCTCTGGATTTTTGACCCTGAAAACCCAAACCACGAAATCCAAAAACTCACCTTAGCCGAATGGCCTTTGTTTAGTTGCCTAAGCTTAGAGAATGGACAACGCATTTTTGGGGGAAAAGACGCTCGATTGTACTTCCTAAACGCAAAAAATCGACTTATATTCCCTGGCTTAGAGGCCCATAATTACGCCATTTACCAAATTAAATTAAGTCCAAACGGCACATGCTTCGCCACCGCTAGCCGCGATAAAACGGCCAAATGGTGGCAAGCCGACTCCGGGAAGCTCCTCGGACGGCTGGGACGACCCAAGCACAAGCATGGCCATACCCACTCCGTAAACGACCTATGCTGGCTCAACAACCAAACCCTGCTTACCGCAGGAGATGACCAAAGCCTGCGCATATGGGAATTACCAATAATCTGAAAATATGTCCATTTGGTTTAAAGAATTTAGTCCCGAAATGCTCGACACCTGGTGCCAAAACAGCTTGGTGGATCATCTTGACATCCGATTTTTGGAAATTGGAGACGATTACCTCAAAGCCCAAATGCCCGTAAATGCGCAAACCGTGCAACCGGCTAGAAGATTGCATGGCGGAGCCACGGCCGCACTTATAGAAACCATTTGCAGCGTAGCCGCCAACATGACCCTTAACCCCAAAACCCATTTGGCCTTAGGACTCGACCTTCATGTGAGCCATTTAAGGGGCATTCTGGAAAACAAAGGCCCGGTGGAGGCCATGTGCCGGCCCGTGCGTATTGGCAAAAGTGTTCAAATTTGGGAAACCCTTTGCACCGACCCCAAAGGCAACAAAACCGCCAAAGGACAACTTACCTTGTTTGTCCAAAAAATTGGAAATTGATGCATTTCCGTGAATTTTGCAGCACCGGCTGGGCTGATTACCAACTGCTTGATTTTGGCGACCAATTCAGGTACGAACAATTTGGAGCTTACCGGCTCATTCGCCCGGACCCACAAGCGACCGAAAAGCCAGGCACAGCTCAAAAAAACTGGAAAAAAGAAGCCCATGCCTTGTTTACCGAGACCGGACACCAACAAGGCGCCTGGGAACTTTTTAAACCCATGCCTGAACAGTGGGACATTGCGCTCCCTGTCGGTAATGGCCTTAAAATGCGCCTAAAACGTACCCAATTCAAACATGTGGGATTGTTTCCTGAGCAACAAGTCAATTGGGAATTCATATTTTCTAACTTAAAGGCTCAACCCGGCTCCAAATTTCTTAACGCGTTTGCTTATACCGGTGCTGCCAGCCTTACTGCCAAAGCAGCAGGAGCCGATGTCATTCATGTAGATGCCCTAAGGCAATTGATAGATTGGACCGCCTTGAACCAGCAAAAATCAAACCTACAAGACATCCGATGGGTGGTTGACGATGCCCTTAGCTTCCTGAAAAAAGAACGCCAAAGAGGCAACACTTACAAGGGGCTGGTTATGGACCCTCCCGCCTTTGGCAGAGCCCCCGGCGGCAAACGCTGGCAACTCAAAAGCCAAATTTCCGAACTGTGGGAAAATGCCCTTCATCTCCTGCAACCTCATGGTTTTTTGATTTTGAATACCTATTCCCAAGGAATTTCAAGTATCTTAGAAAACTTATTCCGTAAGAAACACCCCTTTCATTTGAACATAAGCCATGGGCCACTGTATTTACAGGACCGGTTTGGAAAAAAATTGTTTACAGGATGGATAACCTTAGTGGAACGAAAGGCTTAAGAATACGTCTATCCCTTGCATGGTTTGCCGCCTTTTTTGTGCTTTTGAATGGTTGTGGCAATACGCCAAAAGCCAAGCCTGCTCAGGTAGAAAAGGCTGCTTTGGAGCCCCAAACGCCCGCTCCCGGATTGGCATGGAAAGCCATTGCCCCAAACCAACAAAACTATATTTTTATAAAGGGCTTCTTTAGCAGAGCCACCGGGTCTTGTGTCCTACTTTCAGGATCCGAACACAAACTCATTGTAAAAGCAGACCACCTGCTGCTCGAAAATAGGCTGGCCAGTGTAACTCCTCCGCACTCCATTTTTGAGGCTAGTCAAATGCCGAATCAATGGACCATCAAATCGGCCATTTCCAAGAAAAAATACCAACAATTCGAACGCTGGTGTATCGATAGCCTAAACGTAAATTTGAAAGATTACAATCGGGTATATCCCATGATTTTACTTAGAAATGTGTTCGAAGAAGCCGCATTTATGGCACAAATACCGGGCTACAGCGAGTCCCTTGAATCGCTTTTTATGACCATGGGCTCTACCTTAGGCATTCCTATGTCTAACCTAAACCGAAACCACTTTCTCTCCGACTCCTTTTCCCTCAAGCAACAAGTCCATTATTTGGCAGATATGCCCGAGCGCATGAATTCCCTCAGAGCCTACGCCCAAGTTTGCCTCAAAGACCAATGCCGTAAAGACCTTGCTACTTGGGAACAAGAACTGAACCAATACTACCCTTTTCCCACGTTGTTTCCTCTTTTGGTTACCCAACAGCTCAACCATTGGATGCCCAACATTTTAGAGAAAAGCAAAAGCCAAAACCTTGTGGTTTTGGTTGGCGCAGAGTACTTACCAGGAAAAGACGGCTTGTTGGAACGGCTAAAAAAAAATGGGTTCACTTTGGAACCCATTCAAGAAAAAAAGGGAGAACAGTGGGAGTCGAACCCACGACCTTCAGAACCACAATCTGACGTTCTAACCAACTGAACTATGCCCTCCATTTCAAAGACCTGTTCAAAGGGAGTGCAAATATACAGTTTATTCCAAACTTGAAGCGGCTTATATTATTTTTTTCCAAACTAAGCCAAGAGCACGCTTGGCAATGGCAGCAAATACTCAGATACGCCTCTTTGCTGCTGTTGAGCATAGGTATGGCCCAACTTTTAAACAACCGCCATGAACTGGCCCGCTTCGAAGCCCTACTTCTAACCGCATCTCTGCTCAGCCAAGCCTGGGTTTCCGGCTTGCTCCGCGCCGGACTATCCACCCTGGCCCCTAAAAAACCGGGGCTTTTAACCTATGCAAGCCTGGCAACTTTTGCCCTACTCGCTTTACTAAGTCTGGAATTACTCGAACCTTGGATTGCCCAACAATTTGACCGAAACTACCTCTTTGCAAGCCCCCAAGAAAAATGGTGGTTTAGGCTTTGGTTCTTTGGCCTCACTACAGGATTTCTTCTGGACTACCTATGGTTGCACCAAAGGAACTTCCAAGCCCTCTGGCGCCGCAGCACCCTACTTCACCTGGCATACCCCTTAGCGGCACTCCTCCCCTTTGCCTTCCAAACAACGGTATCGCTTAGCCAAATTTTTCAAAACCTCGCAATAATTACGCTGTTTCGCAGCCTATGGGCACTAAGCATTGCCTTGAACAAGCACCGCTCAAATTTCAAATTCCAAGAAAGTAAAAAACTGCTATCGCTGGCATGGCCTCTGATTTTTTTGAGCTTTATGGGCGGCTATGGCTTGCACATAGACGGCACCATTGTCCTTGGGTTTGGTGGCCCCTTGGCCTTTTTAATTTTTCAGTACGGCGCCCGTGAATTTCCCCTAAGCCAACTGCTCGCCGGCGGGTTTTCCGAATCCCAAGCCTTGAATTACAAAAAATCTGGACAGTACAACAACTGGCATTCAAGCCAAAAAAGCATGCTTCTGCTCAGCTTTGGCCCCTCCATTTTGCTCATGTGGTCCGCACCAAGCTTATTCGAACGTATCTTTGGAAGCGACTTTATAGGCTCTGCAGAAGTTTTTCGGCTGTATTTATTGCTGGTGATACCACGGATGCTGTTCCCTCAGACCTTGCTGCTCGCCCATGGCAAAAACCGGGCCTTGCTCCTTATCGGCGTCATAGAATGGTTAATCAACATCGGGCTCAGCCTTTGGTGGGTCCAATCCTTTGGAATGATTGGCGTTGCCTGGGCCACAGTAGTAGCCTTTGCCATCGAAAAAATACTGCTCATGGCCTACACCTTTCATGTGCAGCTCCCGGACCTTGAACTTTGTCTGCCCAACCGCAGCTTTTACCTGGGTGCCCTAAGTCTAATGCTTTCCTACGCCGCCACACAAATTTGGGCTTGGTAGTGCAGGGGCCACTCCTCCGATAGTATTTGATGTTCCAATGCCGGCCTGTTTCCGGTCGACCTTGCCCAAAAGCACGCACCAGCAGTGCTGCGGTGGCTTTCCCGAAGCATCGGGACCGCCTCCTCGCTTAGCTGTTGCGGCTTTTGGGCTTCGGCGGCCCTCCTTTGGGCCGGGTGGCCTCCAGTCTTAACCCCTTGTATCCTTCGGACTTAAGCAAAAAAAAGCGGCGCTGCACAAGGTGCAGCGCCGCATTAGCTTTTGGCGAAAAACCTTTACTCTTCGCCGTAGAGTCGGTCCATTTCTGTAGTGTAAACCTCACGGAATTTTTCGGCATTCCAATCCTGCCTAATTTCCTTGCGGCTGGCAATACGTTCGGTGAGGGCAAAGTAAAAGGACTCCATGTCTATCTCCACCGCTACATAGGTCAAAAACCTATTGTTTTCTTTCTTAAACGACTCCTCACCCAACACCTTAACACCTGCCAAACGAGTATTTAGGACCTCGCGGGTTATGTCCTGAAATTTCTGGTTAAACTCCATGGCATTCCCAATGTTGCGTTCGCCCGCATACCTTTCGGTAACCCCTTTCATCATGGTATTTACATTAGACGCCAGCTCCTTTTTTGCGTTAAACAGCGCATTCTCTTTAGAGAAATTTAAATTGCTGCTTTCGGCTGAGCCTACCGCCCTAAAGAACTTCTTGTTGGAACGGTACTTTCGTTGACTAAAGGGCTCGTCTAGGCGGGTAACTTTTTCGCCTGCTACATTAGGTGTTCGGCTTTTGCACGCATAGCCGGCACTTAAGGCAAACAAGACAAGCCAAATAAAAAGGGAACTACGGGCAAACATAGGCGGGGTATTATTGTCCTTCTTCTATTTTACGCATCTCTGCGTCAAAAATCTCTTCGAACTTTTTCTTGTCGTATTCCAACTGAATCAAGTCCTGGCGAGAAATACGCTCGCTGATGCCATTTTTCAGGGTTTCTTTATTGATTTCTAAGGCAATAAAGGTGCGGAATCGGCCATCCTCAAGCACGGTGCTTTGCTCGCAAACGGTGCGGATATCAATCAAGGTTTGATCTACCACCTCGCGGGTAAGGTTCTCAAACTTTTGGCTAAAATCGGACTGGCTTCCGATTTCACGCTCGTTTACGTAACGGTCGGTCACCGATTTAATTTTGGTTTGAATGGTAGCCGCCAACTGCTGCTTGGCTAAGGTTAGTGCTTTTTCTTTAGCCAAAGAAATATCACTGGAAGTTCCGATTTGTGAAGAGCGGAAAAACTTATCGTCGGTGGTGTACTTAGGACCTTGGCATGGCAAACTTTTAAGTTCGGTGCCAACCTGGTCTTTGGTTGCTTTTTTGCTTTTGCATGAGCTAAGGCCTACTGCTCCTACCGAAGCTAAGACCAACATAAGGGTGGTAACACGGAGTTTCATGATCTTGAATTTTGGTTTCTAAGTACAGAGCAAGTCCCGTGCCAAAAATTAATTTCAAGCAAACAAAACGAAAAACAGCTTGGTGTTGTTATATTTAACTAAAGTAACATGCCATGCTTCAAAAGCTACTTCATTACCTAAACCCGCTTACGCTGTTCCGCAAATCGTCGGCAGAAGATAAGCCCAACATCAACCTTCGAATGATGCATGGCATCAATCGAATTTCCATTTTCATGTTTTTGATTGCCTTGGTGCTGGTATGTGTCAAGGTCTTCGGGAATTAACCCGCCCAAGCCACCAGCCACTGGTCCTCTGGCAAGTATTTTTGGGCAGCCTTTTGCACGTCTTCAGGCCTGAGCTCCTTTAGGTCTCCCTGTTGTTTCACAATCCATGTGGCATCCAATTCCATAGTATTGCGCCATATCCATTGGTCCATTTGCAAGAATGGCCCGTCAAAAGCGCGGGCTCTCTGGCCGGCAATATAGTTTTTGACCAGCTGCAGTTCCTCTTCAGAAATGCTCCATTCCATCATTTTTCGGGCTTCTTTTTGAACCTCAAGCAAGGCTTCTTCTAATGTATTGCGGTTTACCTCCGTAGCTAGGGTCCATGCCGAAGCCACACGCCGGTGCGCAAAGCCGGTGCCTATGCCATAGGTAAGTCCTTTTTCTTCTCGAATATTCTTCATAAGTCTGCTCCCAAAAAAGCCGCCAAACAAAGTCAGCATGGCATGCACAGCTGCATAGTTGGATTCAGAAGGGGCTGGAGCCGGGCTGTAAACCCTAAGGGCTGCTTGCGATTTATTCTCCATAGCCACATGGTGCTGCCCGGGCTTGTAGGTTCCGGGCCTCACCAAAGGTTTAGCCTCTTTTTGACCAAGAGGCCATTCAGCCAGGGAGGCATGTAGGGACTTTAGCGTATCCGGTGAAAAACCACCACTGAAATAAAAGGAAGGTCTTAGAGCAAGCAATTCCCGCTGATACCAATCCTTGAGCGCTGCACGTTTAAAACCGGGAGCCAGTTGTTCCTCAGTTAAAAGCCAGCCATACGCATGTCCCTCAAAAAAGAGCGATTTGGCTTTTTTACCGGCTTGCCAAGCTACTTTTTGGGCTTGTTGTGCCAGCGTTGCCTTTTGGTTGTGCACCAATAAGTCCAGCTCATGTTGAGGGAAATCGGACTCAAACAAAGCCTCTCGAATCAAAGGCAAAACCGCCGAACATTGGGCTTCCAAAAAATAAAAACTGAGCTGCAGTAAGTCTCCGGAAAAGCTACGGTGCATATACGCACCGGTACTTTCCAAAGCCAGGTGCCAGGCGTCGGCCGATTTTTGACGGGTACCCTCACCCAGCAATTGGCTCAGCAACCAACTTAGCAAGGGTTTATCACCCAAACCTTGGCCCACCGAAAACACCACATCTAATCGGCACGCCGGCTGCTGCCCACCGGCAAGAGCGTATAGTTTAGAACCGTGAGGCAAATCATGCTCAGAACCATGAAGCAATACAATCTCAGAGGCTAAGTGAAGGGCAGGGGCCTTTCTTCTATCGGGCAAGGACAAACTCATGATTTTTTCTTGGCTTTGTAGTGAATGATTGAACAGTTGGTGTCTACCAAATAGCGCATTACCGTTTCTTGCAATTTTTCTGCACCGATGTTCCGGTAGCGTTCAATTTCGGTAAATGCGTCCTCTGCACGGCTTATCCATTCAAACCATGCCAGCTTAAGTGCTCTTTGTTGCACAGAACTTTGCTCAAAGGCTTCGCGCGTTTGCAACCTGCACAGGGCCTTTTCTACTTCCGAGGCCGGAATAGGTTTTGCCAAAATAGCTTTAAGCCAAGCTTTAAGCTTTTCCTCAGCTTCAGCAAGGCTTTGTTCCGGACGAACTGTTCCGGAGAACACCATTTGTCCGGGGTCATGGCTGCCGCTAACATAAAAACCTCCGGCGGTAAACACCTGGTCTTTGCGGACCAAATCCCGGTTAAACCAACCGCTGTCTCCTGCACTGCATAAATCAGTAAACAAGTCCAATGCATGATAGTCCGGATGCGTACGCTCGGGCATATGCCAGCCCATCCATAGCGCATCTAAAGGAACATCCCCTTCCAAAGCTAAAAATCTAGGTGCGTTTTGAGGCGGTTCTTTTGGGTACGGATGCTTGTCCAAGTTCCGCATAGGAATAGGACCAAACCAATGCTCCACTTTCTTTAAGCACGCTTGGGGATCAACTGGCCCCACCAAAGACAATACGGCATTATTGGGGGCATAATGACTAAAATAAAAGGCTTTGATCTCCTCCAAGGTAGTTTTCTCCACATGCTCCGGAGTACTTCCAATGGTTGGCCATCTGTAAGGGTGCACTTTATAGCTCAACTTTCTGGACTCCAACCAAATATCTCCGTAGGGCTGGTTTAGGTAGCGCTGGTTGAATTCCTCAATCACCACTTTCTTTTGTATGTCGAGCTTTTCCTGACTAAAGTCCAGAGAAAGCATGCGGTCGCTTTCGAGCCAAAGGGCCGTGTCTAGATTTGCGGCCGGCAAAAGGCAGTAATAATTGGTGATGTCGTTGTTCGTAAAGGCATTATTTGTGCCACCGGCCAGCTGCAAAGGGGTGTCAAAGGAAGGAATGTGCTTGGAGCCTTCAAACATCAAGTGCTCAAAAAGGTGGGCCAGTCCGGTTGTTTCCGGCTGTTCGTCCCTTGCGCCAACCTTATAGAGTAGGTTAACAGCAACCATGGGTGTTGAGAAGTCTTGCTGAACCAACAGCGTAAGTCCATTGGCCAAGGTAAATCTATGCAAGGAAGTATTCATGAAATGGAAGTCCTAAGTTGTACAAAATGGTCGAGGGTTTGGCAAAACTCGGTCCAAACTTCACGAAGAATATCTGCGGCGGGCAAAATTTCAGAAAACAAGGCAGATACTTGGCCTATTTCCAGCTCGCCCTGGTTCAAATCTCCTTGAAACATGCCCAATTTAGCCCGTCCTCGCCCAAGGAGTTCGGCCAGAGTTTCTTTGTTGGCACCCGCCTGATAGGCTTCGACCACTTGCTGAAAAAAAGGATTTTTGAGCAGGCGAACGGGAGTAAGTTCTTTTAAGGTAAGCAAGGTATCGCCTTCTTTTGCCGCCAAAACGGCCTCTTTAAAAGCCAAATGTGCCGAAGATTCTTCCGAAGCTACAAAGCGGCTGCCCATTTGCACAGCCTCTGCCCCCAACGCAAAAGCAGCAGCCATGGATTGGCCGTTACCAATACCTCCGGCAGCAATCACAGGAATATCCACTGCTTGTTTTACCAAAGGAACCAAAACCATGGTGGTGGTTTCTTCGCGGCCGTTGTGCCCACCGGCTTCAAAACCTTCGGCTACCACAGCGTCTGCACCGGCTTGTTGCGCTTTAAAAGCAAATTTGGCCGATGAAACCACATGCACCACCGTAATTCCGGCTTCCTTAAGCTTAGGTGTCCAAGTGGCGGGATTTCCTGCCGAGCTAAATACTATGGGTACTTTTTCGTTCAAAATGGTTTGAATGTGCTCCTCAATATTGGGATATATGAGCGGCAAATTCACGGCAAATGGTCTGTTGGTAGCCTTTTTGCAGCGCTGAACATGCTGAAGCAAGACCTCCGGGTACATCGATCCGGAACCTATAATACCTAAGCCCCCGGCCTCAGAAACTGCCGAAGCCAACTCCCAGCCTGAACACCAAATCATACCCGCTTGAACTATGGGGTATTGAATATCAAAAAGTTGACAAATCCTGTTGTTCATGTTTGTTTTTGCTTATGCAATGATACTAAAAGCAGGTCAGCTGCAGATGCCCAAATGGCTTTGAAACAAAGGGCAAGAAAAGTGGGTTTCTAAGGAGGGATTAGGCCCCGGGTATCCGACTCAGAAAGAGGCTTGGCCTCAGCAAGCCTTTTTGTGGGCATGAACCACAAAAGTTGGTAAAATATTTAAGCAGCTAAGCGCCTAATGCATACCCATAAAAACCGGGAAGGTATTTATAAACCTACCGATCAGTGGTAAAAGGACAAAATACCGGAGGTTTATTTGGAATCTAGCGAAGCATTATCTTTGAACATTGAATTCGATAAACATATTCATGAAAAAAGACCGGGAAGTATTTGACCTTATTGCCCGCGAGGACATTCGCCAGCGGGAGGGTATTGAACTTATTGCCTCTGAAAACTATGTTTCCGAGCAGGTTATGGCAGCCATGGGTTCGTGTTTGACCAACAAATATGCCGAGGGCCTTCCGGGCAAGCGCTATTATGGAGGCTGCGAGGTAGTGGATGAGGTAGAGCAGTTGGCCATAAACCGCGTAAAAAAATTGTTTGGTGCCGCCTGGGCTAATGTGCAACCCCATAGCGGAGCACAGGCCAATGCAGCCGTTATGCTGGCCTGTCTAAAACCGGGAGATAAAATACTAGGCTTTGACCTTTCTCATGGAGGACACCTTACCCACGGCTCACCGGTTAATTTTTCAGGAAAATTGTACGAAGCCTCTTTTTATGGGGTTCAAAAGGAAACCGGAACCATTGACTGGGACTTGGTAGAGCAAAAAGCAAAAGAAATAAAGCCAGCCATGATTATTTGTGGGGCAAGCAGCTACAGCAGAGATTGGAATTATGCCAAGCTTAGAGCCGTTGCCGATGCGGTGGGTGCCTTGCTGTTGGCCGATATATCACACCCTGCCGGTCTCATTGCTACGGGTTTGTTGAACGACCCGCTACCTCATTGCCATATCGTTACTTCGACCACCCACAAAACCCTTCGGGGACCTCGTGGTGGTGTAATAATGATGGGCCAAGATTTCGAAAATCCATGGGGACTTACCACACCCAAAGGACAGGTAAAACTCATGAGTCAACTTTTGGATGCCGCTGTTTTCCCCGGCACCCAAGGAGGCCCGTTGGAGCATGTAATTGCCGCCAAGGCCATTGCTTTTGGCGAAGATTTAGCCCCTGAATTTACCGACTATACCAAACAGGTGGTGCAAAATGCTCAGGCCATGGCGGAAGCGTTTAATGGCTTGGACTACCATTTGATTTCGGGAGGAACAAACAATCACTTAATGCTGATTGATTTAAGAAACAAGGGCATTACCGGAAAGGCCGCCGAACACGCCTTGGGGCAAGCCGGAATAACGGTAAATAAAAACATGGTTCCCTTTGATGACCGTTCGCCATTTGTGACTTCAGGCATACGGGTAGGCACGGCTGCCATAACCACCCGCGGCATGCAAGCCAAAGACATGGCAGGTATAGTAGAGCTGATTGACCGAGCGCTAAGGCATGCCGAGGATCCAAAGGTGTTGGCCGAAATTCATGGGGAGGTGAAGGCACTCATGAGCCCGCTGCCTATTTTTGCCTGGTAGAGTACAAGAACACCGAAAAGGAGGCACCCGGCTGCCGGACGGCCGTACGATACCAAAAGCTTGGACTTGCTTGGGCGAGGATGCGGCGCGCAGCAAGCACCCAAAGCCCTAGCAAGTCCGCTTTTGGTGAGTACGACGGTAGGCTTGGCCGGAAAAGAATACTAAAACAAAAAAGATGGGAAGCCCCGGTTAATCCTTTAACCTAAGGCCTCGAATTTCCCACTGAACATTGGGCATGGCTTTGAGCAGCTGACCGCTTAGGCTTAGGCTATCGGTACTTAAAAAGCGGCCTTCAATAAGGTAGCTTGGGTCTTGTTCGGTAGCCGGATTTTCGGGAAAGCGCAGCCGTGCCAAGCTATCCATAAAAGGAGACCATTGGGTGTAGGGCGATGAAACACCCTCACGGAATTGAATTTGAAGCCGATTGGAAGCCAAAATTTCGATGGAGCCTTCGTACGTAATGGTGTCGGAACAGGAATCACCCGCATCCTCTATTATGGGACAGGTATGAGACTCAAAGTAAAAATCTCCGGTGTAGGGGATTCTGTAATCCTCAATGTTGGGGTCGGGAGTGCAGGCCACGAACAGAAGGCCAAAGGCTGCGCAGAGTATGTAGCAATAATGCATGATAGCTTATAGACGTTTAAACGTGCACAATGGTTGTACCAGAGTTAGGGGGAGGTTCGGAACAGATGAAGCATTCCCTGCCGTTCGGTTACATTATCGTCGAGCAAAAGCACCCAGTAATAGACCCCTTCGGAAGCAGGATTGGTGGTGTTTCCTATGGTACCGTCCCAACAGGGTTTGCTTCCGGTGCTTTGGAAAATTCGCGTTCCCCAGCGGTTGTAAATCCAAAGAGTAAAGCAATACTCGTTTTCTAAGCCAATGGGGCAGAACACATCGTTTATTCCGGGGCTAATGACCGGAGTAAAAACGTTGGGCATGTCGAAACTCAAATAATCGGAGAATGCGCCGCCCGCAAATGGCTTGCTGAGGCTGTCGCGGCAAGGGCCGTTCCACACCACCTGTGTTAGGG
>CAZJFM010000031.1:0-9475 GCA_964545365.1 uncultured Candidatus Competibacteraceae bacterium | reverse complement strand
AGGGCCGTTCCACACCACCTGTGTTAGGGTAACCGCGCTGTCGTAAGGAAATTCTGCCAGGTTGGATCCGGGAGCTAATGGGTTGCCATTTACATACCATGCCACCGAATCGCTGTTGGAAGACAAATCACTTAAGCTTAGCTTCATTCCCAAACAGCCACCGCCTTCCTGCCAATCAAAATCAGCCAAAGGAAGGTCGGTTTGCACATCGACAAACACGCTGTCTATTCGTTCACACACCCCGGGGAATCCGGGAAGAAAGGTTTGAAGCACATAGGTAGTGGGACTGTTTGGCCCTGCTAGAGGCCTTGGAACGGTATCCGAACTTAAGCCGGAAGAAGGAGTCCATTGGTATTGAAAACCCGGCAAGGTATCGGTGCTACCGATGGGCACTTGGTCGCCGAAACAAATGAGCTTATCGGCGCCTGCAAAGGCGGTAGGATCCAAGACCTTCAGGGGCTGTCTAAAGGTGTCTAAACATGCACCGCGTTGGGCTGTGAGTATATAGTTTTGGCTAGAAGAAGGCCAAGCATTTGGAAAGGGAACGCCCGGATTGCTCAATCCGGTAGTGGGCGTCCATTCAAAATTGGTGCGGCCTGTAGTATCTGCCTGATTTAAGGCAATGGTATCCCCGGGGCAAAGCACCAATTCGGGCAAATCAATAATGGGAGAAGGGTCTACTTGCAATATATAATCCAAGGTATCGCGGCAGGTGCCTAGCTCAAAAATTAAGGTGTAGGTTTGATCCGCAGTAGGGGTAACCGATGGGCTAAGCGAGGTACTATCGCTCAGGCCTGCAGTTGGGGACCATGAGGGGCTTGCATTTCCCGGCAAGTCCGGGTGCTGCAGCACAACGGTTTGTCCCGGGCAAAGCAGTAGGGTTGTATCTTGAATATTGGGTAAGGTTTCAACGACTACCACTTGCTGAAGGGTATCTGAACAAGCGCTATTGGTAAGCACCAAACTGTATACTTGCGTGCTTGAGGGTGAAGCAATCGGGTTTGAAATAGCGGAGTCTGAGAGACCGGCGGAGGGAGTCCAAGCATAGGTAACGGTGGGGTCGCCATTGGGAGGAATACCAATGGGCGTTTGATCGCCCAAACAAATAACTACCTGTGCCAGGCTGTCGGCGGCGTTGTCCAGTACCACCACCTGCCTGGTGATGGAATCAACCGGATTGCAATTACTACCTGTATTATCGAAGGCAAAAAGGGTTACATTGTACACCCCGGACTGGCCATACACATGGTTTGGATTGGTTTGTGTGGAGCTGTTGCCGTCACCAAAATCCCATAGGTAGTTGGTTGCTCCCGCCGAGGTGTTTTGAAAACTGAGTGCGCTGGGCAGACAAACCGAGTTGGGTACCAAAAAGTCGGCTATGGTTGAGGGGAAGTCAAAAGAGAATTTAAAGACCCCATTGTTGCAATTGAGTGCATTGTTGGTTTGGCTATGGGCATTTGGACTGGTAGGGAAATCAGAAAAGCCGCCGCAACCGGCACAGACGCTTTGGTAAATCACTCCTTTTCGGTCAAATCGTGAGGTTCCCCCATCCACATGCTCGCCGCTGTTAGGCCCACCGTAAAAAGAGCCATAAATCAGTTGGTTGGCGTTGTCATCGATTACCATTAAATAGTAGTCGCTTCCGTCGGTAGTGGTTTGAAATGCCGTTCCCGGAGTAATGGGCATTCCGGCCGTAGTGCTTCCTGTGAAAAAACTAGCATTTACTAGTCCGCCCCAACCACTCAGGTAAATTTTATTGCAGACGTCTACCAAAAAAGCAGAAGGCGAAATGTCAGGATTTCCATCGCCGGTTCCGAAAGCTGTAGACCACACAATCGAAGAAAAATCAGGTGCGTATTTACGGATGAACTGACCACTGTTGGGTATGTTAAACGTGGCGTTTTGAATCCAAAAATTTCCCGGGGTATTGGTTTGACCTAGCGTATAAATATGGTCGGTCCCATCCAATTGCACAAAATAACTTTGGTCATAATCGGGAGAGCCCACCAGCATGCTATTTAAGAGGGTGGTTCCATCCGAAGAAAAACGGCTTACAAAACCGTCAGAAATACCTCCTGCATAGGTATTGAAGGGAGTATTGGCCGTAGGGAAGTTTTGGGAATTGGTACCTCCGGTCACCAACAAATCGTTATTGGCATATAAATCAAGTGAATAGATGCCATCGTTTAGGCTTCCTCCAAGGTAAGAGGCCCAAATCATGGTCGTAAGGGAGTTGTCCATTTTAAGAACCACTCCATCCTGTTGGCCGCCCCCAAAGGTGGTCTGAAAGGCCCCATTGGTAACGGGAAAATCGTTGCTGGCCGTTACAGTGGCCACATAAATATTGTTGAGGTTATCGATAATGATTTCACCGCGCACCTCATCGGCATAATTGAACCGAAGGGGTGCTCCCTGATTTAGGCCGTCGTTGCCTGTACCGCCAATAAAGGTGGAAGCTAGCAGCGCATCGCCTTGTGCAGAGAGTCGGCTAATGAAAATATCTGAACCACTGTTGTAGTCAATATTCATGGAGGTGGTAGTGCCGGGTGTACCGGCATTAAAACTAGGGTCGTAAGCTGAAGAACTTACCGGATAGTCTGCCGAACCGGTGGTTCCATAAATAAAGAGCTCATTAAAACTATTGACCACCATGGAATGAGGCACCTCGCTTCCGCTTCCCCCAAGGTAGGTAGACCATACCATAAAGCTTCCGGTAGTATCGTATTTAGAAATGGCTAAATCGGAAGGAAAAACGGTGCCATGTCCCCCATTCCAGGTGGTCTGATAAGCACCAATAGAAGTTGGGAAACCAATGCCATTGGCGATCCCCCCGGTGTATAGAAAGCCTAGCGCATCGTACGTAGCTGTGTAGCCCCAGTTATCGGCAGTGGAACCTGAATAGCTGCCAAACACCAAAGAAGGGTCAATGGTAAGGGGTAAATCTTTTCTGTACGCTCCCAAGTCAAAGCCAAGCACCCGGTTGCGCAAATTAAAGGCACAGGCAACAAAAAGCGTATCCCCGCTCGGAGCTACCTGGTAGGCTACCGGAGCTTCTTCAAACACAGGTCCTAGGCTGGTTCCCATGCGCAAGCGCCCATCGACCAAAGAGAGCGACTCTGCCCCCGAAATCTCCAGTTGTACTAGGTCCGGTTGGACTCCCGCTTCTAAATAAAACTCATATTTAATGCCTTGGGCTTGCTGCAAAAAGCGGACAGCCACCCCTTGCCACACATCCCAGGCTTGTATGCGCTCATACGGATGAATGTTGGATTTCCAGCGGGAAGGGTCTTGGCCATACATAAAATTCAGGGTGCTTTTCAGAGGCGCTTCTCCTTGCCAGGAAAAGTCTCCCAAGGGCTTCACCGGACGAATGGAGAGGGCATGCGCTTGAATGATTTGGTCCTGTGCATCTGCATGCGTTCCCTCGATATGGTGCTGATGCATCCAGGAAAAATCAGCCCAATGGTAAGTCCAACCGGAAGAAGTAAAAAAAACGGCCCCCGAAGGCAGCTCGGCCTTAAATGCGAAAGGCGCTTGCCACTGTCCTTGATTTGGAACAAAGCTGTAGGGAGGAGTATGTGCCTGGACCCCTAAGCCGCTTCCTAAAAAAACAATGAAACAAGCTAAAAAGCGTGTCGCAAACATGGGGATATGGATCTGTATCATAGCACGGGGCTTACTACAAAAATAGAGAAAAGGCCGGGTTGTATCAAATCCCCTAATTTTTGGCGGCTTATCGGGCCCTTAGTGCAACTCCTCGGCCCGAAAAAAGCTCCGGCGGGGCTGCCGGGGTTTGCTGCGCGCCACCGCGGCAGCCCACGCCGGAGCAATTTCCCGGTCCTGTGGGGTTTCCCTGCGGTCCCTGGGGCATAAAATTTTGGCAAAAAGCGAAAGTCATGTATATTTGCGCCCCATTCGGGGTGTAGCTCAGCCCGGTTAGAGTACACGTCTGGGGGGCGTGTGGTCGGAGGTTCGAATCCTCTCACCCCGACAAAAAGCTGCCGAAAGGCAGCTTTTTTTTTGAAAATATCCCATGCTTTTTTGAGGCCCACACATGGTGCATGCGCAATACCTTTTGGTGGCTGAGTCTACCATGCATTTTGCCGGCACTAAGTCCCCTCCAAAAACAAACAGTGACCACTAACACAAAATAGGGTGGCACCAAAATCGAAAATAGGCGCTTTTGATTCGGTGTAAACCCAAAAATGACATTTTCTTAAGCCAAAACGGCGAACAAAACCCAATCCAAGGGTTAGACTTTGAATTCAAATTACCGCCCATAAAAACGGGTATTTAAAAAAATAAATAATTATCCTAAATTGCTTATTTACATATTTTTAAATACAATAGTATACTTTTTCATTTTAATATTTTTTTAACTAAAAACATTTTTATGTGCGTAATCTCTGAAAAATACATTTGAAGTTAAATTGAAAACAAAACTTATTTACCTGAACTGCAATTACTTACGCAGTAAAAAAAACAACTATTTTTTATCCTTTCTATTTCATTTTCTCGATTCAAATTAGAAACTTTGGTGTTCCGCCAATTGCCAAACAATTTTCGTGCATTTGGTCAGACACACTTTAAGCTGTTTATATGAAAACAAACGGTACTAAAACCAGGGCCCTTGGTCGACTATGGACCACTGCCCTAAGTTTGCTTGCCCTCACCTGGCAAGTACATGCCCAATGCCCCGTTCCAGGGGTCACCAGTTCTTCGGCTACCTGTGGGCAAGGAGCAACCTTGACTGCATCAGGTTCTACAGGAATTTTTAGATGGTATGACGCCCCTACCGGCGGCAACCTATTGGGCACAGGTCCAAGCTACTCTACTCCTACCCTGTTCGCACAGGTCACGTATTATGTAGAGGCAGTCAACTCACTGTCCAACCCATCCTGCATAAGCCCAAGGGCAGCTGCTTTGGTAACGGTGAATAGCATACCCACCCCAATTGCCATTGGAGATACCATTAGCTGCGGTAGTCCTGCTACGCTTCTAGCCAGCGGTTCTAGCGGGCAATTTCAGTGGTTTGCTGCGCCAAGCGGTGGGCAACCCATTGGCACAGGAAGCTCGTTCAATCCTCCCTTTACGAGCCAAAATGCATTGTTTTATGTTCAGGCTACCACTAACCTTAACCCTGTACAAACAGCCACTTTCAATTATAATGGTGGACAACAGACCTGGACGGTACCCGCCGGTGTATTTTCCATCTCGGTAGACGTGCAGGGCGCCCAAGGCGGCAACAATACAAATTATGGCAACCGAGGCGGTTTCGGCGGGCAGGTTTTGGCAGACCTCGCTGTTACCCCGGGACAAATCGTTTACATCCGAGTAGGTGGATGGCCCAACACTTCCACCTCCGGTGGTTACAATGGCGGAGCCAACTCCAATGTTTCCAGTATTTATGGCCAAGGTGGCGGTGGAGCCACTGACCTACGTATTGGAGGCACCGGATTAGCCAACCGCGTAATCGTTGCCGGCGGCGGCGGAGGCGGCGGCTGGAACTGTGGTACCGACGGTTCGCGCGGCGGTGACGGCGGCGGACTTACCGGTGAAGCCGGTTATTATTGCAGCAGCACAGGCAACACCTCCTACACTGGAAGAGGCGGCAGCCAAAACAGCGGTGGTGCGGCAGGAACCAACTGGTGTTGCCCATCCAGTGGAAGCTTAGGAAACGGCGGCGGCGGTGGTTACAGAGGCGCTGGCGGCGGCGGCGGCTACTATGGTGGCGGCGGTTCATCTTACGGCGGCGCAGGCGGCGGCTCATCCTACAGCGACCCTGTTTTAGCGTCCAACGTAACGCATAACCAAGGTGTGCGCACCGGACATGGGGTAGTCAATATTACTTTTGTAACTCCTTTTTGCAATAGCGCACGCATCCCCGTGCCTGTAATTGTAAACCCAATATCCAACCCTTCTACCGTTAATGCTAGCGGCATGTGTGGCGATACACTCAACCTTTCTGCCACCGGGTCTACCGGCTTTTTCCGCTGGTTCGAATCTCCCACTGGAGGAAATCCAATAAGCACCAACACTCAATTGACCCGTCAATTTGTAACCAATTCCGATACCTTCTATGTAGAAGCGGTAACCGACCCCAACCCATTTGGTTCCTTCAACTTTAACTTTACCGGTGGAACCCAACAATGGACCGTTCCTGCCGGAGTATTCACCATTACGGTAGACCTCTATGGTGCACAAGGTGGAACAAACCCCAGTTATGGAGCTGGCGGATTGGGCGGTCAAGTAACCGCTGACCTTGCCGTTACTCCAGGACAAACCATATTTATTTATGTAGGCGGTCAGCCCAACAACACGACGAGCCCGGGCTGGAATGGCGGCGGCTTTGGCAGCATTTTGGGCCGTGGTGGCGGTGGTGCAACCGATATTAGAATTGGAGGTACCAGCACAAACAACCGGGTACTCATTGCCGGAGGCGGTGGTGGATCCGGTTACGACTGCGGCTCCTTTACCAACGGCGGTGGTGCCGGAGGTGGATCAGGAACTGCAGGAGCCGGCTTCCGGTGTAATGGGCAATCCACTACCTATGTAGGTCAAGGAGGAACCCAAAACAGTGGAGGCAACGGAGCCAACAACGGAGGACAAGCCGGGCAATTTGCACAAGGAGGAAACGGAAGCTCCTATGCCGGCGGCGGCGGTGGTGGTTACTACGGCGGCGGCGGCGGTTGGTACGGCGGCGGCGGCGGCGGATCCAGCTTCGCCAATCCTAACGTGGCCAGCAATATCACCCATAACCAAGGCGTGCATACCGGCAACGGTACCGCCACCATTAGCTATACCCGTAATTTCTGTTCAAGCCAGCGCATACCGGCAGTTATGACGGTTTCCCCAATCAGTGCCCCGGTAACCCAGGGAGATAGTGTCACTTGTGGAACGCCTGTAACCCTCACTGCCACCGGAACTTCATATCCGGTAAACTGGTACGATGCGGCAACAGGAGGTAATGTATTAGCGACAGGAAGCCAAGTTTCGCTTCCTCCGGTATTGGGTTCAGACACCCTTTTTGCTGGTGTTTCTTTAGTGAATAACATCTCAGGAAACCACACCTTTAACTTTACAGGTGCACCTCAAACCTGGACCGTTCCTAACGGTGTTTCTGAAATTCAGGTAGACGTCCGTGGTGCCCAAGGAGGCGCATCCCTACCCAGCCCCGGAAACAACCCGGGTGGCTTAGGAGGAAGAGTCCAAACAAGTTTAACCGTAACACCGGGTGAAACGCTTACCCTACACGTAGGAGGCACCACCAGCTCAAATTCAGGTGGCTGGAACGGTGGCGGCAACGGAAATTCCAGCGGCGCAGGTGGCGGCGGTGGTTCCGACATACGTAGTGGTGGAACAGGAGTATCCAACCGTGTGGTTACCGCCGGCGGCGGTGGCGGAAGCGGCTGGAACTGCTCTACAGGTATGAGCGGCGGCAACGGCGGCGGTTCCGGTCAGGCCCAGCAAGGGTTTAACTGCAACAGCCAAGACTGCAATACCGGTAGCGGTGCCACACCAACCACAGGAGGCCAAGGTGCCACTTGCGGTGGCTGTGCTACAGCGGGAACTGCAGGCCAAGGAGGTACCGGCGGTACCTGCGGCAGCTCCGGCGGCGGCGGCGGCGGTGGCCAGTTTGGCGGTGGCGGCGGTCGCTATGCCGGCGGCGGTGGCGGCTCTTCTTTTGCCGATGCCAACCGAACCAACAACACTACCCATACTCAGGGCTTTCAATCAGGAAACGGCCAAATCATTATTTCCTATAATGTGAACCTCAGCTGCTTTAGCCCTAGAGTGCCCGCACCTATCTGGCTGGATTCACTTCCCGCACCCACAGCCTCCGGAGATACCAGCTTCTGTGGAACAGGTACAGCGCCGCTTAGCGTCACCGGACCTCAAGGGCAATATACTTGGTACGACACCATTGGAGGAACCATTGCCAATGTGGGACAAAACTGGAATACTCCTCCATTGAATGGGCCACAAACCTATTATGTGAACTATAAAGTGAATGGTTGTCCTTCTAAATTCGATACCGTTCGAGTTCAGGCTACACCCTTCCCCGTAGCCAACTTGGCTCAAGTATCAGGAACCTATTGCCAAGGCTCTCTTCCTCTAGACCTAGGCTTTGTTCCTCCTGTACTTCAAGGCACACTCAACCTCAGCAACTGTGGTGCAACAGGTCGCTCTGGCCCAACCCAACAACAAGCCAACAGTACTTATGGGCCCGGGGTTGTAACAGTAAATGCCGGTATTCAGGAATGGACCGTACCTTTCACAGGAACTTACAGAATCACTGCAGCCGGAGCCCAAGGTGGTGACGGAGGCGGCAACGTAGGAGGCCTTGGTGCTGTATTAGAAGGAGACTTCCAATTAACAGCCGGCACTACACTTCGTGTTTTAGTAGGTCAACAAGGTGGCAGTAGGCCACCAAGCGGCTCCAACTCTGCCGGCGCAGGTGGCGGTGGTACTTTTGTTGTCGATGGAAACAACACCCCATTAATCGTAGCCGGTGGCGGCGGCGGTGCCGGAGGTGGAGGTGCAGGCCTTCCCGGTGATATTGGTCTAAATGGAACAAACTCCATCTCTAGTGCAGGCCAA
Organism: uncultured Candidatus Competibacteraceae bacterium; assembly: GCA_964545365.1. Lineage (GTDB taxonomy): Bacteria > Bacteroidota > Bacteroidia > CAIKAF01 > CAIKAF01 > CAIKAF01. The sequence continues at coordinate 874 of CAZJFM010000031.1, read as the reverse complement.
GGCGGTATCAATGGCGGCGGCGGTGGTGCCGCTCAAAATGGAACCGCAGGCACCCAAAACACCCCTGGTGGAAACGGCAATTCTTGCTCCTTTGGAGCAGGTGGTGGCGGATTCTATACCAAAGGCGGTGAAAATTGCAATGGATCTGCACCCAATATTGCCGGAGAAAGCTTCCTTTCCGGAGGTCTAGGGGGCGCAGCAGACGTAAGTCGCTCCGGTGTAGAAGGAGGATTCGGTGGTGGAGCAGGTGTAGGACACCGTGCCTCTGCCGGTGGAGGTTGGTCCGGTGGCGGTGGAGACGGAAATGTTACCGGCGGTGGCGGCGGTGGCTCGTTCAATGCGGGCACCAATGTTGTGGCTACAACAGGTGCCAACCAAGGCCATGGGTTTGTAACCATTAATTATAACATTCCACAACCTTCCGACACCTTCGGTACCTGGACAGGCCCTGGAATCGTAGACAGCATTAATGGTATTTTTAATGCCAGCCAAGCCAACATTGGCACAAACTATGCCGTTTACACCGTAAGCAACAACGGATGTACCTTCCAAGACTCGGTGGCCATTAACGTAGTAGCCGGTCCGGACGCATCCATTACTACCGCTCCACCAAGCTACTGCGACTACAGCAACAGCGATACCCTCGCTGCACTTAACAGCGGTGGCCTTTGGTCAGGCAACGGGGTAATCAATGCCAATCAAGGCATCTTTGACCCAACAACCGTTGCTCCAGGTACCTATCAGGTATACCATACCATCAACGATACTGTTGCCGGTTGTTCCGTAACCGACTCCATTCAAGTGGTAGTGAATCCTACTCCCGATGCTTCAGTGGTGAACCCGGGTACCGTTTGCTCTGCCGACCAGCCCTTCA
>CAZJFM010000030.1:19528-27678 GCA_964545365.1 uncultured Candidatus Competibacteraceae bacterium | reverse complement strand
TTTAACCAGTCCACGTAGCGGGCTACGCCGATTTCGAGGGGGGTGAAGGGCGCTGCATATCCTGCTTTGCTGCGGAGGTTCTGGGGGTCGGCTTGGGTGAAATATTGGTATTTTCCCTGGAGTTTGGCCGGCATGGGGATGTACAGGATGTGCTCTTTGGCGCGCATGGCGGCGAATAGGCTGCGGGCTAAGTCGTTGAAGCTGCGGGCGCGGCCGGTGCCCAGGTTGTATATGCCGGAGGCGCCGGGGCTTTTCCACTGCCGGATGAGGCAATCCACCACATCGTCTACATAAATGAAATCGCGCTTTTGTTCGCCGTGGGCTATGCCTTCTTTGTCGGATGCAAAGAGCTGAATTTCTCCGGTTTGCAGGATTTGCTTGTAGCCATGCCACATGACCGAGGCCATGCGGCCCTTGTGCCCTTCGCCGGGTCCATAGACGTTGAAAAAGCGAAATCCGGCATAATAGGGCGGCCCTTGGCTTTGCTCCTGCACCCAAACATCAAAATCGAGCTTGCTTTGGCCATAGAGGTTCAGGGGTCGCAGTTGGGAAATAAGCTCCGGATCGTCGGAATACCCCAAACGGCCGTCGCCGTAGACCGCCGCGGAAGAGGCATAGAGCAGGGGAATGCCCAGCTTGGTGCAGGCCGCCCACAGGCGTTGGCTATACTCTAGGTTTAAATGCCGGATCGGCTCCTTGTCGGTAGCCATGGTGTCGGTGCGGGCGCCCAGGTGAAACACGGCATCCACCCCGGAAAGCATGGATTCCATGCCTTCCAAAAAGGTTTCGCGGTCTATGGTTTCGCGCCAAGGCAGGGCCATCCAACGACGGGGCGCTTGGTTGCGGCTAAAGTCATCGACTCCAATCACCTGATTTCCCTCCCGGATGAGTTGTTCGGCTAGTCGGCCGGCTATGAAACCGGCAGCTCCGGTGACAAGCAGTCGCGCTCCACTCATGGTTGAGGGGTTTGGATTTGATTGGCATGCACCAAGGCCAGACAAAGCAAACGAAGGGCGGCTTTTATGTCTTCTTTATGCACGGTTTCAATGGTTTGGTGGATGTGCCGGGTAGGAATGGAAATGGCGCCGGCCAAGGCTCCGCCTGCGGTGAATTTTTGCATGCCTGCCGTATCGGTACCGCCTCCGGTTAAAATTTCGGTTTGCCAGGGAATGTTGTGGCTTTGGGCCGTTTCCTTCAAAAAGGCCACCACCTTGGGGTGGGCAATGGCGGAGGAGTCCATGAGTTTTATGGCGGCCCCTTTGCCTAAGCTTGTGATGTATTCTTCTTTGCGGGCTCCGGCCACGTCAAAGGCAATGGTGGTGTCGATGGCGAGCGCTATTTTTGGTTGAATTTTAAGCGTCGCTGCCTGCACTCCGCGAAGGCCAACTTCCTCTTGTGCCGAAAACACCGCATAGAGCGTGTAGGGCAGCGCTTGGTCCTTCAACAGGCGAAGGGCCTCCATAAGAATGTATACGGATACCCGATTGTCCAGGGATTTGCCGTTGAAGCAGTGCCCCATGGCCAATAGTTCTCGATCGCGGGTCACCACATCGCCGGCCTGAATGTATTGGTTTACCTCCTCGGCAGGCATCCCTAAATCCACAAAAAAGTCCTGGAGTTTAGGGGCTTTGTTGCGCTCTTCGGGATCCATGAGATGTATGGGTTTGGAGCCCAACACGCCGGGAAGGTCTTGCTTACCGTGCACAATCACTCGTTGTGAGGTGAGGGTTTTGGGGTCAAAGCCGCCTAAGGGGGTAAGTTTTAAAAAGCCGTTTTCGTCTACATGGGTCACCATAAAGCCAATTTCGTCCATGTGTGCGGCCACCATAAAGGGCGTTTCGGAAGCTCCCTTTTTTACTAAGACCAGATTTCCGAAATGGTCTTCGTAGTAGCTGTCGGCGTATTGGCCGACTTGTTCCAGAATAAATTTACGGACCCTTTGTTCGTGTCCGGGAGGTCCGGGTACTCGGCAGGTATCGGCAAGCAAGCTTATGTTCAAATCGGCGGAAAAATCCGTGGCATTTGGCATAGTCACAAAATTTTGTGCAAGCTACAAAACAACAGAAAATAGAGCTTAGAAACGAATGCTGCGGAGAATGGCTTCGAGCTCAAGCAGGTGCACGCGTTTGTCCAAGCCCGGGCCATAGGCATGTCCATGGAAGAGGTAGAGCGATTGGGTGGTTTCGTCTACCACGGCATAGGCAAGGAATGGTCCGCCCTTGAACTCGTTGCTCATGCGCCAAAGTCCGCGCAGTTCCATGGCATAATTTCCATGCCAATCTAGGTATTTCAATTCCGGAGCTTCCCGAATTTCGGTGACGAGGTAGGAGCCTTCGTTTTCGCCAAAAAAGGTTTGGGAAGTAATGCCATCGATGAATTGGAGCAGGGAATCGTATGCAAACACTTGGGGGCCGGGATAGGGCCTTTTGGCCAAGAGCACCGATTTGCTCAAAAATAGCTGTTTGCCCTTTTCCACGCGTTCGGCTTCGTAATGCAGCACCGATTTGCTCTTGCCCAGCACCAAGGCTTGATATCCCTGCGGCAAATCCATTCGGAGCCCTTGATAGGCCTTTATGGAGTCGATGGCTGTTTGGGCCGGGGCAGCTTTGAGCCGGGCCATTTTACGATGCAGGTCAATGGTTCGGAAGGAGTCGATGATGGGCCCTTTCATTTTGTTGAAGGCGGCCAACCATTCGTTGGGGTGGTTGGCAGAAAGGCGGACCACAAATTGCCCTTGGGCAAAGGGGTCGTGGCCATATTGAATGGTAGGCTTGGGAGAGCGGTGCTCCGGTCCCACGAGCGCCATAAATACGGATTGATGGCGGCGTATGCTGCCGCTAAAATCCACTTCTTGCACCCGACTCAATCGAAACAAGGGTTCTACCTGGGGAAGCCCGGGGAAAGGTTGTTGAAGGATATCGCGCAGGGTGTCGCCCATGGGGTGGTCTCTCCACACATCGTCGTCGATAACCAAAAGCAATTCTCCTTCGGCACCAACGGCATTGGGCAGCATGTTCTCGTGTCCGGAGAAACAGGAGGTCAGGCTAAGACCGAGGGTGAACAGCAGAGCAAAAAACAGGCGCATTATTCCTTGATTTTTAGACGTTGGCCCACATTCAGGGCATCGGATCGAAGTTTATTCAGGGATTTAATATGGGACATGGACACGCCATATTTTTTAGAGATGGCCCAGAGGGTTTCGCCGGAGCGAACGGTATGATACACGGCTTTTCCTGAACTAGCTGGGCTATTATTGCTTGGTGGGGCCTCTTGTTGCATGGATTCTTGGATTTCGAGCCTCTTGTCGGAGGTGGGCAAATAGACCAGCAATTGTTGCCCGAGCCGCACGGCGGGGTCTTCCAATTGGTTCCAAGCCTTTAAGGAGTCGGCAGGCAGCGCATACAGAGATGCAATAAGGTCTAAGTATTCGCCTCGTGCCACTTCGTGATACAAGGCTCCGTAGCCTTGAGCGAGCAGTGCGGAATCGGGGCTAATCTTTCTTTCTGCCTCAGTAAGGTATCGATAAAGCAAGGCTTCGTTGGTGATGAAGTCGCCAATTAAGTTCTTGGGCAAATAGAGGGGCATTCCAGTATGGGAAGCGGGAATAATGTCTTGAATGTATTGTGGATTCAGCACCCTTAGTTCCTCTACCGGAATGGGGAGCACCTTGTTTATTTGTTCAAAGCTTACTTGCCTGCGCACGTAAACGCTATCAATTTCGTAGCGAAAGTAGTTTGGTTTGGTAGGGTAAATATTATGCTCTTTGTGGTAGTTCATAATATAGGTAGCCGCAATAAAGGCGGGGACGTATCCGGCGGTTTCTCGGGGCAAATAGGGACGGAGTTCCCAATAGTTTTTCTTGCCACCGGACCGGCGGATGGCCTTGTTGACGTTGCCCGGGCCGGCATTGTAGGCAGCAAGAGCGAGTTGCCAGTTGTTGCCGTAATACTTGTACAGGTAATTCAGGTATTTGCAAGCGGCGAGGGTAGATTTTTCGGGGTCGCAACGTTCGTCGATATAGGAATTGATTTCCAGGCCCATATGCTTTCCGGTGCCATACATAAACTGCCATAAGCCCATGGCTCCTGCGCGGGATTTAGCGGTAGGGTTCAGGGCCGACTCCACAATGGCCAGGTATTTGAGTTCGAGGGGCATTTTGTTGAGGGCCAACTTTTCTTCGAAGAGGGGGAAGTACAATTCGGCCAGACCGAGCATTCGGCTTGCGGTACCTCTGCGTCTTACGGCGTACAATTCAATGTAGGCCCTAACGTCCGGATTAAAGTCCAGTTCAAAGGGGGTTTTTCGGTCCAGTTCCTGCATGCGGTTCCGGTACACATAGTCGGGGAACTTGGGGACGGAGTCTTTGGGGTAGCCGTAGACATTGAGTTTGCTTCGGTCGGCGGTAAAGTTGTGGTTTTTAAAGAATTGGAGCACATCCAGGCTGTCCATCATAGCCAAGACGGGATCGTCAGGAACGGGCATGTTGAGGCTGTCGCCCGGTCCTGCCAACAGGTTTTTTGAAAAGAGGCTCAAAAGAGCCACCATTATTAAATGCGAAGGTAATTTGGTGAGAGACCGCATAGACATGGAACGAAAGGATAAACGATTCGGTATGAAACGCACGAAAAAAGGCAAAAAAAGTGGATCAAGGAAGCTGTTCTTCCATTTGGTCGAGCAAAGATTTCACATGTTCGAGCCTGAGAATGGTTTCAGAAAGGGGGTCTTGTGCCTGCTGATTGGCGGCCCGCAGTTTTTTTCTGGCTCCGTCGAGGGTATACCCCTGTTCTTTAACCAGCTGGTAAATCATTCGAAAGTGGCGGATGTCTTCTCGGGTAAAAAGACGGTTTCCTTTTCGGTTTTTTTTAGGCCGAATTTGGTCGAATTCCTTTTCCCAAAACCTGACCAGTGAGGTGTTGACTTGAAACAGTTCGGCGACTTCGCCAATGGTATAATAGAGCTTGAGTGCTTCGTCCGGTTTTTCTTTATAGGGCATTACAGAGGTCCTTAGGTGTTATCTGACACTTGAGTTTTAGCTAGCAGCTGCTTTATGGCATCTAAAGTTAAGGGTTTTGAGTAGTAGTCCCTAACAACATCCGTTGTTAAAGCTCTGTCTCGGTCCTCTTTATGAATAGAGCTGGAAATCATAAACAGGAACACATTGGGATTGTGGGCTACAGGAAGCTGCTGCCATGCTTCAAGGAAGGCCCAGCCATCCATGCCCGGCAGGTTTATGTCTAAAAAAATCAATGTTTTGCCAGGGTTTTTGGCGGGCATTTCTTTGCAATAGTCCAAGCCATCTTCTGCATTAAAAAAAGAGTTCATAAACTCCTGCTTCATACCTGACCTTTCGAGCAACCGTTTGGTGGTAAACTGAAAAACCTCATCGTCGTCAATAATTATAATGCGCACTAGTCAATCTCTAATTAGTTAAAAGGATAATAATCGAATATAATAAAAACTCGGCGCCTTTTTGGGTTTCTCTACTTCGTTTTATTTGCATGCATTAGACTTGTTTTTGAGCCCTCAAAACAAAAAGCCTCTAACCTTTGCCCCTGAATTTAGTCGCCCTCTTTTTCAGATGGTCAAAAACACTTGAAAATCAAAGGCTTAAAACAATGAAAAAGGAAGGGCGCTTGGGATTAGCTTAAGCAAACAATCCGTTTGCCCCTAGGCTTTTCTCTTCAAAAATAGTACCCCAACAATAAATCAATTAAGGGGGTATATTTGCAGGAGCCAATAAAAAAAGCGGCATTTACCAGAAAGCAATGAGCCCGGGCGGCCACCAATTCCTGCCAGAAGCCTCAGATAATTTAATTCCACAAAACCCTATTGCTTATCCTAAATTTCACTTGTTGAAATACATGGCTTTGGGTGCTTTGGGGAACCTAAGGAATGACAAAATATTTGAAATACGTTTTTTGTACCTTAACTTTATATACTGATTTGAAACTATGTTACGTTTTGCAATACCCTTAGTCCTCACTCCCCTGTTATTTTTAATTCAAGCGACCAAAGCGTATGGACAATCCTGCCCGGGTTGTGCCATAAACAACAGCTGTTTTGTTGCCGGCGGCGGCCTATGCCCCGATTCGCTACCCGGCGCTGTGGTAGGAAGCAGCTATAACCAGGACGTCACCTTTTATTTACCGGAGCAAATAGACGCCACCAGCTTTTCAGGCGGGCTGCTTGGCATGGTTGACCTACTTGAAATGAAAATTGATGCCATTAGCGGCCTTCCTTTTGGGTTAAACTGGAGCTGCAACAATACCGGAAATAATTGCACCTATTATCCTGCTCAGGGCGACAGCCTGGGTTGTGTAAAAATTTGTGGCGTTCCTGTTGGCAATCCCGGGGTGTATAATATCAATATTTTTGTTACTGCCACCGTAGACGCAGGAGTCCTTGGGGCGCAACAAGGGCAGACCTCTTTTGCCAACCTATTGGTCCTTTTGCCCGACACCTCTTCGAATAACGGATTTTCCATGGCTCCCGGGTTAGGCTGTGCTCCCCTCACGGTAAACTTCATTAATAATTTTCCGAGCAATGGGTATCAAGCGGTACCCGGCCAAACCCAAGGCTACGTGTATACCTGGGACTTTGGCAATGGTTTGCAGTCCAATGTCGAAAACCCTCCTTCTGTTACTTATGTTAATCCGGGCCAATATCCGGTGCAATACAGTGCTACGGTTGATACTTTTGGGTTTCAGCTCAATGACATTACCGTTACGGCGGTCAACTGTACGGACCTAACCGGCGCCCCGGATTTGTACCTTAAGGTGTTTGACGGCAGCAACAATGAGGTGTTTAGCACCATCAATAGTCCGACAACCAGCCTGCCCTTTAGTGTAAGTCCTTCGCTTACTGCCAACAATCCGCCATATCGTGTGGAAGTTTGGGACGATGACTCCGGCTTTTTAGGCTCTCCGGACGACAACTGTTTTGACAACACCGAGAACCCACACCCGCCGGTGACTCTGCCTCTGCCGGCTGTGAATCAATTGGGCAACACCACTCAATTTTTTAGTCAAGGCAATACTCCTTTGGCCTTCAATTACACCTATGCAAAAAATGCATTTCAGGTTCAGGTAACCGACACCGTGCAGGTGTTGCCTGTACCTCCGCAGCAGCAACTGGTAGTAAGTCCGGGGACTCAAGTATGCAGCCCCGACAGCGTTTTGCTTCATGTGGGGCCCGGCTTTGGCTACGAATGGTTTTTTAACGATACCCTTATTTTACCGGGCGCACAAACCGATTCTGCCTGGGTAAGCCAAAGCGGCTCCTATAAAGTGCGTGTGTTTGACTTAAATACCGGATGCTTTAGTTTTAGTAACGACACTACTGTTTCTGTTTCCCCGGGAATACCGGGCAATTTTGCCGTAGCTGTTAGTGCTCCCGGTGTTTTGAACAGCAATATTTCGGGTTTTTATGCCTTTCAGTGGATTTTCTTATCCGGCACCCAGTGGGTAAACATTCCTGCGCCCGCCGGCACGCAATCCAGCTATACGGTTCCTGCGCCCGGAGATTATGGCCTTATTGCCGAAACTCCGGAAGGTTGTAAAGATACCGCCTTTATTACCGTTAACAACTTAGGATTTGGGACAGCTGCCCAAGAAGGCAAATTGTATCCCAACCCCAGCTCAGGGCAAGTTTTCCTTGAATTGCCCGGATGGAATGGCGAAGTTCAAGTAGGTTTAATGGACATGCAAGGCCGCATGCTTTATGATGAGCAGTTGGAGAGCATGAGTCCCGATAGTAGACTTCAGCTTGACTTCAGCAATTTACCTTCCGGTTTGTACCGGATTCTGGTGCGTCAAGCCGATCGCCAATGGACGGGCAATTTATGGCTTCGGCCCTAAGGTGTGAAGGCTAGAATTGGTACCTTTGGGTACGATGAACAGCACGGGTATTTCTTGGGAAGACCTATTCACTCGTCCTAAAAGCGAGGGTTTATATGGAGGCATTTTTGCATTTCCAGGAGAGCAGCCTCGGGTTTTTGGTGGCAAAGTAGAGCAGGGCCTACACCTAAGTCGAGGTGTTCCACGCTTTTTGTTGTTTCCATTTTCGGAAAAAGAACCTTACCCCGGCATTGACTTGCCTTTGCAAGAAGAAACGGACTTGGAATCCCTCAACGAAAATTGGGAGATGAAAGA
>CAZJFM010000030.1:0-19428 GCA_964545365.1 uncultured Candidatus Competibacteraceae bacterium | reverse complement strand
TTGTTGGAGCAACAAGGAGCTAAAGCCCAAAGTTGGTCTTTGGCAGGCACTCGGCATCAAAATCGGCCATCGGGCTGGACGGAGAAGGAAAAAGAAGAACAGGATTTGGTTACCCGGCATATTCGGTCAAGCATGCTAACCTTTGGTTTGCGCGATATTCAAGAGGATGGCCCCCAAGAGCTGGCCATGGGCAACCTGCAACATTTAGCCACCCGTTTATCCGGAACTCTCCCGGATGCGGATACGGAAACCGGCCTAAGGCTGGCTAGGCTTATGCATCCTACCCCGGCCATTGGAGGCACTCCAACAGAAGCCGCGCTTTCTTTTATACAGGAAAAAGAGAAGCAAAACCGGGGGTATTATGCTGGTTTCATGGGGCTTTTGGAACCGGAAGCCTTGCGCTTAAGGCTGTATGTAAACCTCCGCTGTGCCTCTTTAGGTCCGGAGGCCCATTGGATATTTGCAGGGGCCGGAATAACCAAGCTTTCCAGCCCGGAAGCCGAAGCCCAAGAAACGGAGCGGAAAGCAGACTTAATTCGTCCTTTTTTGACCCTCCGACCACAAGGCTAAATTAACCGATAAGCAGGCCGGGCAAGACCAAGCCCATTAGAATTCGTACTTTTGAATCATCTATGGAAGCGCAACAAACAAACAACCCAGAGGCTCTAAAAGAGCGTATACGCAAACTCGAAGAGAAGTATGCTGCCATGGGACAAGACCTAAGTAGCTACCTGGACGGCCTCCTATATTCTGAATACCTAACTTACTGGGACTATATAAATTTAGACGTGTTGCTCAATCTGCAACAGCCCAGAACGGCATTTCCGGATGAAGAGGTATTTATAATGTACCACCAAATCACGGAACTCTACTTTAAGCTTTGCCTGCATGAAATGCGGCAGATTCAAGAAAAACGTGGGGACGGAGCATTTATGGCTCAACGCTTAAAGCGTATGACGGCCTACTTTGAAAGCCTAACCAAATCCTTTTCCATAATGATTGAGGGAATGGAGCCGGAACAGTTTTTAAAATTCCGCATGGCTTTACTTCCTGCCTCAGGTTTTCAGTCGGCTCAATACCGAATGATTGAAATTCAGGCAACTCCACTTATTCATTTGGCGCGTCACGACCTGCGCGGCTCCCTTTTGGAACAGAAGGCCGACATTCCCACCCTGTATTCGCACATTTATTGGAACCAAGGTGCTACAGAGCTGGCTACAGGCAAAAAAACGCTTACTCTTCGGCAGTTCGAGTCCAAATATGGAAACTCCTTTTTGGCCATGGCTCATAAAATGGAAGGCAACACTTTGTACGATATGTATTTAGATTTGCCAGATTCTGAAAAGGGGGCGGAGTTAAAAGAAAGCTTAAGAACTTTCGACCGCCAAGTGAATATCGACTGGCCACTTGTTCATTATAAATCTGCCGTTAGGTATCTTAAAAAGAATCCGGAAGACATTAAGGCTACCGGCGGCACCAACTGGCAAAAGTACCTTCCTCCTAAACACCAGTTCCGCATATTTTTTCCTCAACTATGGAGTGCAGAGGAAAAAGAACATTGGGGAATACCCGAAAAAATGATGGGCTCATGAGGTTTGGAACACCGGTCTTTACTGCCCTCCTTCTTTTATTGTTCATGGCCTGCGGCACTGCTCCCAACCAGCAAAAGCAGAAGTCGCGTCCCCAAGCCCAAGCCCCAAGAGCGGAGGAACCCTCAAAAGAAATGTTTGGGATTCCCATGCAAAACCTTCAAGCAAGGGCCTTTCAGGTAGAACAAGGGCAAAGCTTTTCTGAAATCTTGGAGGCACACAAAGTGCCAGGACATGTATCCGGAGCCTTAATTCAAGCCTCAGACTCTATTTTCGATTTACGAAAGCTGCGGGCAGGTAAGCCATACACCCTTTTGTGCAAAAAAGGACAAGATGGGCTTCCGGTTTGTTTGGTTTACGAAGCAAGCCTTACCGAGGCCGTAGTTTTTGACTGGAGACAAGAAGCTTCACCTACCGTTTACCGAGAAGCTAGGGAAATTAAATATGAGCAAAAAGAAGCCGCCGGGGTAATTGAGTCTTCTCTTTACCAAACCGTGGTAGAGCAAGGGCTTGACCCAAATATTTGCTACAAGTTAGACGGCATGTTTAAATGGTCGGTTGACTTTTTTGCCCTTCAGAAAGGCGACAGGTTTCGAGTTATTTATGAAGCCATGTATGCCGACACCCTCGACCTTGGGGTACACAAGATCTTGGCGGCCACCTTTACCCATAGGGGAAAAGAACGTATGGCCATTCGGTTTGAGCAAGGTGAGAAAGTGGGCTTTTACGATGCCGAGGGACAAAGCATGAAAAGCCGGTTTCTGAAAGCGCCCTTAGAGTATTCAAGAATTTCTAGTCGATACAACCTCAACCGCTACCACCCTATCCTTAAAAGGCGGAAAGCCCACTTAGGCACCGATTACGCCGCACCTACCGGAACGCCTATTGTTTCGGTGGCAGATGGTATGGTGGTTGCTGCCGGTTATGGAAGAGGAAACGGCAATTATGTTAAAGTAAAGCACGACAACACGTATACCACTCAGTACTTACACATGAGTAAATTTGGCCAAGGCATTAAGCGTGGTGTTCGCGTTAGTCAAGGCCAAGTTATTGGCTATGTTGGAAGCACGGGATTAGCTACCGGGCCCCATTTGTGTTACCGATTTTGGAAAAACGGAAAGCAGGTAGACCCATTCAAGGAGCAGCCGCAAGTAACCGAGCCACTAGCGGACAGCCTAAGGCCGGCCTTTGAAAAAATTAGAGACCGCTTGGTTCCTCAACTGGAGTCCATAAGCTACCATGAGCATTTAAGACAGGCCGCACTAAATGCCTTAAAGAAAAGTACCGCAAGTTTCAAGGCGGATGCCTAACTTCATAGCATGCTCACCAATAGAACCCTTAGGTTTGTATCTGTTGTTGCCGGAAGTGCTTTATGTGGCTTAGTTACCATTCAAGTGTTTTGGGTGCAAAAAGCATACAGGTTCACCAGCGAACAGTTTCAAAACCGCGTTGAGCTTGGCCTGCTCAATGTGGCCAATCAAGTGTATCGTTACCATAGCGATTCCACCAACATTAGAGAGTCTGTGGTTACCACCGACGGCGATTTGTTTGCCATGCAAATTGGTGCCACTACTTCCCCGGATTTTTTGCTGAATTTGCTTGTGGCCGAATTTAGAAAGCAAAGCATTTTGCAAGATTTTCAGGTAGGGATGTACGACTGCTTTGCAGATTCCATAGTCTGGAGACAATATTCCGAGGCTCTCGGCCCCTTATTTCATGCCTCAGGGACCAACAACATTCCCTGGACCAAACAGTTATCCGACCTGAATTTATCCAAGGACAGCCATACGGTTTTGGTGCACTTTACCAAGCAAGGTGCGTTTATTTCCAGACAAATGAGCCTTATGTATTTCACCACCTTGGGCATCCTTATCATCATGGGAGTCTTTATTTTTATGGTGTTCATTATTTTTAGAGAAAAGCGGCTTTCTGCCATGCGCCAAGATTTTATAAACAACATGACGCATGAGTTCAAGACTCCTATTGCCTCCCTTTTGGTCGCCGGAGAAGTCCTTCAAAAGGATAGGACAGCCTCCGCTCCGGAAAAAGTTAAATCCTACGGCAGCATCATTCAAAAGGAATCATTGCGGCTTCGAAATCAGGTAGAGCAAATCCTAAAAGTTGCCCTGATTGAATCCAATCGCCACAAGCTTAAAATGGAGCCTTTGGATCTGGGACTTTTGGTACAAGAAATTGTGGGACAAATTAAGCTGCGCATGGATGCCAGCGGCGCCAAGTTCACCGCGGAAATTGACTCAGAGCACCCCTACCTTATTATGGGCCATGCCACGCACTTAGGAAATGCCCTGTACAATTTGCTCGACAATGCCCTTAAATATGGTGGCGATGAAGTCGAAATCTTTCTTAGCCTAAAAAGAACCGGTCCGCATCAAGTTTCTCTAACTGTAAAAGACAACGGTCCTGGAATTCCGCAAAAACTACAACGCATGGTTTTCGAGAAGTTTTACCGGGTACCCACCGGTAACCTTCATGATGTTAAGGGTTTTGGTCTAGGTTTAAGCTATGTAAAACAAATAGCCAAGCACCACCATGCGTTAATTCAACTCGAAAGTGCTCCGGGCAAAGGGGCTACATTCACGCTAACCTTTAATTCCATTAAGTCATGAGCGATTTGCAGAGCATTGGATACGTAGAGGATGACCCCAGCTTGGGTATGCTTCTGGCAGACCAGCTTGAACAGGAGGGCTGGAAAGTGCATTGGTTTCAAAATGGAAAAGAAGCCCTTGAAGCCTTTGCATCCAATTGCCCGGATTTTTTTGTTTTGGATGTTATGTTGCCTGGTTTGGATGGCTTTTCCCTTGCCGAAAAGCTGAGAGAAACGGCCCCAGAAGTTCCTATTTTGTTTCTAACAGCCAAGGGAGAAACTCCGGATCGACTAAAAAGCCTTACCCTAGGCGATGATTATTTGGCCAAGCCTTTTTCTATTGAAGAGCTTATTCTACGCATTAAGAACCTTTGGAACCGAGCCACACCAAACGCAGGTCCAAGCCCTAGTGTCTTTGCCTTAGGTACATTTACTTTTGACAGCACCAACTTTTTATTGTCTCACCCCGAAGTCGGCGACCGAAGACTTACCGAACGGGAGGGAAAACTACTGCATGCGCTTTGCAAGCTTGGCCATAGGGTGGTGAAACGCGAGGAGCTTATGAGAGAAGTTTGGGGGAAAGACGACTACTTTACAGGCAGAAGCATGGATGTTTTTATCTCTAAGTTGCGTAAATACCTGAGTGCGGATGCCCGCATCAAAATCCAGGTAGTGCACGGTATTGGTTTTGAGTTTATTGTGCCTACCAAAAGTCCCGATTAAGGCGCTGTAGTTCGCACGATGCGCTCAATGAGCGTGCGGTCTCGGTAGCTTAGCTCAAAGGTATAAACCCCGGCCTCCACCATGCTCAAATCCAACCGAAGAACATTTAAGCCTTTTACTCCTTCCATCACGTCCTCTTGGACCACTGCTCCTGAGGCGCTGATTAAACTCCACTCTAGGGTTTCGGTTTCAGGCAAAATGATAAATAGCTCGGTTGTGCCAGAGCTGGGGTTAGGCAAGGGCGGCGAAAGCGAAAGCCCTGATTGAATAGGACTACAAATGCGCCCTCCCTCCTCCGAATAAATTCCGGAAGGTAAATTGGACCACAATTCGTTTAATTGAACACAACAGTAGTTGGGCGATGCCGAGGAAAAGACCTGTGCCGTAAATTCAAAAGGCAATAAAGCTCCGGGAGCCAAATTGTCCTCCCAAACCTCACGGAGCAAGGAGGCCCCTTGAAGACTAAAAGAAATGTCTAAGCCATTGACATCCAAAAACTCAGAGACATTACGCAAAACAAAACGGCCGGTATAGAAACCAGCGCTGTCGCTGCACGCTAAACCTTCTAACAAAACATCCAAATTAGCCGGTATTGCACGAATCGTTTTGGAAAGGCTGTCGCTGCATCCAAAAAAGTTTTCTGTTCTTATACCAACCTCATATAATCCGGTGTCGGTGAGCAATACGAAAAGACTATCATCGGTGACCGTAAAGCCATCAGGACCAAACCATTCCACAAAAGAAGCTCCTAAAGACTGGTCCACCGCCTGAAATGCAAACGGAGGTATTCCCAAATTGCTATTTACTTCAATCGATGCTTCAGGCTTGGGAATCACTTCCAGTTCAAAGTCTGCCGTATCTAAACAGTTATCTGAGCTATTGATTATTAAGCCAATGGACTGAGTCCCGGCATTTGAAAACAAAAAATTGAGACTGTCCGCATTCCCAACATCCATGTTGTTTATCAACCAGGTGGCATTTGCCGCCTGGGTATTCTGATACTGGCTTGCATCAAAAAAGCCAACAGAAGCTCCTGCACAAATGGAGTCTGCGTCCGAAAACAACTGAGCATCAACAGATTTATTGATTACAATTTGACGTACCGAATCGTCTTTACATCCATTATTAATTCCAACCTCTAAGGAGACCAAAAAGGTGTCGGTTTGTTGAGGAAAAGTAAAGGAAGGGCTTACGTTTTGCGAGCTATCTAAGCCGTCAAAGTGCCATTGGTAAGAGGTGGCAAAAAAGCCGCTTGGAATAGAAGAGGTGTTTCCAAACTGCACCGGCTGGCCTTTGCAGAGGCCCTGGTTGGTAAAGTTGGCTATGGGCGGCTCCTTAACCAACACCGGCTTAACGATGGTATCCGAGCAGCCTAAGCTGTTGCGTGCAGCCAGCTCCACCAAGTAGGTGCCTGCCTGCTGGTAAGCATGCTTAGGGTTCTGTAGGGTATCGGAGCTTCCATCCCCAAAGTCATAATGCCATTCGGAAATAAAACCGGCCAATGGCACACTGGTATTGGTAAACAAAGTAGAATCGCCCAAACAAACTTCTTGGGAAACAAAATCGGGCAGCACATGAGAGCTCACCTGAATGGGCGTAGAGTTTACAGTACAGTTACTGGAACTTTTCTGGTAAAAGTATGTCCCTGGTTGGTTTACAAAGGCACTGTCCCCAACTAAGCCATTGCTCCATGTATAGGTCGCTCCGGGCTGTGGGTTTACCACACGTAACCAAAAAGGACTCTCCTTGCACAGTAAGGTATCGTTGGAAGGCTCCATCAAAGGCGGAGGAATAATCCCGATTACTGTAATAGTGTCGTACTGAACCCTTCCGAAAGTCTCTGTTTCTATCCAATAGGTGCCGTCTTGGGTGATGGTTATGGAACGGCTAGTATCGCCGGTAGACCATAAGTGTCTTCCAAAGCTGTAGCCTCCCACAGGTTCTAAAACCAGAGATGTTAGGCAGGTATCGATGGTATCCGGACCAATATCCAACAAGGGCAAGTGGGCAAGTACCAAAGAATCGGATTTGGCTGCCATAGCAGAATCGCTCAAATAGCCGTCGAAAATCATCATTTCAGCCAAATATCCCCTGAAAATGTATTGGTTGGTTGCCCAAGGCAAATCTATACCACCTAAATGGTTTAACACCGTTGAATGTGGAAAAGCACTCCAGCTGGGACTTGGGTGCACAGAAACTGGTGCTCCATTCAACCAAAACCCATTGTTACGCATCGCTAAAACGGCCCATCCGGTTACTTCAGAAGTGGATTGCCAGTTGGAATAAGGCTGTTGGGAACCCCAACCAAAACCATCGATTTCTGTAAAAGTCCCTCCTACCCAAAACCCCCCTGACCATACCCCATTAACCTCTCCAGCAACATAAAAATGCATGGTATTTGCAACAGCCGGAAGGTTGACGACAGCAAATACCGACGCCGTATCTATGGTAATTGCCGGAAAATATAAGGGCTGAACAGATGCGTGGCTGATGCCAAAAGCAACAGCCGCGTGGCCGTTAAGCTGACCCACAGAAGCCACATGGTCAGGGGCAATTTGTGGGCTCAAAGGGGATGCCGATAGCGAGGAGGCGTCTACACTCACCCATTGGGTTACTTTTCCGCCTTGATTTGTCGTTAGGTTTTGATCTGCATCCCAGTGTACAATCACCGGCTGCTGCGAAAAGGCTAATTGCCCGATCAACAGCGCAAATAAACTAAGTACATGTAGCCGCATATTTCTTGGGTTAGGTCGCTAACTATTCTATTAGCAAATTTACAGCTTAATCCTAAGCTTTCGTAAATCGGAGTGTTTTTAACGCGCTCTTGCCTTTCTTGGTTTCATTGACGAGGCTTTTTCAACCAGACACCTGACCTTCTGATTTTTGTTCCCTCTTTCTCTTTTAATTTTTTGCAGATATTTGCACCTGACCAAAAATGCTCAAAAAAAGCATGTGGGTGCACCATGCCTTTGATTTGAATAGCCTTAGTGGGAAATCCCTCGGCCTGTACTTTTGACACCTTAGCCTGCAAAACAGGCCAACTGCTATGCTTCAGACTGCCCAAAATCCCTTTTTCTCCATCATTGTTCCCGCCTACAACCGGGAAAAGTTCATTCACCATACCTTGGAATCTTTGCAAAGCCAGTCTTTTGAAGACTGGGAATGCGTAGTGGTAGACGATGGCTCCAAAGACAAAACAGGCGAAGTGGTAAAAGCCTTGGCCGAAAAAGACCCAAGGATTCGCTACGTATATCAGGACAATGCCGAACGCTCCGCAGCAAGAAACCATGGAGCACGCAAAGCCAAAGGACAATTTCTGTGCTTTCTCGACAGCGATGACCGCTACCTCAAAGACCACCTTAAAAACCTGCATAAAGCCATCTTGGACCAAGACCGGAAAGTTGCCTTGTATTTTACCGGATATTGTGAAGATCGAAATGGCGCGCTTAGCCAAATGGAAGTGGCACCGCTAACTCAACCCCACACCGAGTACTTCTTAGACCATGCCGTTATTCCTGCCAGGACTTGCCTACATCGAAAGGTTTTTGAAACCCATCAGTTCGACGAAGATATTGTAACCGTAGAAGACCAGCTGCTCTGGATACGCATTGCCAATGAATATCCCATTGTTCAGTTGCCACAAACTTCGGTGGCTTATGCCGTACATGACAACAACAGCATCAACCTCAAAAACAATCCCGGCCGCCTTAGGCTGCAAGGTGTTCAAACCTTTGCCAAACGCTACCCTCAACTCTGGTACCAACTTCCCAAGGCCAAACGCCGGTCTATTTTAATTCAAAGTAGGTTCACCATTGCCAAATACCATTTAATGAAGGGCAACAAAGGTCCTGCCCTGGGCTACCTTTGCCGCTGCATCCTTACCGAGCCCGGACACCCTCAATTTAGGCATTGGTTGCTGCTGCTTGCACAAACCCTTCTGGGTCAAAAAAATCAATACCAACAAGCCTAATGCCCAAAATCCTTGTATTAACCACGGAATATCCTCCCGGCCCGGGCGGCATTGGCACCCATGCGCGCGCGCTGCTCGAAGGGCTAATTCCCCACCATTGGGAACCTATGTTGGTGGCCCGACAAGAAAATGCCTCCCCCGAAGAAATTCAGCAATTCAACGCTAATGCGCCCTACCCCGTTGTTCCTCTCAAACATGCCCCTTCCTTAAAGGCCTTTATCCGTCAAACTTTTGCCCTTGCCGGACAATGCAAAGCCTTTGGAGCTGACTTAATCGTTGGTTCCGGAAAACACGCCTCTTGGTATGCTTATTTAATTGCTGCCATGAACCGAAAACCCTACGCACTTATTGGACACGGCACCGAATTTGGCCAATCCGACGGCAAACTCTTCGACCTTTTGCACAGGCGCGCCTACAACCGGGCCGACAGCCTCATTTTTGTGAGCCATTTTACCCAAAAAATGGCTAAATCTTACGGCATTCGTCCCAGCAAGCCCTGCGTTATTCATAACGGTGCCGATCACAAGATTTTTTATCCAGAAACCGCCGCCAACATTCAGGATTTTCGTAAAAAAAAGGGCCTAGACGCCGCAGACCAACTGTTACTTACCGTAGGCAATATGTCCCCAAGAAAAGGGCAAGAATGGGTTATTCGCGCTTTGCCACATTTACTCCAAACCTTCCCAAAACTGCACTATGCCTGCGTGGGTGCCGCTCAGGACCAAGCGCGCTTGCAAAGCTTGGCCAACAATTTGGGAGTTAGTGAGCAGGTGCATTTGGTGGGTCGGCAAAGCACTGAAGAAATACGCATGTGGTATAATGCGGCTACGCTTTACACCATAACCAGCGCCATTGCCGGTGGCGACTTCGAAGGCTTTGGCATTTCGGTAATTGAAGCTGCGCTTTGCGGTAAGTGTGCCGTGGTAAGCAACAACAGCGGATTGCTCGAAGCCATTGTGGAAGGCGAAACCGGGCTGGCGGCTCAAGAAAAAGACCCCGAACACATTGCTCAAACCATAGCCCGCCTCCTCAAAGACACGAACCTTCGCAAAAAACTCGAAACCCAAGCCCAACAAAGGGCCCAGGCTCAACTAACCTGGCAAAAGGTGCTGGCCAATTACCACCAACTGTTCGAAAAACTTATTCAATAGATTAGGGGTTGGGCGCCTTTTCCGTCTCCGACCATTAGCTGCCTTGTAGGGTGTGCACGCAGCCAAGCATGGCCAAGGAGCTTCCTGTGGTCGCTCTTGCCCATGCGGCTGCTGAGCACCCCACTTCGGCAGGCTAATTGGCCTCCGCCGGGGCGCATCTTCTTCCAATACCAAATCCATAATTTGAATCTGTAAATCTCTATATAAAAATTATTAAGTTATTGATTTTCAGCACTTTTTGAAAAACAAAATCTCTACATCCAAAATTCCCCTAACCAATACATCCATTGGCCTTAGCATCTTTGGCCTCTTTTAGGTTTCACCTGCCGAAACAACCGCCAAAAAGAGGCCACAAGGCCTTTTTGCTCAACAACAAGGTAAGACCGGACGCGTTGTGCCTTCAAGACAAAGTCCCTAACTCCAAGATGCTGACCGTAAGCGTCAGGACGAAGCGTCAGGACAGGACCGCCGCCGAAATAGCAGCGCCTCAACAGTCTCAAGGGCTTCGATGGTACCTGCTTGACTACAGCAATTACAGCTGCCCAAATGTCCGATTCAAAAAAAACCTTAAATTTCAAGGAAACCAATACCTTTGGAGCGCAATTGGCGCAACAAATCGAAAATGCCTAAAATCGGGTGTCTTGTGGTTAAACAGCCTTGCTTTTTGACTTTTGCAAAGCCTATTACTGCTTTAGTTAGTAGAGCGGCTGCAGGAAACCGAAGTGAGCTTGTTGCAGCATTGCAGTATTTGCCTTTTAAAGACAAGTACCTAATAAGGACTTAAATGAAACAAGAACTCCCAGTAACGCATATACGACCTCAAAAAAGCTGGTTTGAGCTTGGCTGGGGCGACGTATGGCAGTACCGCGATTTGGTTGCCATCTTTGTACGTCGCGATATAGTCGCTACCTACAAGCAAACGGTGCTAGGGCCTTTATGGTATTTTATAAGTCCCATTCTCACCACCTTTATTTTCACCTTTGTATTTGGTAGCGTAGCCAAAATCCCCACCAGCAATATTCCCGGACCGGTATTTTATCTTTCCGGCCTTACCTTGTGGAACTATTTTCAAAGCTGTTTTACCGGAGCCTCCTCCACCTTTACGGCCAATGCTGCCCTTTTTGGAAAAGTCTACTTTCCAAGACTAGCTTCGCCTTTGGCTTTGGTCATTTCTAATTTGGTAAAGTTTGGAATACAGTTCAGCATATTAATTGCTTTCTCCTTTATTTACCATGCCAAAGGAGCCTTTGTTTGGTCTCCTGGCCTGCATGTATTGTTGCTGCCTGTTCTTGTTGCGCTTATGGCGCTTTTGGGTTTAGGGGCGGGCATCTTAATTTCTTCGCTTACCACCAAATACCGCGATTTGGCCATTTTGGTTTCCTTTGGCACCGGTTTGCTCATGTACATTACCCCGGTTATTTATCCTATGGAAGCCCTTCCAATTCAAGGAGCTTGGATTATTGGCTTAAATCCTATTTCGCCCTTGGTAGAGTCGTTTAGAACCTGTTTTTTGGGCGTTGGAGCGCTTTCTTGGGGAGGACTGGCCTACAGTGGCGGCTTTACTTTAGTGCTGTTGGTTATGGGCTCTCTTTTGTTTAACCGCACCGAAAAATCCTTTATGGATACCGTTTAGGTACCTTTAGAAAATGCACATGAAACCAGCCATAGAGGTAAAAGAAGTTTCCAAAATGTACCGCTTGGGACAAGTGGGATCCGCCACGCTCAAAGACGATTTGGTGCGGAGTTGGAACCGTTTAACCAAGGGTAAAGACCCTTTTGCAGACCAAGGACAAGAAAACGACCGCACCTCTGCGGCCCTAAGCCCTTACGTTTGGGCACTAAAGGACATTAATTTTGAAGTAATGCCCGGTGAGGTGATGGGCATTATCGGAAAAAACGGCGCCGGAAAGAGCACCCTGCTTAAAATTTTAAGCAGGGTTACCACGCCTTCGGTTGGCGAAGTGGTTTTGCGCGGTAGGGTTTCAAGTTTATTGGAAGTGGGTACGGGGTTCCACCCCGAACTTACCGGAAGAGAGAATATTTTTCTGAACGGAGCCATTTTGGGCATGCGGCGTGCTGAAATTCAAAAGAAATTCGATGAGATTGTAGCCTTTGCCGGTGTAGAAAAGTATGTCAACACCCCGGTAAAGCGCTACAGTTCAGGAATGTACGTAAGGCTTGCTTTTGCCGTTGCAGCCCATTTGGAACCCGAAATATTAATTGTAGACGAGGTTCTGGCGGTTGGAGATGCCGAATTCCAAAAAAAATGCCTGGGCAAAATGAAGGCTGTTAGTCAGGAGGATGGCCGCACCGTACTTTTTGTAAGCCACAATATGACCGCCATTCGGCAATTGTGCTCCCGTTGTGTGGTACTTAAAAACGGAACCGTACAAACCATTGGAGAGCCCAACGCCACCATAAACACCTACCTCACCACCTTCGACAAACATATTCTTGAAAAAGACTGGGAGGAGCAAGAGGCTCCGGGCAACGAAAGCATAAAGCTTAGATCAATGTCGCTATGCTATGCCGATGGCGAACGCCCCACCACCGGAATGTTTGAAATTACGCGCGACTTGGTATTTAAAGCCCGGTACGAAGTAAAAGAGCCTATGGGGGTTTTTACGCATGGCTTGAATTTATACAATGAAGAAGATCTGCACATTTTTAGTTCACATGATGTCTCTAGTAACCTTTCCATGGAAAGGCGCAGTCCTGGGTCGTATACAATTGAAGCTATAATTCCCGGTAACCTTCTTGCTGAAGGAAAGTTTTCCATAAGCCTTGCCCTTTTTAAAAAGGCTCCTTTTGAGACATTTGCACATGCTGAAAAGGTCCTGACTTTTTCGGTAGTAGACGAAATGACGGGGGAGTCTGCTCGGGGCGACTATGCTCAAGGTTGGCCCGGAATGGTTCGGCCTTTACTTCAGTGGAGCTCCAAAAAAGACACCTTGTGATTAAAGATTTTCTAAAACGTCAATTGGCCAAGCGAGGCTTTGTAAAGCAACAGGAACTCGAAGAAAAGTTTTTGTTGCTGGATAGAAACCGGCTTACCTACTCCAACGACTTGTTGTTCACTTTCCACAACGCCGACTTCTTAACCGAACCGCGTTTTGCCAAAGCCTATGCCTTGGGTAAGGCCACCGACAACGACTCCCTGCTTAAGGATTACGACATTCAGTGGCGTATTCATGTCCTTTGCTGGGCAGCGGCCCATGCCGCCAAACTCGAAGGCGATTTTGTAGACTGCGGAGTGCATACGGGCATTTTTTCCAGGGAAGTGATTGATTATGTAGACTTTAACGCCCTTGGCAAAACCTACTATTTGCTAGACACCTTTGAGGGCTTAAGTCCCGAATACAGCACCGAAGAAGAGTTGAGACGCAACAAACTCATGGGCTACGCCGACGAAGACCACGATGCCTTATTTAAGCAGGTGGTGGATACTTTTGCCCCTTTCAACACCAAAATTGTAAGGGGAGCCGTGCCGGCTACGTTGCCGGAAGCCAATCCGGAAAAAGTAGCCTATTTGTCCGTGGACATGAATTGCGTAGAACCCGAAAAAGCTGCCCTGGAGTTTTATTGGGACAAACTCGTGCCCGGCGGGCTTATTGTTTTGGACGATTTTGGCTACGACAACAAGACCAAAGACCAGCAAAGAAACCACGAAGATTTTGCTCGGTCGAAGGGCGTAGAAATACTTAACTTACCTACCTGTCAAGGATTAATCATAAAACCCGGATAACCCGGCGCCCCGATGGCGTGGAAAGCCCGGAAGGACAAAAGGCTGACCGGGCAGCAAGGCCACCGTGGCGCGCCAGCAAACGCGTGGGCTTGCTTTGCCCGGACGCCTTTTGGACTGAGGACTTGGAGCAACAGCGGGAATAGCGCCCCAAAACCAACACATTATGAAAGCATTACTGAAGAAACTTTTTGGGAAAAATGAGGCTCCTGTGGAGCAAGAGCCCTACGATTTTAACGCCAATAACCCCTTAGGCGGCAATGGCGAACGGGTAGATATTACCTTTTCGGGCGAGCTGCAATTTGAGCGGCTGGATATGTACCAAAAAAACCACTTTAGACGCTACGAATACGCCTTGGGGCTGATTCCGGAAGGGGCCGATGTGGCCGACTTGGCCTGCGGTACCGGTTATGGCTCCATGATGTTGGCGCAAAAGGCTAATTCTGTGGTAGGTGCGGACTTAAACGGCGAAGTAATTTCTGCCATTTCGGAACGTTACAAAGACCATGAAAAAGTCCGTTTTATGGAGGCCAATCTGCTGCATTTGGATTTTGAAGAAGTGGTGGATGTGGTGGTTTCCTTTGAAACCATTGAGCATTTTAAAGAAAGCGACATTTCTACGCTGTTGGGAATTTTTCACCGCGCACTTAGGCCGGGAGGAAGTCTTATTTTCTCCACCCCTTACAATCAGGAGGATTCAGAAGAGGCCCGCAAACTTGGCTTCCATTTGACCTTTACTATTGTGGAGGAGAAAATCGAAGCTTGGTTGGAGGCCGCCGGGTTTGAGCCCATTTCCTACAAATACCAAGATTACCAAAGTCATGAAGTGCGCGACAAAGCCGGCCACAATGACTTTATTCTGACCCACTGCCGAAAAAAATAAGTATGTCGGAGCCATTGGTTTCTGTTGTGGTACCGGCCTATGAACAGCCGGAACTTCTGCGTAGAGTGTTGAAGTCCATTGCGATGCAAGACTTTAGCGACTACGAACTCATTGTTAGCGACGACTCCAGAGGCGATGAGGTAGAGGCTGTAGTGCGCCAGGAAGCCCATGCTTTTCCACAGCTGCTGTATGTCCGTAACCAACCGGCTAAGGGTAGTCCCCAAAATTGGAACCATGGTATGGACCAAGCAAAAGGCCGTTACCTCAAAATCATGCACCACGACGACTGGTTTGCCGAGCCTTTTGCCCTTCGGCTTATGGTAGAGGCGCTGCAAGCAGACGAAGGTCGACTGGTGTTTGGAGGAATAAAAGGCCGATACGAAGCAGAGCAAAGAAATTACACCAACTTGCCCTCCAAGCAGCAGCTTGAGCAAATGCAAAAAGACCCATTGCAATTGCTTCGCGGAAATTTAATAGGGCCACCCTCCACCATTATGTTTAAGCGGCAAGAGGCCCGCTTTGACCCCAACTTAAAATGGCTGGTTGACATTGAGTTTTATTTGCAATTGTTGCTTCATGGGCATCGTCTGCATTTGGTAAACCAAGTGTTGTTCGAGAATGTGCAAACGGCAGCATCGGTGACCAAAAGTGTGGAGCACGACAAGCATCTAAACGTTTTCGAATACATGTATGTGGCCGCAAAGCATGCAAGCAACCGCTCTTTGGGCTGGAAAATTCGGTATTTTGCTTTTGTAAAAAAACTGGTGAAAGGTTTTGGCAAGGTAAGTTATGCCGAATTATGGTCTGCTTATTCCAACCCAACATCCTATAAAACACGTGTAGGCCTATGATTTTTCCCCACCGCATTACGAACATTGGCCCCAAAGATCGGGTGCTGGAAATTGGCCCGGGAGCTCATCCCTACCACCGGTCAGACGTGTTGCTGGAAAAGAGCTACGCCACAGAAGAAGAGTGGTTTGCCCAAAGCGGCTACGAAGCCCCATACCAAGGCGATAAGGAAGTGGTTTTTTACGACGGAGGGGCCTTTCCCTTCGAGGATGGTGCTTTCGACTACGTAGTGTGTTCGCATGTGGTAGAACACGTTCCGGATTTGCCCTTTTTTATAGCAGAAATGTGTCGCGTTGCCCCTCGCGGTTATCTTGAGTTCCCTAGGGTTTACTATGATTTTATTTATAAAATCGAGGAGCACCTCAACCTTATTCAATGGAAAGGCGATACGCTCTTGTACATGAAGCATGCCCATACGCCATTGGATTATTTTTCCCCCATACGCAGGCAGTTTAAAAAGAGTTTGGACCAAGGTTATTTTGGCTTAGTAAATGCCTTGCAGCCGGTGTTCTTTTGCGGAGCAGAATGGGAAGGCGTTTTAAAGGTAAAAGAAGTAGAAGATCTTTCGCTTTTACTGCAAGAGGATACTGAGTGGAAATTAAAAGCTCAAACGCCTATACGCCCGGAAGATCAAGTGAGCCTGGCCGGGATGTTGCGTTACAAACTCCAGAAAAAACTTAGGCGGTCTTGATTATAGCGGAGATAACCGGAGGCTTGGGAAACCAAATGTTTCAATACGCCAAAGGCCGAGCAGTAGCCGAAGCCTTGGGTGTGGAATTGAAACTGGATATACACAGTTACCATTGGGACAGCCTCCGAACCTACGGGTTGGATGTGTTTTGTTTGGATGTTCCCTTTGCCGACCGGTCTGAAATTGACCTTCAGCAGGGTAAAATTCAAGCTCCTCAAAGCCGTTGGAAACGCCTACTGCGTCCTTTTGAAAAGAAGCCCAATCATGGCATTTGGCAAGAGACCTCCTTTGCATTTGAGGAAAAAGACCTCCAGATTTCGGATGGAAAGTACCTTCGGGGGTATTGGCAAAGTCCCAACCATTTTGAGCACATCGCCCCCATGCTTCGGAAAGATTTTGCCTTTAAAGCAGCTCCGCCTGCACCGGTAGCCGAGCTTTTGGCGCGTATGGACGACTGTGCCTCAGTGGCCTTGCATGTACGCCGAGGAGATTATGTACAAAATAAGTCCACCCAAGCTTTTCATGGCTTGTGCAGCCTAAATTATTTTAAAAAAGGCATTGCTTACATGCGCGAACAGCTAGAAAATCCCATGTTCTTTGTGTTTAGCGACGACCCGGACTGGGCGCAAAGCAGCTTTTCTGAGGAGCAAAATGTGGAGGTGGTACGCTTAGATGTGCCGGATTATGAGGATTTAAGAATGATGCAGCAGGCCGGCCATCAAATCATTTCCAACAGCACCTTTAGTTGGTGGGCGGCTTGGCTTAACTCGAACCCCAACAAACGGGTAGTTGCTCCTGAGCCTTGGTTTGAAGACCCTGTTATTCAAAACGAAAGCCAAAGCTTATATTTGCCTTCTTGGCAGCGCTTGCCCAAGTAAGGTTGTTCTTTTTTCCCGACCCCAACAAAGAAACCAAGTTTGCGGCTCTAAAAGCCGCCCCTCGCCTTCCCAAAAGGTGAGGTAATAAATGCTTTAGCCCAGGATATGCAGCAACTTATTTACGACATTGGTTTCCATAAAGGATTAGACACGGCTTTCTATTTAGCTAAAGGCTTTAAGGTTGTAGCCCTGGAAGCCAACCCTGAACTGGTTAGCTTAGGAAAAGAACGCTTTAAAAAAGAGATTGAGTCGGGTCAATTGGTTTTGGTACCCAAAGCACTCGCTCCCCAAGGAAGCAAAGAAGTAGTGTTTTATACCAATCCAACGAAAGACGACTGGGGCACCATACTGCCCAACTGGAACCGCTCCATGAGCGACAACTATCAAGCATGTCGAGTGGAAGCTACCGATATGCAAAGCCTATTTGAGGTCTACGGTATTCCTTATTACCTTAAAATCGACATTGAAGGTGCCGACGCCCTATGTTTAAAGCAGTTGATGGATGGCCCTGAGCGCCCTGCCTACATAAGTGTGGAATTAATGACCCCAAACAACATCCGCACGGGAGATGCCCCGCAAGCCCTAGAAATTCTTGCCTATTTGCACGTACTGGGCTACGGAAACTTCAAAATTGTTGACCAGTCGCAACACCATTTGGTGAAGCCTCCGAACCCTGCCAAAGAAGGCACTTTTGTGCCTGCTTCTTTTTCCGGAGAATCTTCCGGTCTGTTTGGAAAAGAATTGGATGGGCCAAGCTACGGTTTTGACACCATAGCCAGAGATTATTTAAACTATTTTCTGGACTTTTTTGCACCCGAAAGCCCCATTAAAGCCAAAGGTTTTTGGCAAAAAAAACAAGGTCCAAAGACTCAAGCAAATGGTCCATTTCACAAGCAAGGTTGGTTTGACGTGCATGCAGAGTATCTTTCGGACAGCTAAAAAACCTTTTCGGCATGAAAGCCCCTTTTGTTTCCATTGTGCTCCCGGTATACAACGGCGAAAATTACCTGGCACAGGCCATACAGTCTCTACTGAACCAATCCTTTACGGATTTTGAGCTGATCGTAATCAACGATTGTTCCACCGATGCCACGGAGGAAGTGATTCGCTCGTTTTCCGACCCCCGAATCGTGTATGCCAAAAACGAGCGAAACATGCACCTGATTCCCACATTGAATAAGGGGCTTTCTTTGGCCAAAGGCAAGTACATCGCCCGGCTGGACCACGACGATATTGCACTTCCCAATCGGCTAATAAAACAAGTGGAGTTTCTCGAAGCGCATCCGGAAGTCGTGGTTTTGGGTACTCTAATTGAGCGTTTTTCTGACGAGGGCCATAGCTTTCAACCTAAGTTCCCTATAGAACCCGAAGACCTGGCTGTTTCGCTTCTGTTTTTCAACCCTATTTCGCATCCTTCGGCCATGTTCAGGTCGTGGCCCGTGAAGGAACATGGTTTGCGGTACAATCCCAACATTATGAATGCCGAAGACTATGCGCTTTGGTGGGATATGCTTCAATTTGGAGAAATAGCCAACCATTCCGAGGTTTTGCTTCGGTACCGAGAACACCCAAATCAAATTACAGTAGCTCTGGCCGAGGGAGTGAGTACGGGGCATCGCAATGCCCTTGCGTATTTTTTTGCAGATCTAGGATTAGAAACGGTTTCCGAAGCGCAATTGAACGACTGGTTTGCACTTTGCTTAGGCAAACCGGTAAAAGAACTTCTGACTTGCTTGCCATTCTTAGAATCCATAGCTCAGGCAAATGCAAAAAGCCAAAAGCTTCCGGTGGAAGCCTTAAACCAGCGGCTTCAAAAGATGTGGAGAAATTTGCTTCTGGAAGCCAAGCCCCAGGCCGGCATTTGGAAGGCATATAAATCCTCGGATTGGAGCAAACAAGCCTTATTGAGTCCAAAACAACAACTGCGTTTGTGGCTTAAATCAGCGCTAAAATGCTAGTCGGCATGCAAGGCTTTTGAGTCGTATGCCTGCTCCTTTACATAGTCTTTAAAGCGGTGCAACATCTCTTGCTCTGTTTCAGGTTTCATGCGACGGGTAGCCGGCTCTGAAGGCAAGTGCTCGAATGGATTATGGGCTTCTTCCAAATGCCGCTCAAAATCCACCAACATCCCTATTTCTAGTGCATAGTGGCGGCGCGCCAAAGACTCCGGAGTATCGGAAGGGTACACCGGCGTGGGAAGCACCGAAACAACCTCCCCCTTATCTACTTCTTTATCGATAAAATGCAAGGTGTTTCCCAAGGGGCGCTTATGGTAAATAGCCCATTTAAAAGAGTCTAAGCCTCTGGAAATAGGAATAATGCCGGGATGTACGTTCAACACCTTTTT
>CAZJFM010000029.1:0-30051 GCA_964545365.1 uncultured Candidatus Competibacteraceae bacterium | reverse complement strand
CCGTCTTTACCTCATCATTCAGAGACGGGAAATGTCCCGTCTTTACCTCATCATTCATCATTCTAGTGGCGTTTTAAAAAAACAAAAACACAGGCCTCAAAAAATACGTAACTTCACGGCCTCAAAAAATGAGGACATGGGAAATACCAAACTTACTTCGTTGCTTGGCGACAAGGCCGAGCACCTGCTAAATCACCAATGCACCGGAATCAGTAAAGACCAATTGCACTTACCCGGTTCTGATTTTGTAGATAGAATTTTTGGTCAGAGCAACCGCTC
This sequence comes from uncultured Candidatus Competibacteraceae bacterium, assembly GCA_964545365.1. Lineage (GTDB taxonomy): Bacteria > Bacteroidota > Bacteroidia > CAIKAF01 > CAIKAF01 > CAIKAF01. Next base: position 29,772 of record CAZJFM010000029.1, on the reverse strand, counting down.
TCCTCAAGTATTGCGTTCCTTGCAAAGCTTGTATGGAAATGGCCGTCTTGCCCATACCGGTTATATGTCTATTTTACCTGTAGACCAAGGCATTGAGCATAGCGCCGGGGCTTCTTTTGCGCCCAACCCCATGTATTTTGACCCGGAAAACATTGTAAAACTAGCCATAGAAGGAGGCTGCAATGCAGTGGCATCCACCTTTGGCGTCTTGGCCTCTTGCTCCAGGAAGTATGCCCATAAAATACCTTTTGTGGTCAAAATCAACCACAATGAGTTCATTTCTTACCCCAACAGCTACGACCAAATCATGTTTGGCTCCGTTGAGGAAGCTTGGAACCTTGGAGCAGTTGCCGTTGGAGCAACCATCTATTTTGGAAGCCCGGAAAGCGATCGGCAAATCATTGAAGTTGCTCAAGCCTTTGAACGGGCGCACGAATTAGGCATGGCCACCATTTTGTGGTGCTATTTGCGCAACAGCGGATTCAAAAAGGATGGCGTAGATTACCATACTGCCGCCGACCTTACCGCCCAGGCCAACCATTTGGGGGTAACCATTCAGGCCGATATCATCAAACAAAAGCTGCCAACCAATAACGGTGGTTACAAAGCCATTGACTTTGGAAAAACCCACCCAAAGGTATACGACACCTTGAGTTCGGATCACCCGATTGACCTAACCCGTTACCAGGTAGCCAATAACTATATGGGGCGCATGGGCTTAATCAATTCAGGCGGTGCTTCTTCCGGGAGTTCCGACATGGCTGAGGCGGTAGAAACTGCGGTTATCAATAAAAGAGCCGGTGGACATGGCCTCATTTCGGGAAGAAAGGCTTTCCAAAGACCAATGAACGAAGGCGTGGAGCTTTTAAACGCCATTCAAGATGTGTATCTTGACGATTCAATTACAATAGCATAATCCAAACCTAGCGGAAACGTGTATGTGGTTTAAACGGACACGAGAAGGCATTTTAACCTCAACGGCCGAGAAGAAGGAAACCCCGGAAGGTCTTTGGTACAAATGTCCAAGTTGTAAGGAAATTATTCCGGCAGAGGACCATGCTCGAGATTTATGGGTATGTCATAGTTGTAGTTTTCATGAGCGCATAGGTTCTGAAGCTTATTTTGGCATTCTCTTTGACGAGGGAAAATGCAAGCGCTTCAACGAAAACCTCAGCAGTGCAGACCCTTTGGAGTTTGCAGATACCAAACCTTACCCCAATAGGTTGGAGCAAGCCCAAAAGAGCACCGGACTCAAAGACGCCATTCAAACGGCCTACGGAAAAATCGATGGACAAGATGCCGTCATTGCCTGCATGGACTTTAAGTTTATTGGAGGCTCTATGGGAACCGTGGTGGGTGAGAAAATTTCGCGTGCCATTGACCATTGCTTGAGGAACAAAAAGCCACTCATTATCATCAGCAAATCGGGAGGTGCCAGAATGATGGAAGGTGCCCTCTCCTTAATGCAAATGGCCAAAACTTCCGGCAAATTGTCCCTACTCAGTAAGGCCGGACTGCCCTATATTTCTCTATTGACCGACCCCACCACGGGAGGAGTCACGGCCTCTTATGCCATGTTGGGCGACATAAATATGGCAGAACCCAATGCACTTATTGGCTTTGCAGGGCCACGGGTGGTGAAGGAAACCATTAAAGCTGAATTACCTCCCGGTTTTCAGCGCTCTGAGTTTTTGTTAGAAAAAGGCTTTTTGGACCTGATTGTTCCACGAGAAAAGCTCAAAGCAAACATAAGCCAGCTGCTCACCTTTTTATCCGGACCGGAGCTTGACAAATCCAAACGGAAATAAAAAAAGGGTGTTGGTTTTGGGCGCGCATCCCAACCCCGATCGATACGGCAATTTGGTACCTCGCAGGCTAATTTCTTTGGGATACCCTGTGGTGTTGGTAGGTAAAAGACGGGGCAATATAGAAAACGAAGAAATTCAGCAAAGCATACCCGAAGGCATAGAGATTCATACCGTAACTATGTACCTCAACGCCGGCAACCAAAAAGGATGGGAAAGCCAACTGGAAGCATTAAAACCTAAACGGATTGTTTTTAATCCGGGGGCCGAAAACCCCGATTGGTATGCACGACTGGAGGCCGAAGGGATTGAAGCTGTAGAAGCCTGTACGCTAGTTCTATTAAGTACACAACAGTTTTAACACGCCGCCCGGATGGACGCGGAAAGCCCGGACAGCTAAAGCTTAGGCTTTTTTGAGTATGCTCCGCGGCGGCGCGCAGCAAGCCCCGGGGCAAACCAAAAAGCCAAGCTTTGGGTGGAGGACTTGCAGCAAACAGCCGGATAAGCGGCCCAAAAAACCTGCTTGTTCTTTAAAAAACACTATATTTGCCGTCCCAATGGTCCTGTGGCCGAGTGGCTAGGCTCAGCTCTGCAAAAGCTGCTACAGCGGTTCGAATCCGCTCGGGACCTCTATTTTCTACCGCTAAGTTCCTGACTTTCAAATAGTAGGAAATTAGCGGTTTTTGTTTGTAGACACATTTGTGGACACCTTTTTGGGACAATATCGTTAAGGCATGTCCCAAATGCCCCCAAAGTCGGCAAACTAAGTGAGGTTTACGGATAGTTGGGGATAATGGTTTACCGCAAAGAAAAACAAGGCGTTAATGGCATCCATTAGTTTTGAAGAATCTGACTTATTAGTGATACACTGAAAATACTCAGCAAGAACCAACCAAGAAACCCTTCAATAATTGCCACATATCGCATGATTCCTTTTACAGGTATATCGCCAAACCCAAGTGTGCTAAATGTGTTTATGCTCAGCACAATAGAGTTTAAGGCCCTAACTATAAACAAATACAATAAATATCCAATTGAGGTAATAGCGACAATGGAACCAACAACCAATTTCTTTTGACTTGTTAAGTCAACCCATTTACCGCCCAAGATTTCCAACCGCCTATACATCCAAGTATTGATAATATGCTTAACAACCGATAAATAATAAAGCGGTTTAAGGAAAAACAGGAAGAAAAACGGAATTTGGGATTTATTTGCCCTTATTTTCTGTTTGAATTCATTGTACTCCAAAAAATCTTGCTTATACGCTTCAGAATAAAAATCCTCCAACTTTTGCTCAGATGTAAAATAATCCATTATTAGCTCAGATTGTTTTACAAGATATTTTCTATTTATATTATCCCAATCCGATTTGGAGAAGAAATAAAAGGCAGAAAACACCAATACAACCCAAAAGCTTACCACCAAAGAGCGTATGGGGCTAGTTCCGTAATCTGCAAAATATTTTAAAAATCGGTTTAACTGCCAATTTAATAGCGCCTGCGTAGTTCCCTGATTTTTATATACATGTTTCCACTTTCTAGTTTCAAGGTCTTTTATATCGACGAAGCACTTATTGGCCTCTTCAATATCGCCTCTATCTTTAAATATTCTATACACTTCATAATGAGTAGCAATCAATTGCTTAAAATCATTCAAGTCTCTGAATAATAAAGAGTCCGATAGACTGTAGTTTAGCCATTCACTGCCAAGCCCACCCTCAAATTGCTCCCAGGAGCAAATGTTAGCTTTTGGGTAATTGGAATTTAAAATATTAACAGATTTTAAAAAACGGTTTCCGCAAACCTGTAAATACTCAAAATTACTGGAATGCATTTTTACGGGTACATCAAATGAGTTATTCAATAACACAAGTTTTTTAAAATAAGACCAACTAAGCGAGACAAAAGGGTCAGCAATGGAATCTTCTGATTGAAAAGTGCAATTGGAAATTGCCACATATGGTAGAGGTTTTGCTGTTTCTCTATCCGCCATATCTATATATCTATGACCCGACCAGAAATCATTACTTAAAGTATCAGGAGACACTGCAAAAGTACTTTTAAAGAATACTAAACTTTTCTCTATTTTAGCCCTACCTATGGAAATTTGACCTAGTATTTGGCACTCCGAAACGCCTAACATTCCAATACTAGTCTCCTCGTCAAAGTACAGATTTCCATCAATCCGAGAATTGGTAAACACCAGGTGGTCGAATGAACAATTTTCGAAATACAAATCAGTGTTCAAATTTATTTTGTGAAATAAAATAATCGAAAAAAGCTCAGATTCAACTTCAACGTTTTTAAAAACAACGTATTGAGGATTAACCTCCAAAACACTCTGATTGCTTGATAAATCGTGTTTTATTTCCGCATCTAACCCTAAGCCGTAAGTCAAATTTTCAGAAAAGTATCTTCTATCCTTAGTAGTGTCTATTTTAATTATAATGTCGGATATGATTAACTCTTGGTTCGATGAATTAATCATAAGCTCAAAAACTTGACTTAATGACATTTCTTTCTTAACCTCACTAGCTAATAGTGGGTGTATAAAAAATAAAAATATGGAAACAATGTAAGTGACTCGCATTTAAAAACATATTGTAGTTTCACACCTCATCAAATGTATTAAATTAGCAAATAGGTAAAGTTTATGCCTTGCGTATTTTACGCTCCTAAATGCCGAGGCAAGCATGCTGGCATAGCTTCATATCCAAGGTTTTCGCAAATAAAAGCATACACAAATAGAAACGGTTTCCCAATGCATCGGTTAGAATTAAAAAACCGAACACTCGATCAAGACAAATCCAAAATTTTAAAAAGTCATTGAGGATTCAGGGACGCAACTCTCTGGGCAAAAATGCTTGTTATTTGGCCGTAGCGCAGGCCCTTAACCTCATGATATAAAGGTATGTAACAAAAATAAAAAGTGTCTAATGTCTTAGCTTTCTCATTCCTTCATTAGGCCATATACGCTATGTGCCTAAGTAGCTTACACAAAGTCCACATCCGTACTTAGCGGCAATTTCATTAAACGTTGCAGGGCAGTTTCTACCGGCAAATCTTCGTATAGCACCTTATACACCATTTTGGTTATCGGAGCTTTCCAGCCTTTTTCTTCGGCAAGCCGGTATACCCTTTCGGTAGTGGCAATGCCCTCGGCGGTCTCCTCCATTAAGCGAATGACCTCATCTAAGGTTTTGCCTTGAGCCAACCAAGCGCCTACCGTAAAGTTTCGGCTGTTGGGGCTGCTGCAGGTAGCTATTAAATCGCCAAGTCCTGCAACACCCAAAAATCCGGGAAGTTTTCCACCTAAATGCAAACCCAAATGCACCATTTCTACCATAGCTCGATTGATGAGCAAGGCCTTGGCATTTTCGCCCAACTCCAGTTGATGCAATGCCCCGGCGGCAATGGCCATAATGTTTTTTAATACACCACACAACTCTATGCCCCTAAGATCGTGTCCCAATAAGACCTGAAACCTGGGACTTTTGAGCAAAGGTGGAATTTCCTGTAAAACCCGGTCATCCAATGAGGCAACCACCGTGGCGGCCGGCTTTCCAAGGGCAATTTCTCGTGCCAAATTGGGGCCGGCCAGGCAGCCAATATGTTTCCAAGAAGTCCGTACCTGAATGGCTTCGCTAACCGTTACAAAACCAAAGGGATCTTCGGCTAAGGGATACAGACCTTTGATGCCATGCACCAATACTTTGCCTTCTCCTGAAACCTTGTCCATGATGGGCCAAACCTCATCCAAGGCCTGAGAGGGCACCATTAAAAACCAGTAGGTGCAATCGTGCAAATCTTCCGGATGTGCGCAAGGGGTAACCTTTGGGTGCAGAACTTGACCCGCGCTCCTTCGGCTTTGCTGAGCCGCTAAAAATGCTTCCGGGTTTCTAATGTACAAACGCACCGGTAAATTTTCGGCCAACAAATTAGCTACTGCGGTGCCAAAACTACCGCTCCCTATAACTCCGGCTATTGCGCCCATAGCGCAATGATACGGAAAGTAGGCGAAAGCAGGAGGAAATGGGTGCCTCGAAACCGCTGTGTATCTTTAGGCCATGCGTAGATTTTGTGTAGTGCTTGCTTTGTGCAGCTTGGGATCCTTAGTGCAGGCGCAGCTTGCTGCCGATTTTGTTTTATACAACGCCACCGTTTACAATGGCTTAGGCTCATCCTGTAAAGGCTGCGGAGTGGCCATTAAGGATGGAAAAATTCAACAAACGGGGCCGGACAAATCCCTAAAGAAGCAAATTCAAAGCAGCTTTTGGGTAAACGTTCAGGGAGCGGTAATCAGCCCCGGTATTTTAGATCCGCATGCCCATTTTACGCAAGCGGCAGCAATGTTTCTAGAGCTTGATTTACGTGGAATTGCCTCCGAAAAAGCTATGGTAGACAGCTTAAAGGTCTTCGCCGCCAAAAACCCCGAAGCCAAAGCTTTGGTGGGTAGAGGCTGGGATCAACATCTGTGGCCTGAAGCAAAAGCACCCAACAACCTAGCCATTAGCGCTGCATTTCCGGATATACCTGTTTGGCTTGTCCGCGTGGACGGGCATGCCGGGCTTGCCAATACCAAAGCCTTGGAACTGGCAGGGATTAATGAAGACTCCGAAATTTCCGGAGGAAAAATTGAACGCTTAGGAGCAAAACCCTCAGGCATTTTGGTAGACAATGCCATGGAACCCGTTCAAGCCATTTTGCCCAAGCCAAAGGAGGAGCTGCTGCAAAAGGCCATGATTCGTTTAGAAAGTCAGTTATTCGCTCAAGGATTAACCGGTGTGTCCGACTTGGGACTGGAGGCCAAAGACTTGGAAAGGCTCGAAGCTATGTACGCCCAAAGCATGCTGAGCATTAGAATGTATGCCGTGGCCAAGCCAAGTCTTGAAAACCTGGTGCACTGGATCAACCGAGGACCTTTGGTGCAGGACCGTTTACACATCCGCAGCTTTAAATTTTATTGGGATGGAGCGTTGGGAAGCTATGGAGCATATTTAAATACTCCTTACACCGACGCACCCACTCTACGTGGCCTGGCCTTACTGAACCCCGACAGCATCTGGCCGGTTCAAAAAGAACTTAGCCGGGCAGGGTTTCAGTTGATTAGCCATTGCATAGGCGATGCCGCCTTAGACGCTTGCCTTTTGGCTTATAGCCGCGCCTTAGAAGGTGTTCAAGACCATAGAGCCCGCATAGAACACCTGCAAGTAGCCTCCTCTTTAGAGCAAATGGCGGCTTGGGGAGTTTGGGCAAGCATTCAACCCCGACACGCCGTTTCCGATGCAAGCTGGGCCATTCACCGGTTGGGAGCCGAAAGATTGCCAAGGGCTTACCCGCTTAAAAGTTTGAAAAACATGGGAATACCGGTATGCTTAGGCACCGATTTTCCGGTGGAACCAAGCGATCCCCTTGCCACCTTATCCTCGGCAAGTCGACGAAAGTTGCCGGGCGATAATAGTTCTGTGGAAGAATGGCTAAAGAAAGAAGCCATCACCGCCCAAGAAGCCTTGCAAGCCATGACCTATGAAGCTGCCAAAGCCCAATTCTGGGAAGACTTTACCGGAAGCTTGCAAACCGGCTTGGCAGCTGATTTGGTGGTATGGAACAAAGATTGGGTCTTAGGTGGCGAAGCTCAAGCATGGATTACCCTATTGGAGGGCAAAGTGGTGTTTATGCATCCTAAATTAGAGAAAACCAAACCGGAGTTGGCAGATTTATGCAAGTCGATAAACAGAGGGGTTTTTTAAAATTCATATTAAATTTTTGAATTTAGCCCCAAAATTTTGAGGGGAAATTCAGTTAAGAACCATTATTCCTCTAATTTTACCCAAAATAATAAGGGTAAAATGGCAAAACAACGATTTCATGCCTTAGCCATGCTAAGCCAGCACCAAGTAGCTCCCTTTAAAAGACCGGAAGCTCCCATCTCCTCTTATTTTGGCTCCTTGGTTTTTGATAAAAAGAACATGCGCAAATGGTTGGCGGCCGATGATGCAGCACAACTTGAATCCATCATGGAGCGAGGTGGAAAAATGGACCATACCCTTGCCGATGCAGTGGCTCAGGCCCTCAAATCATGGGCCTTATCGCATGGAGTTACCCACTACACCCACTGGTTTCATCCCTTAAGAGGAACTACTGCCGAAAAGCACGACACCTTTTTTGAAGTAAAGCAAGGACAAGCCATTGAGCAATTTAAGGGGAGTGCCTTGGTGCAACAAGAACCCGATGCCAGCTCCTTTCCCAGCGGAGGTCTCAGAAGTACCTTTGAAGCCAGAGGATATACTGCCTGGGATCCTACCAGCCCAGCGTTTATTTACGAAACGGCGCTTGCCAAAACCTTGTGCATCCCTACCGTATTTGTAGCCTATACCGGTGAAGCTTTAGACCACAAAGCCCCCTTGCTCAAGGCTTTAGATACCATCAATCGATCCGCCACTCGGGTTTGCCAAATTTTTGACAAGCAAGTAAAATACGTTACCGCCAGCTTGGGCGTAGAACAGGAGTATTTTTTGGTGGATAGGAACCTCTTTTTGGCAAGGCCGGACTTGGTGATGTGCGGGCGAACCGTGTTTGGCCACAGTCCGGCTCGAGGACAACAACTCTCGGACCATTACTTTGGAAGTATTCCAAGGCGGGTAAGCAACTTTATGGTGGAGTTTGAAACCGAAGCCCAACGCTTAGGTATTCCCGTGCGTACCCGCCATAACGAGGTAGCTCCGGGTCAATTTGAAGTTGCCCCTCAATTTGAAGAAGCCAATTTGGCCGTAGACCACAATATGCTGCTCATGGATATTATGGAGCGCATTGCCGAAAAACACCAGTTCAAGATACTTTTCCATGAAAAACCGTTTAAAGGAATCAATGGAAGCGGCAAACACAACAACTGGTCGCTCATAACCGATGGCGGCAAAAACCTCTTGGCACCTTCCGGAAAACCTAAGGAGAACTTGGTGTTTCTCACTTTTTTGGTGAGTACCATCAAGGCCGTTCATGCCTATTCCGATGTGCTGCGCGCCAGCATTGCTTCCGCCGCCAATGACCTCCGCCTTGGGGCTCATGAAGCTCCTCCTGCCATTATTTCTATTTTCTTGGGGCAACAACTCACTCGGTTTATCGAAGCACTGGAGAACAGCAAAAGCTTAAATTTAGAGAAAGGAGATAACGTGTACCTTAAGTTGGGGATTTCTAAACTCCCTGAAATACTTCTTGACAATACCGATCGAAACCGAACCTCACCTTTTGCCTTTACAGGCAACAAGTTTGAATTTAGGGCCGTGGGATCGACCGGCATTTGCTCCTCCCCCATGACCGTTTTAAATGTGGCCGTTGCCGACGTACTGGATCAATTGGCCAATGAAGTGGAAGCAAAATTAGCCCAAGGAGTAAAAAGAGAGGTGGCGGTTATTGAGGCCTTGCGCCGCATGCTTAAAGAAAGCAAATCCATTTTATTCGAAGGCGACAATTACGGCGAGGCCTGGCTCCAAGAAGCTAAAAAAAGAGGGCTTGCTAATTTACAAACCACTCCCGAAGCCCTGGAACAGATGAACAGCGCAAAAGCCAAAGACCTGTTTGAGCGCCATGGAATTTTTAGTCGGACCGAATTGGAGGCCAGAACCCAAATTTTGTTGGAAGAATATGTGCTTAAAGTCCAAATCGAGGCCCGTATAGCCGGAGATTTGGCCCAAAACCACGTAATTCCTACGGCCATTAAATACCAACATCAGCTGGTACAGCATCTCAAAGGTTTAAAAGAATTGGAACTCGAGGACGAAACCACCTTTGAGGCTGCTAGAAATTTAGGAGAGCATATTCAAGCCTGTCAGCGTAAGAACAAGGCCATGCTCCAAGCTCGAAAGGAGGCCAATCAATTAGAAGACCCCCTTGAAAAGGCCAAAGCATACCAAGGCATTCGATCTATGATCGAAGATATTCGCTACCACGTAGATAAATTGGAACTTTTGGTCGACGACGAAGATTGGCCCTTACCCAAATACCGCGAGCTGCTCTTTTTGCGCTAAGCCTTTGCCTTGGCTTTTCCTTTTAGGTACTCCATTACGCTTACCACAATCAACAACAGCAAAAAGGAGTAAAAGGAATCCTCAAAGGGAACAGTACCAATCCGTATGCCTAAGTTCTCAAAATCATTGTACCGCACCACAGGTTCTGAGGTGAGCACTCCATTGATTAGAAACAGCGGCACTAGGTGAACCAACCACATAATGGTGATTTTGCCCATAAGACGGGTACCAAAAACGAAATAATGCCAGCCCATAGCAAAAGGTATAAGCCCAAAGGTTACCAAGGTGTAGGTTCGGTCGTACCAACCGGAAACCAGCACTGCCGACACCAGCGCCATGGCCACAAAAAACCAAGGACCTAGTTTGCGAAGCGGATCACCAAAATATGCATTGAGGCAGGCGTATATAAATACACAGGCATACGGTACTACAATAAAAAAGAGCCACTCTTCCAGAGGCAAAGAGCCTATATGGAAGCCCGTAAGGTACTCCGGATTAAAAGACCAAATACCTGCTCTAGTAAACCACTCGTCCCAGGGAATAAACACCAACATCCCTGCCAAAATGCCCGGAAATAAAAACTTCCACTCTTTGTAAAAAGCTACTTTTTTATCGAAAGAAAGCAACAAAGGGAACAATAAGCTCCCCAAGTCCAATACCAAATATGTCCAGTGCCCAAACACTTAGAGCATATTGATGGTATGCCTGGCAAAGGACCGAATGAGTATGCTCATTTTACGGGCATTATTGATTCTTACCCGCTCGTGCATAATGATTTCGGCTTGCATCCGACATATTTTTCTAAAGAGTTTGGTATAGTACCGATAGGCCAAATACACCCCTATCCTACTGCCCTTTGGCAAGCGACGAATTCCCTCCAGCGCATGCTTAAAATCTGCTTCTATGTCAGATTCTATTTCTGCTTTTACGTCTCGGCTAAATTGCTGAAAGTTCACGCCCGGGAAATATACCCTGCCTCGGGTCTCAAAATCGTCGCCCATATCCCTTAAAAAGTTGACCTTCTGAAAGGCCGCTCCTAAGCTTCGAGCATGGGGCACCAAACCCTCGTATAAGGAAGTGTTTCCCTCACAAAATACCTGCAAGCACATAAGCCCTACCACTTCGGCCGAACCATAAATGTATTCTTCGTAGCCTGCTTTATCGTACTTGGTATGGTCCAAGTCCATTTCCATGCTATGCAAAAAGGCCTCAATCAAGGAGCGATCAATGGCATAGTTATTCACCGTTTCTTGAAAGGCATGCAATACAGGATTTGTGCTGATTCCTCGATCCAGCGCCTTCCAGGTATCTTCTTTAAACTCCCTAAAAAGGGTCTCTTTGTCGTGACCGTGAAAGGTGTCTACGATTTCATCGGCAAAACGTACAAAACCATAAATGGCATAGACCGGACCTCTAAACCGAGCGCCCAGCATACGTATGCCCAACGAAAAAGAAGTGCTGTAGCGTTTGGTGATTAAACGGCTGCAGGCTTGGTTGGTTTTATGATACAGGTTGATGCTCATGGCAAATACGTTCGGTTACTAATTTAGAACTTATAACGACAATCGGCAAGCCGGTACCCGGTATAGTGCTGGCTCCTACATAATAGAGGTTATTGAACGACTCGTCTTTGTTGGCCGGTCTAAAGGCGCCAATTTGATTTAATCCATGGGCCAATCCCAAACCGCTGCCACGGTAAAGGTTAAAGCTATCTCTCCACTCGTCGGGAGGCATTACTTTGCGCACCATGGTATTGCCCGCCAAATCAAAGCCGGTCCGCTCACTCAAGTCGGCAATGATATTGTCGGCCAAGGTTTCCGCATCCTGCCAATGGGTTTTGTAGCGCATGTCGGGTACCGGACACAGAATAAAAATATTCTCACAGCCTTCCGGCGCACAAGCAGGATTCGATTTGCTCGAAACGTTAACGTAATAATAGGGTTTTTCAGGGTTTACACTCAACTTAAAGATTTTGTCGGCGTACTCCTTAAAGTTATTGCCCAAAAAGTAGTTGTGGTGGTGCAGCCCTTCCACTTTGCCTTTAACTCCTAGGTAAATGGTAAACGGCGACAAAGTCCAGTCCATGGCATCTAGTTTGGGCTCGGAATACTTCTCGCGACCCAACACTTGACCTCTAAAGGCGGCGGCATCGGCATTGACAACATACAAATCGCCTTTCCAAATGCGACCGTTTTGATCCTCAAGTCCACTAACCTCTTTGCCAACCTGATGTACTTTTTTGATTTCGGTGCCGTACTCAAACTCCACACCCCGATTTTCGAGCTCTGCCACAATGGTTTCTACAATGCGGTACATGCCTCCTTCGACGCTCCAATAGCCATCATGTTCCAGCTCCGTGTAATTCAACAATTTATACACCGCCGGCGTATCGAATGGGGTAGCTCCCAAGAAAAAAGCCACCAAACTAAAGATTACTTTAACCTCATGGGACTCAAAATGTCGATCCAATTCGCTCCACATAGACCGAAACATGGCCGGAGCATGCTTCCAGGGCACACCGGCCATAGAAAGCAGGTAATCAAACTTTCCGTTAAAGTTCTTCTTTACAATCCGGTACTCCGTATCATGAAATATGGTTTTAGCCCCGGCCAAATACCTACGGCATTTGGCTTCAAAGTCGGGCTCTAGGTCTTTAAACTCTTCGGCTAACTTTTTTAAGTCTCTAAAAATCTGAAACTTTCGGTCGCTGCCGGCAAAATTAACGGTATACAGAGGGGCCAACTGCTGATACTTCAATGGATTTTCCATGCCGCAGCTCTGAAAAAGCTCATCGAACTCATAGCTCATGGAAAAAAAGGAAGGGCCCAAATCAAAGGTAAATCCTTGCTCTTTGTAGCTGTTCAGTCTTCCTCCCGGCTGGTGGTACTTCTCTAATATCTTTACTTTATATCCCTTGCTGGTGAGCCTTAGGGCCGTTGCCAGGCCTCCAAGACCCGCACCGGTGATTATTACTTGTTCTGCCACTGCTTATACGTTATTTTTTTTAGGCCAATATTTTCGATGGACAAACAAAAAGCCAAAGGCCTCGCCATCTTCTTTTCCCAATTTCTTGTGGTGTATTTTATGGGCTTTTCTTAAAGCCATTAAATAGCGATTGTTGGTACGGGTGAACCACTTAACACGCTGATGCACAAATATGTCGTGCACAAAAAAATAAGCTGCCCCATAGGCGGCAATACCCAATCCGCTCCAAAACCTCCAGTCCCACGACTCGGCACCCAACACAATCAACAACACGGACAAGCCCGCAAATACTACTCCAAACAAATCGTTTTTTTCAAAACGCTTGTAGCCAGGCTCATGGTGGTCTTTATGCCAAGCCCACAAAAACCCATGCATAATGTATTTATGAGTAAACCAAGCCACGCCTTCCCACAATAGGAAGAAACCAATAAAACAAGAGGCATTTATGATCCAGTCTGGCATATCCAGGATTTGATTATGTAAACATCCGTAAGGAGGAAATGTTTGATTTGGGCGCCTTGCTGCCGGCCTTTCTATGCTCTAAAGAACGTTAGAACCAATGAGCTAGGCAATTTATCTAGAACCCAGAAGCAAATCGGCAGCCCGTCCTCCGCTGCTAGTTGCTGCCCCAAAGGCCTCTTGTGCCATCAGGCTCCGGTAGTTCCCTCTGTCCACTTCCTCGCCTTGTGGCACAAGGGCCTTCAGAGCAGCAAGCTATCCGCTCAGGCCGGGGCGCTATGGGATTTGTTAAAAAGAACTAAGACTTATCTTCCACTTCGTTTTTGCTTCGGATAAGCCCTTTGTCCGGGAAAAATACGCCTTCTATTTCGCCCTGCAAGTCCATTCCAAACCAAGGACTTAAAGGCTCACTTACTCGGCTTTTGCCTTCCGGATTCCAAAGGGTAAAAAAGGCTTTTTCGCCTACCTCTATTTTGGAAGTTTGTTTTTGCATGGCCTCTAAAGGACCTTTGTGCAGCAACCGAACAAAACTCCCGGGCTCCAGGTATTCTTTTAATATGGTCCAAGCACCCAAACCAAATCCCTCCATTTGGGATGCGCCAAAAGCGGCTGCAGGGAATTCCAAGTCTTTTTCGTCCGGATGCCAAGGCCTGTGGTTGCTGCAAATAAATCGAATGTGCCCATTAACACAGGCTTGCACCAAAGCCTCACGATCCTTAGCACTTCGCAATACCGGCCATTGCTTATACCTTGTTTCAAAACCCATTAGCGCATGCTCGTCAAAAGCCAAATGCAGGGCGCTGGTTCCTAGAACTAGGTTGCGACTTCTTACATGCTCTGCAGGCACACTAAGCACCGGAACCACCAAGCTTCCTCCACTTGCCTGCACCAATGCAATAGCCTGCTGCAAAGCTTGCTCCTCTTCCCAGGCAGGACTGCCCTTTACGCCCAATTCCAAATGAATCTGCCCTTCGTGCACCGGTTTTTGATGCATGGGTTTTTGAAGGGGAGTCCAAACCGCTTTTGTTTGTACGCTCAAATACCTTAGGGCTAGCTCTAGTCGTTCCGGCCTAACTACATGATTTGGACCATCGCTAAATCCGCAGGCTCCTGCCTCTGCCAAACTCAATAGGTCGCTAAGATCTTCCCCGCTATGGTCGCGACTTAAAGAGGCCAAAGGAATACAAACCACCGGCCCTTGGGCATAATGGTTCTTTAGGCCTTCCCAAGCACTTACTTCGTGGGCCGGGTTGTGGTCGGCCGCACTTACTTGAACAAGTCCAAGACCGGCAGCTAAGGCATCCTGGTGCCAATCGGCAACGCTTTGTCGGTGTTCTTCTTTTGGGGCAGCGCCATGGTTCCAGGCATCCACCCAAACAGGCGAAATACAAGTAGCATCAACGGTTTGGTAGGGTTCAGAGGGCTTAAGCCGGGGGCCTATGTCTTGGATAATGCCCTCTTCTATCCATACATCTACCTCTTGACCGTTGAAGGAGCTTTCGGCATCGGTAATACGCACCGACTTAAAGAGGATATGTTGTGCGGTCATGGCCATAATTTCATCCATAAAATTTCCAGCGCCAAGGCAAGCAAGGCCAACAAAACCAGCCAACGCCACCATTTCGGGTCCGCGGCAGCGGCAACCAAAGCTCCACCACTTTGCATGTCGGTCGCTTGAATCAGAGAAATGTTCCCCTGCAAACCTTGGGATTGAATTTCTTTTTCAAAATCAGCCAAATCCCATAGTTGCGGATTGGATTCACGGCGGTCGTAATTAACACCCAACCTTAGCACCTCTTCCTCTCCACGCAAAAAGCGGTAAAATCCCGCCCGAGGTTCCACCCGAGCCATGCGCACCTGGTCTTTACCGGCCACCGATTGCCGAAAAGCAATCCAAGAATCGCCTTCAAAGCGCCAAGGCTCAATGCGATACACCGGATCCTGGAGCGAAGGGTCTTTTACAAAAGCAAAAGGAAGGTCCTCACCCAACACCTTCGTTTGTATGGAAGCCGGTGCCGCACTTAGGGCAATGTTGAGCATGACGGGCACAAACAAGGCGTGTTTCGAAAAGTCCGTAATGGGACAAGCCATAAGCCAAACCTTACCCGAAAAATCACCTCGATGCCCGGCCAACATTGGGCTACCGTTCACCCAAGAAATGGGCACCTGGTTTAAACCTTCACCGACGCTTTGCAGTTCGTAAGCAGGAGCTATCTCCGGCAAGTCCATATCGGGGTCAACCCTATCAAAAACGTCTTTAAAGAAGGGGTTGTTGGATTGGGGAAGCGCCATGCGTCCTGCCTGGGCAAATGGTGCTCCATAGCGCCAACCCAAATTTCGCCAAGCATTTAATTCCACCAAGCTCTCAGGGCTACCCGGCACCACCAAAACACTAGCTCCAGCTTCCAAATGCCGGTCTAATGCCTGCTTCAATCCTCCAGGAAGTTCGGTCAATGCATGCAGCACCACCAAATCGGATGCAGCTAGGGCATCCACCTCCAGGCTTCGTTCAGGACTTCTTTGGTATTGAAACAAGGAGTCTTTGCCAAACAGCTTTTGCAAGGACCCCTGAGCTTCCGGGCCATACACTTCCAAGATTCGAATGCTTTTGGCAACTTCAAAGGCTAAGAAATAATTGTTGTCAAAGGGCATTTGTCGGTCTTGGGTATAGACCTCGGCATCGTGCCAACCGGCTTCAGGCAATAAAAAGCTAAACTGCGCCGTAGCCTTGGCCATGGGATCTAAACTAATGCTCACCGGGGGCTTTAACTCTCCATCCAAACGCAGGTAAACCGGCACATCAATCCGCTGATCGGCACTATGGTTGGTCAATTGAACGCTAAGGGATGCGGTTTGCCCGGCGAGCAAGGCAGGTCTGTCGAACCAAACCGAATCTATGGACAAATTGGCAGCCTGTCCGCTTTGAAAAGGCCAAATACGCAATTCCGGAAACCCTTCGGGCCATTGGGAAGGAAAGGCAAAAGCCGATTTTTGCAAATCGGTAAGCCACAACACCTCCGCAGGAGTCTCTGCTTGGGCCTGCCTTTGCAGCAAAGCTTCCATAGAAGGGCTCTGTCCGCCTGAAAAGCCTTGAGTCAACCGCTCTCTAGCTTCCGGCAAACTGCGCATCCGTTGATCCTCAGGAAGAAGTTCGTTGGTAATCAATTGCACCTTATCGGTTTCTTTAAGCTGACCTAGGAGCATCCTCAAGGCCTGTATGGCTTGGTCGCCAAGCAATCCCTCGCTGCCTTCGGCCTCCATACTAAAGGACTGGTCAAGGTAAATGAGCCAGGACCTTCCTACCTGACCGGTTTGAGCTTCTTTATTCGGTGTGGGTTGAGCAAAAAGCAGGACCAAAGCCGCTAAAAAAAGCATGCGGCTGGCCAACATGAGCCATTGGCGGAGCCGGTTCTTTACCCGTTCTTCTTCTCGAATAGACTCAATAACTTGAACATTGGGAAAAAGCACCTTGCGGTACCTCCGGAAATGAATCAAATGCAGAATGAGCGGCAGCAAGGCCATCGGCAAAAACCACAACCATTCGGGGTGAACAAAGGCCATAGCACAAAAATACCAAAATAAAGGGACTGTTTGGGCCTTAAAAAGTCAAGAAGGAAAGCCCAAATTTAGCCTCCGCAAAACCTGTCGGCACAAACCGAGCTGGCAAAGGCATCGGGTTTGCTCACAAAGGTGTAGCCCATGCTTTTGATATAACCCATGGCTTCTTGATAACTGGCGTGGCTTGGAAACTTAGGGTCACGGTTGATGTCTGCATGAATTTCCATTTCGAGCCGCAATTCTTTGACCAGGGCGTCGAGGGCATACGCTGTTTCTATGGAATGGGCGATTTCGGTCATCATGCGTTCTTTGAGGCTCATAAGCGGCTGATTGCGTCGTTGTTGCACAAACATAAATCCACCGTTGCGCACCACCACAAACACAATGGCTGTAGCAAAATGCACTTTTCCGGATACAATTTGTGAATCCGTGCCGATGCAAAGCCTTAGGGCGTGGCCTTCTGCGCGTATGCGTTCCACCGCTGCACGTACCTCCTGCTCCAAAGGCATTTCCAAGGCCCTACCGTCAAAATATCGCCACATGAGAATAAAATTAACAAAATGGTGGAAATGTTCGGCACGGGATTAAGAGTCGGGAGATATCCCGTCTTTTCCTTAACATTGAGAGACGGGAGGCATCCCGTCTTTACCTATTCTTCCCGCGCCCCGGCGGAGTTGGAAAGCCCGGAATGGGAAAGCCCGGAAGGCTTAGCGGGCGGAGGCTGAGGAACGAAGCCCACGTACCGCTTAGCCTAGCGTGGCTTTTCCATGAGGACTTGGAAACGGAGACGGAAAAGGCGCCCCCCTAATTATTCAATACACACTCCACTGAATCCGTTTCACCGTTTCGGCTAGATAACTACCGCCTAGGTCGGTATCGGTGCCGTCTTGGGTCCAAATTTCAATGCGCAGTCTTTGTCCGGGGAAGTCCCAGAGGGCCTCGTCGTAGTCGGGACCTCCGCTGTTTCGATAGCTTGGCTCTCCAAGTTTTTGCAGACAGAATGGCCATGTGTCGCCTAAGGCTAGTCCTGCCAATTTTCCGGAAAATCCGGTGCCGCCTTGAAACCAGCCGGCGACCAAGCCAATGATGCGTTGTTCTTTGGGGTCCGTGTAGACCAACATGCCGATGGGTGCGTACACGTGCAGGTTGCCGAGGCTTTTGATGGGTTCACCGTGGCCTGCCTTGAAATCGGCATAAGAAGTGGCCAATAGTCCTTCAGGCCCTTGCGAGGTGCGCTTTGTACTTTGGCAGGCGGCCAACCCGAGCAATAAAAAAAGTCCAATCCACCTCATGCCTTCCGGAATCCGGCCAAAATTTCACGAGCGATGGGCTCCAAAATCAATCGACCCGAAATGGCGGCCCGTTCGGCCAGCAATTGGTCCCAATGCTCGGTACCTGCCCAGGCAATGCGCTTGAGTTCGCGCATGGCGTCGGGGCTGCTTTCGGAAAGGCTTTGCGCCAAATGTCCAATGGCCGCATCCAGCTCCTCGTGGCTTTCAAAAACATCCATAAACAAGCCTTTTTCGCGTGCCCATTGAGCCGAACGCCAATTGGTGGCATGAATGGCCAAGTCGGTAAAGGCCGAAGTGCCTATTTTGCGTTCTACGGCAGGCCCCACCACAAATGGCCCAATGCCCACGGCCAGTTCACTGAGTTTTACCGAAGCCGACTGATGGGCCAGGCAATAATCGGTGGCAGCGGCCACCCCTACTCCACCGCCCACGGCTTTTCCTTGCACCCGGCCAATGACAAAAATCGGCACCTTTTGAATGGCTTGAATGACGCGTGCAAAGCCCATAAAAAACTCATCGGCTGCGGCTCGGTTGTCTATGGCCAGCAGTTCGTCGAATGAGGCACCGGCACAAAAGGCCTTTTCGCCCTTGCTTTTAAGCACCAAGACCCGATTTTCGGGTCGGTTGCCCTCTTCGGTAATGGTGTGGGCCAAGGAGGCTAGAACCTTACCGGGCAAGCTGTTGCTTTTGGGGTGAAAAAAAGTAAGGGTAGCAATACCATCGTGGTGGTGGACTTCTACGCCACCTTCGTTGATCCAATCGTTCATGGGAATGTTTGATTTTCGGGCATGGCGTGCCATGCGTGAATTTCGGTTATGGCAGAAACGTAGGCCGCATACCATTGGCTGCCGTGGCTTTTGGCCTGCTTGTGCAAGGGGTCTGTACGCCAGACTTCGATGGCTTCTTTGCTTTCCCAGTAGGAAATAAAAATGCCTCGGTTGCCGGCATATACCGACTCGTAGCCTAAATAGCAGGGCAGCGTGGCTACTTTTTCTAAGGTTGCGCGATCCATGGCTTCGTAGCCTTGCAAATCGTTGCTTCGCTCCAGAGAAAAAATAACGGCAAATCGGGGAATATTATTTTTCTCCGGATGCAGCCACCGGATTAGCCTACTCATGCTTCTTTCCGTTGTACTAAGGTTAAAATGGTTGCCAAGGCCACCACCTCATCGGTTTCGTCGTAGACTTCTACATGCCACTTCACAATTCCGCGAGGAATGTCCTCTTCGGTTTTTTGTTCCTGAGCAATTTTTTCTTTGACGGTAAGCCGAACGCCAATGGTAGAACCTACATACACCGGTTTGGTGAAGCGGCATTCTTCTAAGCCATAATTGGCCAAAACCGGTCCTTTTTTGGGTTCCACGAACAAACCGGCTGCGGCACTCAAAATAAAGTAGCCATGGGCCACCCTTTTTTCGAACAGCGTTCCCTGTAAGGAAGTTTCGTCCATGTGGGCATAGAAATTATCGCCGCTGATGTTGGCAAAATTTACAATATCGGCTTCGGTAACGGTACGTTTGTGGGTGGTGAGGCTGTCTCCAATGTTCAATTCCTCAAAATACTTGCGGAAGGGGTGAATTACATCCTCGGTCCGTTGAGCGCCGGGCTGATACACCTCGGTAATGGCGGTTAACGTGGTTGGCGAGCCTTGAATGGCGGTACGTTGCATGTAATGCATTACCCCACGAATGCCGCCCATTTCCTCGCCGCCACCGGCGCGTCCGGGACCGCCGTGCACCAAGTGCGGCATGGGAGAGCCATGGCCGGTGCTCTCTTTGGCGCAGTCGCGGTTGTTGACCAAAAGTCGACCGTGCATGCAGGCACTGCCCAAGACCACTTCTTTAACAAAGGTATTGTCGTAGCTAACGATGGAGCCCACGAGGCTTCCTTCGCCCATTTTTGCCAAGGCAACCGCTTCTTCGGTGCTGTCGTAGCCCATGAGCGTGCTCACGGGACCAAAAGCCTCCAAAGTATGCGCAGTGGAGTCTTCCAACGGCTTTAAGGACTGCAATAAAATAGGCGGTAAAAAGGCGCCTTTTTCCTTATCGCCTCCCATCAAGTCGTAGTGGTCTAGGTCGCCATGCACCAATTGGCAAGAGGCGAGCAATTGCTGCACCTTTTCGCGCACATCGCTTTGTTGGCTTTTTCCGGCCAAAGGTCCCATGCGCACTCCCTCTTGGCGAGGATCGCCCATGGTATTTTTGCTCAGCTTAGCCACCAAAGCCTTGCTTACTTCCTCAATTAAAGCATTAGGAACTATGGCCCGGCGAATGGCGGTACATTTTTGTCCGGCCTTAACGGTCATTTCGCGCAGCACGTCCTTTACAAACAAGTCGAACTCCGGAGTACCGGGTACTGCATCGGGTCCCAAAATGCAGCAGTTCAGTGAATCTGCTTCCATATTGAAGCGCACCGAATTACGGATGATGGCAGGATTGGCGCGCAGTTTATAGCCTGTTTCGGCCGATCCGGTGAGGGTAACCACATCTTGGCTTTGCACAAAATCCAGCATGTTGCCGGCACTTCCACAGACCAACTGGAGCGCGCCTTCGGGTAAAATGCCGGAAGCTATGATGTCGCGCACCACCAATTCGGTAAGGAAGCTGGTGAGGGTGGCAGGTTTAACCAAACAGGGAACGCCTGCCAACAGGTTCACTGCAATTTTTTCCAGCATGCCCCAAACCGGGAAGTTGAAGGCGTTGATGTGGACGGCAATTCCTTCTAAGGGAACCGCAATGTGGTGTCCAATAAAGGTGCCTTCTTTGCTCAACATTTCGGGATTGCCATCTACATAAAAGGGCGTGTTGGGCAATTCTCGACGTCCTTTTGAGGCATACACAAATAGGTTGCCTATGCCCCCGTCAATGTCGATCCAGGAATCGACCTTGGTGGCGCCTGTAGCTGCCGAAAGCTCGTAATAGGTCTTTTTGCGTTCGGTAAGATACATGGCCAGGGCTTTGAGCATGCGCCCTCTTTCGTGAAATGTCATGGCCCGAAGCTTGGGCCCACCGGTTTTGCGGCCGTAAGTCAGGATGTCTTGGTAATCCAAGCCTTGGGTAGTAGCTCTGGCTATGGGTGCTCCGGTGGAGGCATCAAAAAGCAATTGTCCATCGCCATCGCCCAATTCCCAGCGGCCAAGCACATAGTTTCCTAATTTTTTAAGATCGGTTTGTACGGCACTCATAATTCTGTGTTTTCTTAGTTAAGACAGCCAAGCATCAAACAAGCGGTTGATCATGGCATTTTCTTTATCGTTCAATTGGTTGTCGGCCCGCACCAAGTGCAAGGCCTCTATAATAAAGGCTTTACGCTGCTTACGGTCGGAGTGGATATAAAACTGGTCGGCAGCCTCATCAAAGACCACATACAAATCTTCGGCTGGAATTCGTTCCAATTCCAAGTCGATAAATGCTTCGTCGAGCAAAGTGCCCAAGTTTCGCCGGGTATATTCTTTAAGGTATGCCCTTGCGTGATCGCCGTGTTCCGACTCCAGAGTGGATAAGATTTTCAACATGCGGTAAGCGGCCGCATCGCGTTTGTGTTGCGCATCCATTTGGTTCCTAATTTCCGGCTCAAGGTAGCAAAAGCCACCTTTTTCACCATACTTTTCCAAAATTTTAAGGCATTTTAGTGCAGAGTAAATTTTGGCATGGTATAGGTATTGTATATCCCAATCAAGGCTTCAATAAGACTGGAAATTGGTCTTACAACGACAAAATGACAGCCGAAACGACATTATGGACGCATTTGACCCAAATTATAACGACAATATGTCATATCAATTCATAGGAGAGGAAAGTGAATTTATTCCCTTAATGGCATCAGAGGAAGATGAGAATTTGAATATGGATGAGGTTCCCGAAGAACTGCCCATTTTGCCCCTTCGAAACACGGTGCTTTTTCCGGGTGTGGTAATTCCTATTACCGTAGGAAGGGACAAAAGCATCAAACTCATTCGCGATGCCAACAAAGGCAGCAAAATCATTGGGGTGCTTACCCAAATGGATGTGGAGGTGGAAGAACCCGAACAAGAGGATTTGTACCGCGTAGGTACCGTAGCGCAGATCCTTAAAATGCTGCGCATGCCGGACGGTTCCACCACGGCCATCATTCAAGGCAAGCGCCGTTTTAACTTAGATTCTCTTACCGCTACTGAGCCCTATCTTAAAGCCAAAGTAAGCCTGTTTAACGAGCAGAAACCCGAGGTGGACGACACCGAATTCGAAGCCACGGTTTCTTCCATCCGCGACATGGCCCTTGAAATCATTCAAGCCAGCCCTAACCTGCCCAGCGAAGCTGCATTTGCCATAAAAAACATCGAAAGCCCCGGCTTTTTAGTCAACTTTATTTCTTCGAACCTCAATGCTGAAACCGAAGAAAAGCAAGAAATGCTTGAGGTCGCTGACCTCAAACAACGGGCTACCATGTTGCTGCAAGGCTTGCATAAGGAACTTCAGCTTCTGGAACTTAAGAATCAAATCCATAGTAAAGTTAAAGTAGACATCGACCGCCAGCAACGCGAGTACTTTTTGCATCAGCAAATGCGCATGATTCAAGAAGAGCTTGGCAATGGAGAGTCCCAAGACATTAAAGAGCTTCGACAAAAAGCGGCCAAAAAGAAGTGGCCTGCGGCCGTCAAAAAAACCTTTGAAAAGGAATTGGCCAAATTGGAGCGCATGAACTCCATGGTAGCCGAATATTCGGTACAGCTCAACTACCTGGAATTCATGATTGAACTTCCTTGGAATACCTATACCAAGGATAAGTTTGACCTAAACCGAGCCAAACGCATTCTGGACCGCGACCACTTCGGCCTTGAAAAAGTAAAAGAGCGTATTCTGGAGCATTTGGCGGTGCTCAAACTTCGCGGCGACATGCGTGCGCCCATTCTTTGCCTGGCAGGCCCTCCCGGAGTGGGCAAAACCAGTCTTGGCAAAAGCATCGCCGAAGCCCTCGGTCGATCCTACAGCCGCATGTCCCTCGGAGGAATGCGCGACGAAAGCGAAATCCGCGGCCACCGCAAAACTTATATCGGTGCCATGCCCGGACGCATCCTGCAAAACCTCAAAAAAGCAGGTGCTGCCAATCCCGTGTTTATCCTAGACGAAATCGATAAACTCTCCCATGACATACACGGCGACCCCTCCTCTGCCCTGCTTGAAGTTTTAGACCCCGAACAAAACAGCACCTTCCACGACAACTTCCTGGATGTTGATTTTGACCTTTCCAAGGTTTTGTTTATTGCCACCGCCAATAATTTGGGCAACATTCAACCGGCTCTACGCGACCGCATGGAAATCATTCACATCAGCGGCTACTCGGTAGAAGAAAAAATAGAGATTGCCAAAAAGCACCTGCTGCCCAAGCAAATTAAAGAACATGGCTTAAGCCCCGAACACCTTAAGCTGCGCAAGCCGGCCTTAGAATACCTAATTCAACATTACACCCGCGAAAGTGGCGTGCGGCGACTCGAACAACAAGTTGCCGCTGTGGTGCGTAAAGCCGCTGTGGCCATTGCCTCGGAACAAGACTTTGACCCCATCATTACCAAAGAACGCCTGAACGACATGTTGGGCCCCGCCATTCCCAGAGAACGGTATACCCAATTTAACCGCGCAGGTGTGGTGGTTGGATTGGCTTGGACTGCAGTTGGCGGCGATATCCTGTACATTGAAACCAGCCTCAGCAAAGGCAAAGGCCGACTCAGCCTCACCGGAAACCTGGGTGGAGTCATGAAAGAATCGGCCCAACTGGCCTTGGAGTTTCTCAAAAGCAATGCCGGACTTCTTGATTTAGACCAAGAGCTCTTTGATCGCTGGAACGTGCACCTGCACGTACCCGAGGGCGCCACGCCCAAAGACGGCCCTTCGGCCGGTATAACCATGCTCACGGCCCTTGCCTCAGCCTTTACCCAACGCAAAGTAAAAGCAGGCCTGGCCATGACCGGCGAAATTACCCTCCGTGGACAAGTACTTCCGGTGGGCGGCATAAAAGAAAAAGTATTGGCCGCTCGACGGGCCGATATAAAAGAGGTGATATTGTGCGAAGACAACCGCCGCGATGTGGAAGAAATAGAGCCGGCCTATATAAAGGGCCTCAAATTCCACTACGTGCGCACCATGGAAGAAGTACTGAGCATAGCCTTACTCAAACAAAAAGTGGCGCAAGCCATACGCATTGAGTGATTCCAAAGCCATACAAGTAGTAGCCGGCATATTGCAGTCGGGCAATATGTGTTTTGCCGCCCGAAAAAAGGCGGGTACGGCCAATGCCGGGCTATGGGAATTTCCCGGCGGAAAAATACAGGTAGGCGAAAGTCAAGAAAAGGCGCTTATCCGCGAATGGCAAGAAGAATTTGGCTGGGAAATAGAGCCTTTGCAAGCCCTGGCGCAGGTCAAGAGCCTTACCGGAACCGGAGCGCCTTTATGGTTGATGCCTTGGCGCATTGGCAGCAAACAAATCCAACCCAAGCATTTGACCGACCATGATGCGGTAGCCTGGATCGAACCGGCGGACGTCCGTCATTTGGCCTGGGGACCAGCAGATGAGCAGGTGCTTAGTGAGGTGCTTGGCTGGCTGTAAGGGCTGCTTTGTACTGCTAAAGTTAGGTGGAGTTGAAATTACCCGAATCCAAACGGTTGCGCCGTTAAAGGCCAAATGATGTAGCTAAAAATAAAATAGGCTTAATCTTACTTGGAATATAAATTTAGGCTTGATTGACCTAAATTTACATCGTGGTAAGAATTCGACACCTCGTATTTTGTTTGCTGTTTTTCAGCCCTATCGTGGTAGGAAAACTAGCCGCACAAACCGATACGCTTTTTTGGTTTGTTGCTCCTGAAGTACAACAAAGTCACGGAGACAGACCTATATCACTCAGAATCTCTACCACTCAGCAGGCGGCTTCGGTCACGGTTTCTATGCCTATTAATCTAGGGTTCCCGTCGGTAAACTTAACCATTCCTCCCAATACTACGCAATCGCTTGACCTTACCCCCTGGGTGGATTTGCTGGAAAATAAGCCCGCCAATCAAATCTTGGATAAGGGGCTGCGTATTCAGTCCACCAGTCCTATTACCGCATACTATGAAGTGGTTACCGGTTGCAACTGCAATCCCGATATTTTCACATTAAAAGGGAAAAATGCGCTTGGTACGCAATTCATGCTTCCCTTTCAGAATTTTTTAGCCAATGGAGTAAGCCAATCTTTTAGTGGTTTCGACATTGTTGCCACGGAAAACGCCACCTCCATTACAATAAATCCTACCGCAGATATTGTGGGCCATCCTGCAGGAGTTCCTTTTACGGTAATACTAAACGCAGGTGAAACATGGAGCGGGGTTTCGGTATCCCAGAGTGCAAATCAACGCCCCGCGGGAACCACAGTTATTTCAGACAAGCCCATAGCCATAACCATCAAGGATGATTCTATGAATGGTGCGCCTTATGGTGGATGTGCAGATTTGATGGGAGATCAACTGGTGCCCATTCCCATTTTAGGACAGGAGTACATTACTTTAAAAGGGTATTTGAATGGCTCGGACAGGGTGTTTGTGTTGGCTACCCAAAACAATACCCAGATTACAATCGACGGAAATATAGTGGGAACTTTGAATGCCGGGCAAACTTACGTGCATGTGCAAAGTGCCACCACCGCTTACATCCAAAGCTCATTTCCGGTGTATGTATTGCATACCACCGGTTTTGGTTGCGAGGTTGGTGGGGCCGTTTTGCCACCTGTTCGCTGCACCGGGAGCCAACAAATTGGCTTTACCCGAAGTACCACCGAATTTTTCGCCTTAAATTTGATGGTGGAAACTGGTGGAGAAGGAAACTTCACCTTAAATGGGAATCCCGGATTGATTCAGTCCGGAAATTTCAATCCGGTGCCTGGATCGGGAGGAAACTGGATGTATGCCCAAATTCAATTCAACACTAGCGATATCCCTGCCGGACAGGCCAGTTTGATTCAAAACAGCAGCCATTTATTCCATATGGGCATCATTAATGGAGGGGCCAGTTCCGGCTGCCGTTACGGCTACTTTTCAGACTATTCGGCTTATCAATTCCAAGCTTCTGTCTCCTCCGATTCTCTTTGCGAAGGAGCCGATCTATACCTTTCAGCCAATCCATTGCCGGGAGCTACCTACCAGTGGACAGGGCCAAATAATTTTACGTCAAACCAACAATTTGACACCCTTTTTGGGGCCTTGCCTTCGGATTCGGGTTTGTATTTGCTCACCGGAACGGTAGGGGCTTGCCCGGTGGTATCTGATTCGGTGTTTATTTTTATACAGGCAACTCCAAGTCCGGCAGTTGCCAACCCTATTCCACCTCAATGTGCAGGTTCCAACGGCTTACTCTCAGCCACAGGGCCGGGATCGGCTCAATTTGAATGGTCAGGCCCCGGTGGTTTTTTCGCCAATCAAGCGCAAGTGAACTTAAATGGACTTCAAACCAACCAAAGTGGCTGGTACACGGTCAGGCCTTTTGTTAATGGATGCCCTGGGGATTCGGATCAAGTATTTTTGTTGGTAGACAGCGTAGCCCTCAGCGATTCTTTGGTTTCTCTGCTGTGCCACAACGACAGCACGGGAGAAATCCACATGCAAACCACGCAAGGGATTGCACCCTTTCAATTTGCCTGGAGTGGAGGATTGGGCCCCATGGCCAGCCAAACCGGCTTGACGGCAGGCAGTTATACAGTGCAGGTTACGGATTCACTGGGATGTCAAGTTACAGATACACTTAGCTTGATCAATCCCGCAGCATTGAACCTAAACCTAAACGCCAGTCCTGCATCCTGCCCAAGCAGTGCAGACGGTCAAGTAATGGCAAATGCCTCAGGAGGCACAGGCCCCTTAACTCCTTTATGGAGTCATGGTCCGCAAAGTTTCAATCCACCGAATGTGCCCGGAGGTTGGTACCATTTTACGGTTACCGATTCCAACGGTTGCCAAAAAAGCGATTCCATTCAAGTAAGTGCCCCTCCTCCTCTATTGGCGCAAGTAGATAGTTTGCAAGCTCCTTCGTGCCATAACGACCAAAACGGTGCATTGTTTGTTTCCGGAAGCGGCGGCCCGGGGAGCATTGGATACCTTTGGCAGCACAACAGCTCTAACCAAGCCAATCAGTACAATTTAGGCGCAGGCGCCTATACTGTTTGGGTTTTCGATAACCAGGGCTGTGACACCTTGCAATTGGATACGGTGCTGCCCAATCCGCCTCCGGTAAATTTACATGTGCAAACAAGCGATAGCCTGGTTTGTCCAGGTGTTCCTGTTTTATTAGATGCCCAAGGCACTACGCACTACCAATGGTCCGGGCCTGGCATTAACCAGCCCAACGACAGCAGTCAGGTATTGACGCTGAGCCAGTCATCAAGTTTTCAAGTAATTGGTTCAAATGGTCCCTGTGCCGATACGGCCAACCTATGGATTGAAGTACATCCACAGCCTGTGGCTGCATTTCAATTTTTGGCCGCCTGCGCACAAGATAGTTTGTGGTTGAGCAGCGCCACAAGCAGCGTGCCTGCTCCAAGCCAATTGGTTCAATATTATTGGGATATAGATGGGGATCAAATCGTAGATTTTCAGTCCGGCCAAACCGATTGGCATGCCCTATTTGCTCAGGGCGGAAGCATTCCCGTGCAATTGGTGGTGGAAAGCTCTGAAGGTTGTTTTGACACCTTAATGCAAGCCGTTAAGGTATACCCTCTACCGGAATTGGACTTTGATCACGATGGAGTTTGCATTGACCAAACATATCAACCCAAAAACCAAAGCAGCATTTCCAGCGGTTCCATACTCCAATACTATTGGGATTTTGGAGATGGCCAAACCGGAGTAGGCAATAGCATTCCCAATTCCTATGCAGACACAGGAGTCTACATAGTCACGCTCATGGCTGAATCCGACGAAGGCTGCCGAGATACGTTTTCTAAACCGGTCAACATTCGTCCAGGCCCTGAAGTCCTACTAATTACAGAAACGGGATGTTTTCGTGAAGTTGGCTACCGGTTAGAGCAAATTTCCGGAGACAGTATAGTGGAACCGATTCTTTGGTTTACAGGAGACAACAGCGAGGTGGAAGGGAATCCAACCAGTTATGTATACAGCCAAGCAGGCACATACACCATTCAAGTAGAGATTACAGACATAAACGGCTGCATGGGCACCGCCGAAGACAGTGTGGTAGTAGAACATACCAAAAGTTGGGAGGAAATTGACTTCCCAAACCTAATTACGGCCAATGGAGACGGAATAAACGACCAATTGCTCTTAGATCCGGACATAGAGCTTTGTTCGCCTTATACCATTTTGGTATTTAATCGCTGGGGGCGCATAGTATACCAAGGAAGTTCTGAAAACGACACCCCCTTTGAGGGAAAAAATCAGAACGGGGAAAAATTGGTCACTGGCGTCTACCAATACATAATAAAAGGTGAAACATTTAACACCACTCAAAACCTACATATTTTTGAGTAGATTGTCCCTTAGCAAATAAGTGAAATGAAGCGATTACTGCATATCTATCCGAAAAAATATAAAAGGCCGTACCCGCCCACAGAAATTTATGTATTGAAGTATCTGAGGCGTCGCCTGAACCTTGAATTGCTGCTTTCTGGCATAGCCCCAGAGTTTTCTTGGGCTCTCGGCACATTTTACCGAATGAACTAGTGTACATCTCAAATACCCCAAAGGTTTTTGCCATTTCTGTAGATAAAATGCAAACTAAAGTACTTACTCATTACCTATGTTGAGGCGCTACCAAATTCTGTGCTTGTTAGGTTTCCTGCTTATAGGAACAAAAGCTTATGGCCAAAAAGATACCTTATTTTGGTTTGTAGCTCCGGAAGCAGCCCAAAACCATGGTGACCGTCCCATTTTATTTCGATTCGCCACCTTTGGTCAGGCCGCAACCATAACCATAGAACAACCTGCCAATCCAGGATTTCCCATACAGACCTTAAACTTGGGCCCAAATGCTGGAACTTCCATTGATTTGACGGCTTGGATTGGACTAATTGAAAACAATCCACCCAATGCCGTGCTAAACAAGGGATTTAAAATTAGGGCCACCTCACCCATTACCGCCTATTACGAAATCAACCCCGGCTGCAATTGCAACCCTGACATATTCACCCTAAAAGGGAAAAATGCCTTGGGTACACAATTTTTACTCCCTTTTCAAAACTACCTAAACAATGCCAGCTATGCTCGGTCAGGCTTTGATATTGTAGCTACTGAAAACAATACTACCATTACCATAACTCCCACCAAAAATATTGTTGGACATAATGCCGGTACACCTTTTACCATCGTGCTTAATAGAGGACAAACCTGGAACGGCAGGGCAGCAAGCACCGCCGCCAATCAACACTTAGAAGGTACCATAGTAAACTCCGACAAGCCCATTGCCATTACCATCAACGACGACTCCATGAGTGGCGCACCTTATGGAGGTTGCGCAGACATCATGGGGGACCAAATTGTCCCCATTGCCCTCACTGGTGACAAGTATATAGTGGTGAAGGGGTATTTGAATGGACCAGATAAAGTGTATGTATTAGGAACACAAAATGGTACCACAGTTACCATCGATGGCAACAATGTGGCCACCATTCAAACCGGTCAAACTTATGTACA
>CAZJFM010000028.1:28029-30245 GCA_964545365.1 uncultured Candidatus Competibacteraceae bacterium | reverse complement strand
ACAAAAAGCAGCACCGCATTGATGCGTTGATTTTTAAAATGGAAGCCCTGGTCCTCTTATGCGTATCAGGGCTTTTTATTTTTGGAACACGATTAGGCCCCCGATGGAGGCGGTAGCTCTGTGCAGTGCCTGCCTTTTGGGGCTTACTGAGCCGGGCGGAGCGCCAGCAAGCCACGGCGAAGTTTAGCCCCAAAGGGCGGACACAAACAGACTATAAGCCGAGAGCGGGATTAGGCCCCAAAAACTCACCCTTTTCCATTTATTTCCTCTGTTTCGTTCGCTACCTTTGCGGCTTGCCGGGTAAGTTTCTCCCTGAAACCCTTGCCCGCAAAACGGATTAATGCGATAGCTATGCAGGCCAAACAAGTGCGAGATACTTTTTTGCAATTCTTTGAAAATAAGAAACATAAGATTGTCCCCTCTGCGCCAATGGTGCTAAAGGACGACCCAACCCTTATGTTTACCAATGCCGGTATGAACCCCTTTAAGGATTGGTTCACCGGGCATGAAGCGCCTGCTTACCCGCGTGTGGCCGATACCCAAAAGTGCCTGCGCGTGAGTGGAAAACACAACGATTTGGAGGAGGTAGGCAAGGATACTTACCACCATACCATGTTCGAAATGTTGGGCAATTGGTCTTTTGGCGATTATTTTAAACGGGAGGCCATCGATTGGGCTTGGGAACTCTTGACGGAGGTCTACCAAATCCCCAAAGAGCAACTCTATGCTACTTATTTTGAAGGAGATCCTTCTGAGAATTTGCCCGAGGACAGCGAGGCCAAAGCCTATTGGTTGGAGAAACTTCCCGCCGAACGGGTGCTGCCCGGAAATAAAAAGGACAACTTTTGGGAAATGGGCGATACCGGTCCCTGCGGTCCCTGCTCCGAAATTCACGTGGACATTCGCCCCGAAATGGAGCGCCAACAATCGCCCGGGGCGGCACTGGTGAATCAGGACCATCCCCAAGTGGTGGAAATTTGGAATTTGGTGTTTATGCAATTCAACCGCTTGGCCAACGGTAGTTTGCAGCCCTTGCCCCAAACCCACGTCGATACCGGCATGGGTCTGGAGCGTTTGTGCATGGTGCTTCAAGGCAAAAGCTCCAACTACGATACAGACCTATTTCAACCGTACATTAAGGCCTTGGAAAAGGCCACAGGGCATAGGTATGGTCAAAGCGAAAGCACCGATATCGCCATGCGGGTGGTGGCCGACCACCTAAGGGCAGTGGCGTTGGCCATTACCGATGGGCAGTTGCCATCCAACACCGGCGCCGGTTATGTAATTCGCCGCATTTTGCGTCGGGCCATTCGCTACGGCTTTAGTTTTTTGGAATTGAAGCAGCCTTTTATACATCAACTGGTTCCACTGTTGGTTGAGTCGCTGGGGGCCGCTTTCCCTGAGTTGAAAAAGCAGCAAACCTTTGTTAAAGAGGTGATTTTCGAGGAAGAAACCGCCTTTTTGCGCACCTTGGAAACGGGTTTGTCCCGACTCAATGAGCTGTTTGCTACGCTTCCGGCAGGTGCTACCGTTTCCGGCGAAAAAGCCTTTGAACTCTACGATACCTTTGGTTTTCCATACGACCTTACCGCACTTATTGCCTCGGAGGCCGGTTATGGAGTGGATGAGGCCGGGTTTCAGCAAGCCCTGGCCGAGCAAAAGACCCGTTCGCGCGCAGCAGGAAAAGTAGAGGCCGGTGACTGGATTGAACTGCTGGCCGCCACCGAAAGCCGTTTTGTTGGCTACGATGCCACCGAATGGCCCAATTGCCGCATTGTAAAATACAGGGAGGTCAGCCAAAAAGGCAAAAAGGGCATTCAGTTGGTGCTCGATCAAAGCCCTTTTTATCCCGAAGGCGGTGGTCAGGTGGGCGACCAAGGCGTATTGATTTCCTCCAAAGAGCAAATTCAGGTGCTGGACACCAAACGCGAGAACAATTTATTGGTGCATTGGACCGATCGACTGCCTGAATTTCCTGAGGAAAACTTTAGCGCTCAAGTCAACAAGGCCCGTCGTTTGGATGCCGCTCGCAACCACTCGGCCACGCATTTATTGCATGCTGCCTTACGCGAAATCCTTGGCACGCATGTAGAGCAGCGTGGTTCTTTGGTGCACCCCGACTACCTGCGCTTCGACTTTTCGCATCCCGGAAAAATTGAGCCAGAAACCCTAAGGGCCATTGAGGAACGGGTGCAAGAGAAAATTTTAGAGAACCA
>CAZJFM010000028.1:0-27929 GCA_964545365.1 uncultured Candidatus Competibacteraceae bacterium | reverse complement strand
GGCCAAACCTTAAAGCAACCCAAAACGCCGCTTCGTGCCGTGGAGCAATTGCTCGAACAGCAAGAGCAAATGAAACAGCAGTTGGAATCCTTGCAGGCTCAGGCAGCTAAAGAGGAACTTAAGGCATGGCAATCGCAGGCAAGCAGCCTTAACGGGGTTCGTTTTATGGCAGCCCAAACCAAACTGTCGCCGGCTTTGGTTCGGGACCTAATGTTTGAATTGCGCAAAGAGGCGAAACAAACCGTGGCCCTTATAGCCACAAATCAAGAGGGCAAAGCGGGATTAACGGCTTTTGTCAGCGATGATTTGGTGGAGCAGGGACGCGATGCCCGTCAACTCATTAAAGCAGTTTCGAGCCACATTCAGGGCGGCGGCGGCGGACAAGCCTTTTTGGCCAATGCCGGGGGCAAGCGTCCCGAAGGCATTGCGGAGGCTTTGGAGGCGGCAAAGGCTTGGGTGGCTGACCAGGCCTAAGTGGTTGTTAATGTGGGTTGTTTAACCAATCCAAAAACAGTTTTACCTGCTTTCGACTCCGTAGGATTTCGTTGCCCGAACCGTCGACTAGTTGGGCATGCGTTATGCGCACCAGGGTTTCACCCTTGGCTTCTGCCTTAGCTTTTCGTTTTTCGTGTCTTTTTGCATCTGCGGGCTTATAATAAAAGCCCATATTTGCTGTTTTTTCTCCATTGCGGAAATAACCATCCGAAATTTTTAAAGTCAGCTGTTGACCCAAACCTTGAATTTCGAGACTGCGAAAAATCCATTGGCCATTGCTCAGCTCTGCTGTAATTCCTAAGGTTTGGCCAAGTTTGTTGCTCCAAGCCTCTGCATTTTCCTCGGTGGCATATATGGTGAAGGTGGAGTCTCCCGTTGATTCGGTGCTCCAGCCCATGAGATGGAAGGGATGTTCATTTCCCTGCGCAAAAAGCCCGGAGCATAGGGTCAAAACCAGTATAAAAAGGATATGTTTCATGGGTTAAATTTAGACTAAAACGGCTAAGATGGAATCCCATTGCCCGGACTTAGGGTAAAGGGGGTAAGAAATTCCAATGAAGGATTTTTTAGGCTTTGGGCCCCGCTTCCAAATTGGGATTATCTTCCAGAACGGCCATTGGGCTGCTGCCCCCCTGCGCAGCGTCCTATATCGGGCAAACCCTTGCGGGGGCTTCCTTTGGTCGCCTCCTCAGGGCGCCCGCTATGGGCGCTTGCTTGGGTGGCATTCGCTTATGGCCGGGGGCCATTCTCTGAAGGGTTTCGTCAAAAGGTATTTAACTCAGCCTTAACCATCGAACCTTATCCGCTTTCCAGCCCTTCAACGGCTTCAAAATTTTTACCGCAGCACCTCTTTGTTGTGTGCATCCAGCTTAATAAAGGTAAACAAGAGCAGGGTAAAGCCGAGCAAGCTGGAACCTCCATAGCTCACAAAGGGTAGAGGAACACCCACTGCAGGTGCCAAACCAATGGTGGTGCCAACATTCATAAAAAAGTGGAAGAACAAAATGCAGGCAACCAAATAGCCAAACACCTTAGCAAATTCGGACCTTTGCGCTTCTGCTTTCCAAACCAATCGATACAACAAGCCGAGATAAAGCAAAATAACAAAGGAGGTTCCAAGGAACCCCCATTGCTCCCCAATGGCCGAAAAAATAAAGTCGGTATGCTGTTTAGGAACAAATTTGAGTTGGGTTAAAGAACCTTTCAAAAAGCCTTTGCCGGCCAAGCCTCCGGAGCCCAGCGCCATTTTTGAGTTGTTTACATTCCATCCACTGCCTCTAGGGTCTAAATCGGGGTTGAACAGTACCTTAATTCGGGTTTGTTGGTGGGGCAGCAGCACATGGTCGAATACCCAACGGCCTGCCAAGGTAAAGCCGCTTAGTGCTATGGTTAAAAGCAATATAGGCCACAAGGAGCGTTTGTTTTTCCTAAAGACAAAGAACCAAACCAAAGCGGCCACCGTTACCAGGCCCAGTACCAAATACCAAGGAGTAATAAATAAAGAGGCTAGAAACAGGGCGGCCACCAAAAGGCCTAAAAAGAGCAGGGCCCGATTGAGTCCAAATCGAAACAAGGCCAAAACAAAAGCGGCATACACTAAGGTGGAGCCGGTGTCTTTTTCGAGCAAAACCAACAGGGCGGGAATCAAAATAATGGCAAAGACAAAGAGCCAATGCTTATTGATGCGTGGGTTAAACTGCTGGGTAGCCATAAATCCGGCCAGCATGAGCGCGGTGGCATATTTGGCAAATTCGGAGGGCTGAATTTTGATGGAGCTTCCCAAAACAATCCAACTTTTATTGCCTCCCACTTCTTGACCAATGATGAGTACCAAAACCAAAAGTCCAAGTGAGGCTGCGTAAGCAAAGCTGCGAAATGCCGGAAAAATTTTTGTGTCCAAAAGCATAAGTACTAAGGCTACACCGGCACAAATACCCATCCAAATCAGCTGCTTTCCGGGTTCATAACCGGGGTCAAAAGGCGAGGGGCGGATTTGAGATTCTGCGGCAGACCAAACATGCAGCCAGCCCAAAAGGCAAAGTGCCACATACATAATTACCAAAAGGCCATCGACTTTACCGGTAATACGTTCCCTTTGCATGCGTTGATTCATTGCAGGGTATCGATTAGCACACCGTTTCGGATGCGGTCGTGCAGCCACGCGCGCGAAATGGTGTCGGTTAAGTATTTCTCTATCATTAAGGAAGCAATGGGTGCGGCCCAAGTGGCTCCGTAGCCCCCATTTTCTACCAAAACGCCCACTGCAATTTTAGGGTTCTCCATGGGTGCAAAAGCCATAAAAACGGAATGGTCTTTGCCGTGGGGGTTTTGAGCGGTACCTGTTTTACCGCAAATGGCTAAGCTGTCTAAACGGGCAATTCGTGCGGTACCTCCTGCTCCATGCACGGCTCCATACATACCTTCGTAAACCACTCTAAAATGTGCCGTGTCGATGCCTGTTTGGTGCCGTTTAAAGAGCTGTTGTGATAGCGAGGCGCCTTTGACCGACTTGCCAATATGTGGCGTGATGTAGTACCCTTTATTGGCTACAATCGCGGCCAAATTGGCAATTTGAAGGGCATTGGCTTTTAGTTCTCCCTGACCTATGGCTAAAGAAATTACCGTTAGCCCGCGCCATCTGCCTTTTCCATATCTGTTGTCATAATACTCAGGCGGCGGAAGCAAGCCTCCTTTGGCTTCCGGTAAGTCTGCCTCTAAATTGGTGCCAAAGCCGAATTTTTTAGCTCTTTGGTACCACACGCTGTAGCCTTCTCTTGGGGTGGGGTATTTTTTGGTGATTTCGTTAAACACATGGCAGTAATAGGCGTTGCAGGAGGTGGTTATGGAAAAGGGTAAATTGGCATCGGGGTGGCCATGACAGCCAACCGTATGAGCTGCCGAAAGGCGGAAGCCACCCCGGCATGGGACCACGGTATTTCGGTGAATTACGCCTTCCTGTTGGCCAACCAAGGCATTCATTACCTTAAAAATAGAACCGGGTGGATATCCGTCCATAACCGCCCTATTGAGCATCGGTAAGTTTTTGTCTTGGATTAAATCGCCATAATGCATCCTCAAATTTCGACCTACCATCCAATTGGGGTCGTAGTTGGGTGCCGAAACCAAGGCCAAAATTTCACCCGTTGACGGCTCAATGGCTACAATAGCTCCTTTTTTACCTTTCATGAGTTCCTCGCCAAACAGTTGCAAGGGCAAGTCAAGGGTGGTGGTAAGGTCATAGCCGGCTACCGAAGCGGTGTCTAAAGCCCCTTGCATAAAGGGGCCTTTTTCATTGTTTCGTACATCTACATATACTTTTCGAACACCTTTTTGGCCTCGTAAGATCTCCTCATAGGATTTTTCAATTCCGGCTACGCCAATGTAGTCGCCGGCTTGGTAATAGGGATTGTTTTCAATCGCTTTTTTGTCGGCTTCCCGAATATAGCCTAAGGCATGAGCTGCGGTAGGGTTTGGGTAGCGCCTCACCGAACGTTTGCTCAAAAAGTACCCGGGAAACAAGTACATTTTTTCTTTGAAGGCAGCCATGGATTTTAGCGTAAGTTCCCTTACCAAGGCCTGTGGTTGCTTGCTGTGGTTTTGGCCGCTTTCTAAATTGCGTTCGACTTTGACGTAGGCTTTCCTAAAATCTTCCATAGGAACTCCGGTTAAGGAGCTCAGCAAAAAGGTGTCGACTTCACCTGCTTCGGCAGGAATAAGCATTAGGTCGTAGGCAAATTCGTTGGTGGCCAAAACCTCTCCGTTTCTATCCAAAATATTGCCTCGAACCGGGTGTTCTACCAGCCGCCGAATGGTGTATCCTTCAGCGGCCACCTTGTAAGAGTCGTCTATGACTTGCAAAAAGAACAGCCGAATTAGAAAAATGAAGGCCACTAAGCCAAACATTATAAAGTACATGTATCGGCGGCTTTCCATAACTATCGACGCACAAACAGTCCATGAATAAGCACCATTACGACCAGAGAAAGCAAGCTCCCGGTAATCCATTTAAGGGCAAGGATGGCCAGTAAATCCATTCTAAACATAGAATAGACGTGAAAGAACAATTGATGCATGAGCACCAAAACGCCAAAAGTGATTAAGAATTTGGCCAAGCCCATTCGGGGTATACCTGGCCTTCCCATGTCTTCTAAATCATCGGTAGTAAAATACAATCCGAAAACAGCGGGCCTAAAAAAGCAAAAAGCCGAAGCCGCAGCAGCGTGCAGGCCGCCCGTCTGTAAAAAGAGGTCCAAAACAAGGCCAACAGCAAAACCCGTAAACAGATACCAGCCTTTGGGCATAGCGGCAGGTAATCGAAATAGAAATAAGGGATAAATCATTAGCGGCCCCAGGGGCGACATAGATATGCGGCTAAACAAACCCAGTTCCAGGAGTATAAATAGGACGCCCGATAATACAAGCCCAAAGCTTTGTTTCATAAGCCTTGCACTTCCTCCTCCAAGCTGTCTTTTTCTTGTTGCAGCAAATAATCGACTACATATACACTATGCAATCGACCAAAAGGCGTAAATAATTTCACGTACAAGCGTTGACCTGGTTCGTTCCCCAGGCTTTCGCTATGGTCTACCGTGCCTACGGCAATGCCGGGAGGAAAAAGGGTAGATAAGAGACTGGTTTCTATTGTATCTCCTTTGGCTACTTCCACATGACTTCCTACATTTTCTACCCAAGCGCAGCATGGGTTGTTTCCGTCCCATACCAGCGTGCCGTAATCGCCGTCTTTGCGCAATTGTACGGAAAGCTGCATTTCTCCTCTGGAATTTAACAAGCTGATTCCCCCGGAAAAATGATCGCTCACCCGCGTAATAACTCCAACGACTCCTTCCGGAGCCAATACACCCATATTGGGGCGTACGCCATGCTTTTGCCCTACATTTAAAGTAAAGTAATTG
The DNA here is from genome assembly GCA_964545365.1 of uncultured Candidatus Competibacteraceae bacterium. Lineage (GTDB taxonomy): Bacteria > Bacteroidota > Bacteroidia > CAIKAF01 > CAIKAF01 > CAIKAF01. Next base: position 22,521 of record CAZJFM010000028.1, on the reverse strand, counting down.
GTGGCCTGGCGCGTGCTTAAATGCAGGACTTCTGCCGGTAAAAACCGGTAAGCTTGGTTTAAGCTGCTGTCTTTGCCCCATGAATTGCCATACTCCAGGTATTTGGAGCTGCGAAGATGTCCCCGCAATGTGGCATTTTCTCTTCTTAAGGCTTCTACTTCTTTGGTTAAGTGAAGGTAGCGTACAGCTTCTTGGTAGCCTCCCCAAAACCAACCAGTTATACCTGAGGTTGCATCGTTAACAACGGACCTTTGGTAGGCAAACTGTTTAGAAATCAAAAAAACAGCGAATCCCTGCAAAACCAAAAAAAGGAGGAAGCGCCGAAAACGAAACAGGAACTTCAGTAGGTTTTGCATACCGGGTATGGACTCAACGGATCAAGAAAGAATATTTATCCATGTTTTTGAGCGCAATACCTGTGCCTCGTGCCACAGCACGTAAGGGGTCCTCGGCAATATGCACCGGCAATTTGGTTTTTTGCGAAATTCGGGTGTCTAAACCCCTCAATAAGGCACCACCTCCGGCCAAATAAATACCGGTTCTAAAAATATCGGCGGCCAGTTCGGGGGGCGTCATTTCCAAGGCCGAGTGAATAGCGGCTTCAATTTTTGAAATGGTTTTATCTATGGCAAAGGCAATTTCCTGGTAAGACACCGTAATTTCTTTTGGAATTCCTGTCATAAGGTCCCGGCCGTGTACGGCAAAATCAGCGGGTGGTTCTTCCAGCTCCTGAAGTGCGGCCCCTACTTCAATTTTTATACGCTCTGCGGTGCGCTCTCCAATATTGATGTTGTGCTGCCTCCGCATATAATCTTCAATATCGTGGGTTAAATCGTCGCCCGCAACCCGAATAGATTTGTCGCACACAATACCGCCCAGGGAAATTACCGCAATTTCAGAGGTGCCACCTCCAATATCAATAATCATATTTCCGTTGGGCTCCTCTACATTAATGCCTATACCCAAAGCTGCGGCCATGGGTTCGTGAATAAGGCACACTTCCTTTCCTCCGGCGTGTTCTGCCGAGTCTTTTACAGCCCGCTTTTCTACTTCAGTAATGCCCGATGGAATACAAATCACCATACGCAAGGAGGGTTTAACCCAGCGCTTACGTTCGTTGATTTTTTTAATCATGCCCCGAATCATTTCTTCGGCAGCATAAAAATCGGCGATTACTCCATCCTTCAAAGGGCGAATGGTCTCAATATTGGCATTGGTTTTTCCATGCATCAATAAAGCTTCCTTACCAATAGCAATTACCTTGCTGGTTCGGCGGTCTACGGCTACAATCGATGGTTCGTCTACAACCACCTTATCGTTGTGGATGATTAAGGTATTGGCGGTACCCAAATCAATCGCAATATCCTGGGTTAAAAAATCAAACAGGCCCAATGGCTCAAAAATTAGCTATCCAACAAAAAATGCTCTTCCTCAGAAGAATCCTTACAAAACTACATTAAAATTGGGGCATTTTTTGCTTTGTTTGCCCGAAAGAGAAAAAATGAACGGCTTCTTTGGGTCATTTATGTACGTGCTGCTCTTCTTTTAGGGTTTTGGTTGGTGGGCTCTATGGTATAATTGCCCGTTCATTAGGGTTTAACCATGCCTAAAATGCCGTATGCCGCCCATTACCATGCTTATTTTATGGGTTTCTGCTGCTTCAATTGAGGCTTGATCGCGCACGCTTCCACCCGGCTGCCAAATACAGCTAATGCCCTCCTCCGCCGCCAAGTCTACGCAGTCCGGAAAGGGGAAAAAAGCGTCAGAAGCCATGACGGCCCCTTTAAGTTCATGCCCGAATTCTTTGGCTTTTTGCAGGGCAAAACGCGCGGCATCTACTCTACTTACATGTCCTGAGCCTGTGCCAATGAGCTTTTGGCTCTTTACAAGCACAATGGCATTGCTCCGTGCATGCTTTACCAACAGCCTGGCTAAGGCTAGGTCATTGGCCTGCTCTTGACTCAGAGGCCTACCGCTAACCAGGCGGTCTTCCGGTATTCCTTGGTCTCGCTCTTGCCACAACTCACCACCCAAAAGCTGTTTTTGTTTCCAGGCGGGGAAAGCTGCTTGTTGGGTCAATCGCAACAGAATTCTTTGCTTCTTTTCTTTTAAGATTTCTAAAGCCTCCTCTTCAAAGTCCGGAGCAGCCAATAGTTCAAAAAACACCTTGTTCATGGCTTCAGCCATTGCCTTAGTTACTTTACGGCCGCTGATAATGACGCCTCCAAATGCACTTACCGGGTCTCCCGATAATGCCTCCTTCCATGCTTCCAGGTCATTTGGGGCCTGGCTAAAGCCACAGGCTACATTGTGTTTTAGTACCATCACAGCTCTTGGGCCTGTATCCGACAACAAATCCAGACCAGCCTCCAAATCCAACAGGTTGTTAAACGACAAGGCTTTGCCACTCAAAACCTCATACCAGTCGGCGGGCCGTCCTTTCCAATAGGCCTTTTGATGCGGGTTTTCACCGTAGCGGAGACTTTGCCAATCTTGACGTTCCAATCGGTGGCTCAATACCCTGCCGGTCGCAAACCAGGCTTCTATTTGTGCATCGTAGGCTGCAGTGCGTTGAAAGGCTCTAGCGGCCATGGAGCGACGAAATGCCAGGCTGCTGTTTCCTTTGTTTTTTTCCAGATGCGCGGTTAGCTCTTCCACATCTTGGGTGGAGGACAACACCAATACATCGCTAAAATTTTTGGCGGCAGCTCTAATGAGCGATACGCCACCAATGTCTATTTTTTCTATGATTTCTTGCTCTGCTCCCCCTTGCTCTACGGTTTCGGCAAAAGGGTACAATTCTACTACTACCAAATCTATGGGAGCCAAATGATGCCTTTGGGCATCTGTTTGGTCTTGCGGGTGGTCTCTGCGCTGCAATATGCCTCCGAATACCACAGGGTGCAAGGTTTTGACCCGACCTCCAAAAACTTCCGGGAAACCCGTGAGTTTTTCTGCCGCTGTCCAGGGTAAACCCCAGGATTCCAGCTGCTGGCCTGTGCCTCCTGTGCTTATTAGCTCCACTCCCAAACGGTGCAGTTGACGCGCTAAGGGCTCCAGTTTTTCTTTATAATACACCGACAACAACGCACGTTTTGGACGCATACTTTCCATAATTAATGAATTTTAAGGCCTGCTTTTGCACACCTTGATGTACCTTCGGAGAGCCACAAAGGTCTGTTTTTTTATTTTCTCATGTAAGAATTTACCCATTTTTGTCCTTAAATGCGCTTCTTTTTCACCTTGTTTGAGCCGGCTCGTTTTGCTTTTCGAAGTCTTACGGCCAATAAACTGCGCAGTTTGCTCTCCCTATTGGGCATGGTTATTGGTATTTTTCTCATCATCTCCATCAATACGCTGGTCGATGGCCTCCAACGCGGAATAAACCAATCTCTTTCCAGTCTTGGAGATGATGTGATTTTTGTTCAGAAATGGCCCTGGTCCGGGGGCTTTGATCAACCTTGGTGGAAATACATCAATCGTCCTCAGCCAAGTCAAAAGGAGTCCCGGTGGTTGCGGGCTAGGGTCGAATCTTTTGCTCACGTGTCTTTCCGCAGTTACGACGACGCCCAACTCAGTTACTTAAATAGGTCCATGAAAAATACCACCGTGGTGGGGCTCAGCGAAGGCATTAATGAAGTGTTGGACATTAAGCTCAATCAAGGGCGCTTTTTTAACGAAGCCGAACTCGCTCAAGGTAGTCCCGGAGCCGTAATTGGCTCTGAGGTTGCGCGGATGTTGTTTCCCGCCGGGCAGGCCATAGGTCAAGAATTTCGTATTGGCTCCGGCAAATTTACCGTGATCGGAGTGCTCGAAGAAAAGGGCCAAAGCCTTATTGATTTTGGCGAGGACGAACGGGTCCATATTGCATATCCCAACTTTAAAGCCATGTTCAATACCCGTGGCCGGTACCGTCAGCGCGAAATATTGGCGCGACCAAAACAAGGCGTTGCACTGGCTTACCTGCGGAGCGAACTAAAAGGTGCTATGCGGGCCATTCGCAAAATCCACCCTTTAGAAGAAGACGATTTCGCCCTCAACGAGTCCGGGTTGTTGCAAGAACAAAGCGCTAACCTCACAGGAATCCTAAATACGGTAGGCTTGTTTATTGGAGGAATCGCTATTCTGGTTGGTGCATTTGGAGTCGCCAATATTCTTTTTGTGTCTGTGCGCGAGCGTACCCCAATTATTGGACTGCAAAAGGCCTTGGGCGCCAAACGCAGCTTTATTTTGCTGCAATTTATGATGGAGGCTCTTTCTCTATCTATCGTTGGAGGACTGCTTGGGCTGCTTTTGGTGGCCCTAGTGGCTTATGCCATCCGAAGCTTGGATATTTTTGATATGCAGTTGAGCCTCAGTAATATCATTAGCGGATTATGGATTGCCGCTTTTGTGGGCTTGGTGGCCGGAATTTTCCCCGCCTGGAGTGCCAGCCGACTCGCGCCTGTCGAGGCCATACGCCGTGGCCAATAGCTTTACGTTTTCCTTTTTTATTTCGTAGTTTCCCATGGGCATTGCATAGGGTTTGGGCGGCTGCAAAGCACCGGGCCGTCCCTCCATACCGCCTTAGCGCAAGGGCAGCCCCTAAGGCTTTGGGTTTTTGCTGAAGCTCCAAATCCTCGCCTAAGGGGCTGCATCCTTGCGCTTTCGGCGGGTATTTCGCTCCACCCCTGCCGCAGTATACTCTAAAAATCTTTTTATAAACTAAAAATACTATCCTGTGAAACTTATAAAATACTTTTTACTCGTTTTGGTGGTCCTGCTTGCCATTACCTTGGTTTGGGGAGCTTTACTGCCCAATCAAGCCACGGTTACTCAATCTGTTGTCACCCATGCAGACCCTCAGCGGGTATTCTACCTTATGAACGATTTAACCCATTGGTCGGCCTGGTCCGAATGGCGCAAGGCAGACCCCAAAGCCAAGTACACTTACGCACAAAATGCACGAGGAATAGGCGCTTGGATGGCTTGGGAAGGTAAAAAAATGGGAAAAGGGAAGCTTAGCCTTACCGATATAGTTCCCAACCGACGATTGGAATATTCTATGGAATTTATGGAGCCCCGGACTTTGGTATCCAATGGCTTTATTGAGCTAAACAGCACCAATGGACAACTTACCATTACCTGGCAAGAAATGGTTGAACTACCCAACCTTATTTCTCGCCTCTTTTTTACACTCGGTAACCTAAAAGAACAGATGACACAAGACCTTCAGAAAAACATGCTGAATATGGCGGGTATGGCTGAACGCTTTGGACCTGTGCCAGCCTACATCATTCGAAGGGAAGAACGCCCCGCTTTGCGCATGTTTGGACACCGTGAAACGATATTCGGAAACCAAGAAATGAGCCAAGCTTTTGGGCGTATATACAAAGAGCTATATACCCAATTGTACACCAATGGGCTTAAGCCCGACAGCAATCATTGGGTAACTGCTCTTTACCACAGCTACCAAAAAGACACTTCCGAAGTAGAGGCAGCTATTGCGTTTAAAGCGCCTTACCCTGAAACATTTGAAAGCGATTATGGCACCTTTAGAGATTTGGAGCCTATCTCTTGTTTGTTTGCCGAGCACCGGGGCCCCTATGAAACTTTGGAAAAAGCCTACGAAGCGCTAAAAATACATTTGGTAAATCATGCGTACATAGAGGCGGGGCCTCCTATGGAAGTATATGTTACCGACCCGGAGGAAGTGCCTAATCCTGAACAGTGGATTACCTGGATTTACTGGCCTGTTGAAAGCACTCAAAAGACCCGCTCGGGAGCATCGTCTAGGTAGCGCACCCGCACATAGGTTTTGGTTTCGGAATCAAACCGAATCACAAAGCGGGTAGCTTTTCCGTTTAAATAGCCCCAATATACCACCTCACGTTCCGGCTGTTTTTGCTTAGCCACTGAACTGCTTTGTGTTTTTTTGCCTGTTGGGTGCATAGTTCAAATCTATAGGGCAGAGCCCACTTCTCCAATGACTTTTTTGGGTGTTTATCCGTATCTTTAGACACCAAATTCCTACCCATTGTTGCGTTCCCCGCCCGTTTAAATGCATGTAACATGAAAACGGCAAAACAGCAAACAGGAAGCAAAGGCGAAGCGGCCGCAGCACAATGGCTAGAGCAACAAGGCTATACCTTGCTTCACAAGAATTGGACCCGTGGGCATGGGGACATTGATCTTATTTTGATCAAAGACCGGTTTTTGGTTTTTGTAGAGGTAAAAACCCGTTACGGTTTGGGAAACCTGGAGGAAGCTATGCCAAGCCGAAAGCAACAACGGACTCTTTTAGAACAAGCCGAACGCTTTATTCAGCAACACAACAAACCCGAGGAGTACCGTTTCGATTTGGTTGTGGTGAACTACAGCGATGGTGGCGTGGAATTTTTTCATTTCCCTTCGGTTTTTCCCTGAAAGGAGTAAGCCCATGCCATGGTGGCGGTTTCCTAGATGGGCGCTTTAGTCAATCGAAGGAGTAGGAATTTTTGCGGAATAGGAGCTCATGTATTGGTTGTAAAGGGTGTTTAATTCCAAGGCGTTTAAAAGATACAGACCTGTTTTTTGCTCCGCGGATAAGCCTGTTTTGGGAGCGCAAGGTGCAGGATTTCTTTTGGAAAAAGCCTCGCATCCTTTTGCCTACTTTTGCAAAAAGCAAAGCGCCATATGCCCCAAGACAAAAACTATAAAAAATCCTCTTCCCGACCATCCTCTTCGCGGGGAAATAAACCTTCGGGAAACAAACCCATGCCTCAAAAACCAACGGGCAAGCCCTCTTTTGGGTCTAAAGCCGCAGGGTCAAGGCCATCTGCCAGGCCCAAAAAGTTAAAGACCAAGAGAAGCAGCGAGGAGTTGGACCGGCCGGGCGTGCGTCTCAATAAGTTTTTGGCCAATGCGGGTCTTTGTTCAAGGCGCGAGGCCGATGAGCTTATTAAAACAGGGGCCGTAAGCATCAATGGTGAAGTAGTTACCGAAATGGGTTTGCGGGTGATGCCGGGAGATAAAGTTTTGTTGGGAGATAAGCGGGTTATGGGCGAAAAACCCGTCTATGTTTTGCTCAATAAGCCCAAAGACTACATCACTACAACCAAGGACCCCAACAACCGCAAAACAGTGATGCACCTGGTTCAAGACCAATGCAAAGAAAGGGTGTACCCGGTAGGGCGTTTGGATCGTCAAACGACCGGAGTGTTGTTGTTTACCAACGATGGTAATCTGGCAGACAAATTGCTGCATCCGTCCGGAAAAGTAGGCAAGATTTACCATGCCGAACTAGATAAAAGGCTAAGCCCTGAGCATTTGGAGGCACTACGAAAAGGCCTTAAGCTCGAAGACGGCTTCATTAAACCCGACGAAATAGATCAGGTAGAAGGCGCCGACGCCAAACATATTGGTTTAAAAATTCACTCCGGCAAGAACCGCATCGTACGCCGAATGTTTGAGCACTTGGGGTATCGTGTGGTTAAGTTGGACAGGGTGTGGTTTGCAGGGCTTACTAAAAAGGGCCTAAAACGAGGACAAGCACGCCACCTTAGCCCGGAAGAAGTGGTGTTTTTAAAACGCTTATAGACTTAGGCTATGGACTTGTTGGGTAATGTAGTAAAACGTGCCTTAAAGCTCCGAAAAACCATGCGCAGGGTCAGACGAAGTGCTTCCCCTGAATCCTTGCAGCGAAAAACGCTGGTAAAACTTCTGCGCAAGGCCAGGCAAACCGAATTTGGCAGCTACTATGGTTTTGGAAGCATATTGGCATCCACGGATCCCTTGCGCACGTTTCAAGAAAGAGTACCTATAGTAGACTATAACCAAATTCATGAGGCTTGGTGGCATAAGAGTTTGCAGGGAGAATCCAACGTATGTTGGCCGGGTCGGATAAAGTACTTTGCCTTGAGTTCGGGTACCAGTGGCTCTGCTTCCAAGCAATTGCCTATAACCAATGCCATGATCCGCTCCATTCGAAAAACCTCCATTCGGCAAATTCTGTCCTTGGTCAACTACGATTTGCCCGAGGACCTGTTTAGAAAAGGCGTGCTGGTGGTTGGGGGCTCCTCCGACTTAACCCGGGTAGGCAACCACTATATTGGTGATTTAAGCGGAATTAGTCAGGCAAAAATGCCGTTCTATACGGCCCCATTCTATAAACCGGGAAAACAAATAGCCAAATTCAAAGATTGGAACCTAAAAATTGAAGAAATTGTAAAGCATGCGCCTAAATGGGACATTGGCATGATTACAGGAGTACCCGCCTGGAACCAAATTATTTTGGAGCGCATTATTAAAACGTATGGCTTAAACAACATTCATGAGCTGTGGCCGAACCTTTCCATTTTTATTTACGGCGGCGTGGCGCTTGAGCCTTATAAAAAGTCATTTGAAAGCCTGTTGGGAAAAAAAGTACATTACCTGGAAACCTATTTGGCCAGCGAAGGTTTTATTGCCTACCAAAGCCGGAAAGACGTAAAAGGTATGGAGCTGGTAATGAATAATGGAATTTTTTTGGAGTTTGTTCCATTTGATTCGGAGCACTTTGAACCGGATGGGCAGCTAAAAAAAGAAATACCACGGCCTTTGCTCATTCATGAAGTGCAGGAGGGGCAAGAATACGCCCTTTTGCTCAGCACCAATGCGGGAGCCTGGCGTTACCTCATTGGTGACACCATTCGCTTTAGTTCCTTGGCGCACCGCGAAATAATTATTACCGGACGCACCAAGCACTTTTTGAGCCTTTGTGGAGAGCATTTATCGGTGGACAATATGACAAAGGCTTTGGAAATGTTGGGAGAGGAGTGCAATTGTGCCATTCCTGAGTTTACGGTGGTTCCGGTACAAATAGGGAATTTGTTTGGACACAAATGGTACTTGGGTGTACAAGGGGAAATGCCCCTTAAGGCAAAGGAAGTAGCAGAAAAGATTGATGGGTATTTGAAAGCACTCAACGACGATTATGCGGTGGAGCGCGCCCATGCACTTAAAGAAGTAAAAGTAGAGCTGCTATCTCCGGATCTGTTTTACGGCTGGATGGAGGCCCAAGGTAAAATGGGTTCTCAAAACAAATTCCCAAGGGTGTTGAGGGAAAAGCAATTGGAAAGCTGGAATCAATACCTGAACACCAAGCAAGTGAACTAATGGTATGGCGGACTTTTGGTAAATTGCGGACCTGATGCCACAAGTGGTTGCCACCGGAATTCTAATGGGACTTACCCTCAGCATTGCTGCAGGCCCTGTGATGTTTGCGCTGATTCAAACCTCCATACGGGAAGGGTTTTGGCGTACCTTCGCCATGGAATTGGGCATTCTTAGCAGCGATGCAGGCTTTATTTTGCTCGCTTTTTACTCCTTGGGGAGCTATTTGGACGACCACCCCGAAATCATAACGTGGATTAGTTTGGGCGGAGGTGTTTTGCTTATTGGCATGGGTTTGTTTAAATGGTTTTCTAAAGACCGTGAAGCAAAAAAAGTGAAAGAAATGATGCGCGGGCGCAAAAGTAACTACCTTAAATTGTTTGGTGAAGGTTTTTTTTACAATACGGTGAATCCATCGGTCCTGTTGTTCTGGATGGGCACTTTTGCCTTTGTTTCCGCAGAGTTTAACAACAATCCGGAACAAATAAAATGGCATTTCATCCTCACGTTGGTTACCCTATTGGGCTTGGATATCCTTAAAATTTATTTTGCAGGTAAGCTAAAATTCTTTTTTACCCCGAGAAGAATGGTGGTGATGAACCAAATATTGGGCTTGATTTTTTTAGGTTTTGGAATCTTTTTGTTGGCAAGGACGGCTTGGTTAGAATTTGTGTAACCCGGCGCCCTGATGGAGCAAGGTAGCTTTTGAACAAAGAGGGTACGGCAGCCCTTGGTCTGTGGCGGCTTGCCCCATTCTTTGGGCAAGACCCCACAGGCTTAGGGATGCCGCCCGATTTGGAAAAACTACCTGGGAGAGCAGGATTAGCGCCCCAAAAAACAAGTGTATACCTGAGCCTCTTTTTTTTCGTTGTTTCTTTTAATGAAGCAAAAGCCGCAATTTTGACCTATGCCAAATGCTGTTGCAATAAAATGGATGCGTCGACTTTGGAAGACCCTGCTTTGGCTGACAGGCTCCGTGCTGGTGCTTCTAGCGTTGCTCTTGGGCTTGGTTTATGTTTTTCAAGACGATATTAAGGCTTATGTGCTGGATGCTTTGAATCGGCATTTGACGGCTCGGATTGAGGTTGCTGAGGTCGAAGTAGATGTTTGGCATAGCTTCCCTTTTGCATCGCTTAACTTGCAAGACGTAAAGGCTTACGAGGCAGGGGCCTTGGCTCGGGAAGATAGCTTGTTGCTAGAGGCGGCGGATGTTTTTTTGCAATTTAATATCTGGGATGTTGTATATCAGGAATATACGGTTCGCAGGTTGGAACTGCGCCAAGGTCGTTTGAATGTGCGCACGGCGGGTGCCGAACAGAATAATTTTTCTATTTGGAAAGCCGACAGCTCGGAGGCAGACCGCGGAGAACCGGTGCATTTTGTGGTGCGGGGGCTCATTTTGTACGCCATGGACCTTCAATGGGAGGAAGTGGATAAAGGATTTAAGCTGGCATTGCATGCCGAAGAGGCGTTTGCCAAGGGTAGTGTAGCGCAGGAACTATGGGAGTTGACCTTAGAATGGCAGGGCGATTTGCAGGTTTTGGGAAATGCCAAGCACCCTTGGTTTAAGGATCGAGCTTTGATTTTGGAAGCAGCGCTTAGTTTGGATTTAGAACAAAATCGCTATGCCTTAAAGGACGGTTTTTTAGAAACCCCGGGTTTGGGCGTAAAGCTTTCCGGCCAATGGGAGGGTAAGGAAAATCCCCGTTTTGGGCTGAACTTTACTACCGAAAAGACCAATATTAGCGAGGCCTTGGCTTTGCTGCCGCCGGATTGGCAGTTGATGCCTGAAGACTACAAAGGAGCAGGTTTTGCCACCGCCTCAGGAAGTTTGGAGGGAACCTTAAACCAGGCCGAAAGCTTTTTGTTTGACCTCAAGTTTGCGGTAGAAGAGGGGGCTTTAACCCACAAGCAAACGGGCTTAGAGCTCGAAGGGCTTAGCTTTACGGGCACGCTTCAAAAAGAAGGGAAGTCAGCGATGCGTTTGGATATCCCTCAATTAACGGCCTTAATGGAAGGCCGGTCAATAAAGGCTTCCTTGGCTTGGGAAGACGGGAAACCTCAGCGTCTAGACTTGCGTTTGCAGGGAACGTTGGATTTACACCATTGGCAGCAGTTTTTGCCTGTTGACAGCGTTTTGGCGATGCAAGGTTTGGCGCACTTGGATTTGGAATATCATGGCCCTGTTCAATCGCGCGCCTCTAGCTTGCTGGAAGGAAGCAGCACAGGAAAAGTGGTGCTGGAACAGGTGTCTTTAGATTGGATTAAGTCGGGCTTTGGCCTAAGCGAATTGAATGGGGCCTTGGAATTAGATAAGACCGGATTCCACACCAAAGATTTACGTGGAAAAAGCCAAAGCACGAGCTTTCGTTTGACCGCCAAACTCCACAATTTACCTGCCTTTGTTTTGGGGCAAACACCCTTGCTCATGCTCAACGGTAGCCTACACATGGACCGATTGCTGCTGGACGAGTGGTTGAAAACACAGGAGGGAGGAAAAGCAACAGAGGCTGCCTTTATATTGCCCGGTTTTTTGCAGGGGAGTGCTGATTTTTCTGTCGATGCCTTTAGTTACCGAAAATTCAAGGCCAAACAGGTGCAAGGAAAGGCCTGGGTTCGACCCGGAAGGTTGGATGTGCAAAAGGTGGAGCTACTGGCCTGCGAAGGAAGTATGGGCCTGGATGGGCAAATGCGGGCTTTGGAACAGGGCGGCTTTGCCTTGGTGAGTGAGCTTCGTTTGCACGAGGTGAATGTGCAACAGCTGTTTTATACTACCGAAAATTTTGGTCAGCATAGCCTGAGCCACCAGCATGTGGAAGGTAAATTGACTTCCAGGGCAAGGTATAGTGGAACTTTAGCTCAGGATTTGTCGCCCGATATGCCGGCTACGGTGGCCTGGTCGCACGTAGAGATACAAAAAGGGCGTTTACGAGAATTTGAGCCTATTAAGGCTCTTTCTGCTTTTATAAAACTCGAGGAGCTCAACGATGTGCGTTTCGAAACCATTTCCAACGATATTGAAATTGCCGATTCAGAAGTCATTATTCCAACCATGAATATTCGAAGCAGTGCGCTAGACCTGGAATTGTCGGGAAGGCATGGCTTCGACAATACGGTAGACTATCGCTTTAATCTGCTGCTTAAAGATTTGTTGGCAAGTAAATACCGCATCTTGAAGCAAAACAAGCAGGAGGAGTTTGGAGCGCTCGAAGAAAGCCAAGGAGGAGCCCGGTTGTTTTTAAAAATGACGGGGACCATGGACAATCCTAAGATTAGTTACGATATGGCTTCTACGGTGCAAAAAATCAAGCAGGATTTAAAGGAGGAAAAGAAGACCTTGAGAACACTACTGCGCGAAGATTTTGGCTTGTTTAAGAAAGATACCACCTTAGATGCAGCGGAGCCTTTGCCGGAACGACCCAACCCAAATCGGATACGCTCAAACGATGAATTTGAGTTTGAGTAAGCCGGCGGAAGCTCAAGGAGTATAAGGGAGGCGTGTTTAGACGGAGTAGTTTGGCCGGGTAGCGGCCCTTAAAATTCAGAATAAAATGGCAACTTTGCGCTACACCAAAGGATTGAGGTATGCGCATGTTGTTTAGTAAATCGTTTGTTGCCCTTTTGGGCATTTGGTTCTTTGCATCTATTCGGCTTTTTGCCGTAGAGGGCATGTGGTTGCCCATTTTGCTCAAGCAGCTGAACGAGGCTCAAATGAAAGAAATGGGCATGCGCATTTCGGCCGAAGACCTTTATTCCATTAATGAAGGCAGTTTAAAGGACGCTATTTTTCTGTTTGGTGGCGGTTGTACTTCCGAAATTATTTCTTCGGAAGGGTTACTTCTAACCAATCACCACTGCGGCTATTCCTACATTCAGCGCCACAGTTCGGTAGAAAAGAACTATTTGCGGGACGGGTTCACGGCTAAAACCAGAGCAGATGAAATTCCCAACCCCGGACTTACCGCAACCCGAATCGTTCGCATTGAGGACGTAACCCTAGCCGTATTGGCCGGTGCTGAAAATCAAGATGGAAGCTTGAATCAGGAGGTCATCCAAGCCAATGTCGACCGCATGGTGGCTCAAACCGAAGAAGGAAGCCATTACAAAGCCGAGGTAAAACCTTTCTTTTACGGCAACCAGTATTTTTTGTTTGTTACTGAAACCTTTGAAGATATACGGTTGGTTATGGCTCCTCCTTCCTACATTGGGAAGTTTGGCTACGATGCAGACAACTGGATGTGGCCACGCCACACCGGAGATTTTTCAGTGTTTAGGATTTATGCCAATCAAAACAATGAGCCGGCCCCCTATGCTTTGAGCAACAAACCCTACAGTCCACACCGCTCACTTAAGGTTAGTCTGGCGGGCATAAAGCAAGGAGATTTTACCTTAGTTTATGGATTCCCGGGGAAAACCGAAGAATATTTGCCGAGCCAGGCTATTGACCTGTTGATGCAAACCACCAACCCGGGAAGAATAGAAATACGGGAAAAAGCCCTTAGTGTAATTAATAAGGCCATGCTGCAAAGCGAAGATATGCGCATTAAGTATGCGGCAAAGCAGAGCCGTGTAGCCAACTATTGGAAAAAGTGGATAGGAGAAAACAGAGGCCTTAAAAAACTCAATGGCATTAAAGCAAGACAGGTATTTGAAGCAAGTTTTGTTCAGGCCGGAGGCGACCAAAGCCACTTGACCCGATTCAAAAGCTTTTACCGGGAACATGGGCAAATATTGGCGGCCTACAACTTTTATCTGGAGCTGTTGTATTCAGGTCCGGAAATTCTCCGCTTTGCTCAAAACTATTCCAAATTGGTGGAGCAGGCCGAATCCCTTTCTGCAAAGGGCACCTTAGATGGCGAAGTAGAAAAGCTCAAACAGCAAACCCAAAGTTTTTATAAAAACTATGTGCCGGCGATTGACCGCCAGATATTGGAAGTTGTGTTGCCGGTGTTTTTAAGTCATACAGCAAAGGATGTGCAGCCGGAAAATTTAGCCGCCGATATGCAGAAGGAAGGTGCCGATGCTTTTGCACGGAAGCTTTTTGAGTCCTCAGTGTTTAATCATCCCGAAGACTTAGAAGAGGTGCTTGCCGATTTTTATCCTAAAGGGGTTAAACGCTTGAGCACCGATCCCCTGCTTTTGTTTAGCAACCGAATATATAAGGCCATTCGAACCCGTGTTGTACCCGAGTATACCACCGCTGAAGCAGAATTGGAACGCTTGATGCGTCCCTACATGAAATCTCTAATGGCTGTTTTAGGCGGAAAAACGAGGTTTTACCCCGATGCCAATAGAACCTTGCGGGTCGCTTATGGAAAAGTGGAGGGCTATCAGCCTGCAGATGGGGTGCGCTATGGTTGGCAAACCTTAACCACCGGGATTCTGCAAAAGTACCGGCCCAACGATCCCGACTTCCATTTGCCCGAACGTTTTGTGGAGCTTCTTAAAGCACAAGATTTTGCTCCCTACAGCAAAGGAAAGTCCTTAGCTGTTGCTTTTGTGGCATCTAACCATACTACCGGAGGAAACTCAGGAAGTCCGGTGCTTAATGCAGACGGACATTTGATAGGCTTAAATTTTGACCGTTCTTGGGAAAGTACCATGAGCGACATAATGTATGACCCGGAGCGTTGCCGGAATATTGCCGTAGATGCACGTTATTTGTGCTGGGTAATGGATAAAGTGATGGATGGCAAACATTTAGTAGACGAATTAGACTTAGTATATCAGTAACACACAAACGATATATTTTATGAAAAAGCGACACTTTCTATTTGCATTTGCTTTGGCCGGCTCCTTGTTGGCATGCGAAGTCTCTGACCTTTTGGGGTCGCTCACGGCTACCATCGATGGCGAAAGCTTTACCTCAGACGTGGCCACAGCAAAACGTGAGGGGGATTACCTGATAATTGGAGGCTATAATGATGGAACGGCCGTTTTGGTTTCTGTGCCGGACTCTATTGGCAATTACAATATGACAGGACTTACAGATACCGTCCCCAAGGTGGTTTTTATTCCCGATACCGCTATGTCCGACAACAGCTACTTTAGCTTTGAAGGCTACGTGAACCTCGACGAGCTTAGCAGCAGCAGACTTTCCGGAAGTTTTTCTGCAAAAGCCGTTAACACCAACCAAGATACCATTGACTTAAACGGAGAGTTTAAGAATATTTTGATGCCCTAAGCGTAAGCTGCGCGGATAGGGTAGAAAGCAGTACATAGGAGGCAAAAAAGTAAAAGCCCGCTTCGGTTTGGGCTTTTATGCTTGCCCCAGCCTCAAAACTGCTTAGGCCTGCTATTATTATTCCTACGGCAAACACATCGGCCATAGCCCATTTAGAAACGGAGGCTACTCCTTTTCTAATGGAACCCGTTTTGGCTGCGTTGGGCCTAAGTTGCACATAAAACAACAAGCCGGCTTTAATTAGTGGAATCGCCAAAGAGAAAAAGGAAATAAGGAACACCACGGTCCATTGCTCCATAGCCGCTAACTCTTTTATGCTTTCCCATATTGATAGCTCTACCTTTTCTGACATGCCCAGCATGGAAGAAAAGAAACCACCCCCTCCGCCCAAGCTAAAGGCAAAGGAAACAATTGGGTACATGAAAATACCAGGAATCCATAATAGGATGGAGACCAAATGAACAATAAGAGGTAGATAAGGCATAGAACTAAGTCATTTATGCCCATAAAGATACAAGGAGGCCATTAATTTATGCCGCTTTAACGACGTAGTTTTTGACTCAAGATACAGAGCGTAGTATGGGTGTAAAGCATCATGTAGGCATTTCCCTCAGAGTAGCACCGCGGCAACAGCCTCTAATGGCAAATGAGCTGGCAGAGACTTACCACTCTACAAGTCCTGAATCTTTGGTCGGGAATGGCTTGCGGCCATAGTACACACCCAAGGTTAAAGCAAGTGAAAACCTCCCTTGTCCTCAAATGTGTTTTTCTGCATGATAGGAGGAGCGTACCAAAGGCCCACTTTCCACGTGAGTAAAGCCTAGCGCTTTGGCTTGCTCACCTAACAAGGCAAACTTTTCCGGTGTTATAAACTCCTGCACTGCCAGGTGTTGTTTGGTGGGTTGCAAATATTGACCCATGGTTACAATGCTTACTCCCACGCTCCTCATATCCTCCAAAGTTTCCAAAATTTCGTCGTCTGACTCGCCCAAGCCCAACATAATGCCGGATTTGGTGGTAACACCTGAGTCAAATAAGCGTTTTAATACCTCCAACGACCGGTCGTAGCGGGCTTGAATGCGCACCATACGCGTAAGGCGCCTTACGGTTTCTAAATTGTGCGATACGATTTCGGGTTTAACCGCAACAATTTTGGACAAGTTTTCCCATTTCCCTTGGAAATCAGGAATCAAGGTCTCAATAGTAATGCCTGGGTTTAGTTTGCGGGTGACCTCAACGGTTTTGGCCCAAATTTCAGAACCGCCGTCTTTTAAATCATCGCGGTCTACACTGGTTATAACAGCGTGTTTCAGCCCCATGAGTTTTATGGATTTGGCCACCCGAAGAGGCTCATAAGGATCCTCCTCTGCAGGTTTTCCGGTGGCTACCGCACAAAAACCACAAGACCGGGTGCACACATTCCCCAAAATCATAAAGGTGGCCGTGCCGTTGCCCCAACATTCACCCATATTTGGGCAATTGCCACTTTCGCATATGGTATGCAGCTTATGGTCGCTAACCACTTGCCTAACCTCACGATATTCTTTTCCTGTGGGTAGCTTAACGCGAAGCCAGTCGGGTTTCTTTTTCCGTTCTCTTTGTTCTTGTCCTTGTATTATGGGGGTGGAAGTTGTTTCCATGCCTATATAACAATCGTTTCAATGGTAGAGTTCAAAGATAGGCAATGCCTTTGGAATCATCTCCAAAGCCTGAGCCTGCTTTGTCCCTAAGGTTAGGCTTGAATTCATGCAAAGCACGTACCTTTAAAATAAAAATGGCTTCCATTCGCTTAAGTTCCAAGGGGCAAAAACGGTTTTCGCTGTGTCATGCCTCCGGTGCCGAAATTGAAACCGACGCACCCATCGACAACCATGGCAAAGGAGAGGCTTTTTCGCCTACCGATTTGCTGGCTGGCTCGTTGGCCGCTTGCATGCTTACCATTTTAGAAATTGAAATGGAAAAGAGTGGTGAAAAGTTAGCTTGGGCAAAGGCTGAACTTAATAAGTCCATGCATGCCTCACCGCGTAAGGTGGCCAAGGTGGAAATCGATATTTTTTTACCTAAAGAGTTGGAGGCTAGTAGTCTATGGCTAGGGTGGAAGCGAGCTATGGAACAGTGCCCGGTGGCCCGTTCATTGCATCCTGAACTAATTCAAACGATTCATTACCAATTTGAATAATACATTTCAGAGAAAGGCTAAATCAACCTTTCCTATCCAAACCTTGTTCGGTAGGTGCTTCGCCGTAAGCCGGACAATGCTCACCGGATTTGCAAGAACTGAAACCAACGGCTACAAAAAGAAATAAACCAAAAGCAAGGAGGGCACGTTTCATGTGTGGGCTCAATGATGTGTTAATAAAGCAAATTTAGAACATTTTACTTGCCCTTCAAGGTTTATTTCCATTTTATTGGGCTAATTTATTAACGTGCTATTTTTAATTTATTATGTCCGAACCAAAAAATAACGCAATAAACCCTAAACTGGAGGCTTCTTGGCTCAAACTCTTGAACGATGTTTTTCAGACCGAAAGCTTTGCTCAACTCAAGCAGTTTTTGGTAAACGAACAAAAGGAGCACACCGTATATCCTCCCGGGAGTTTCATGTTTAGAGCATTTAATGAAACTCCCGTACATCGGGTTAAAGTGGTTATTTTGGGGCAGGATCCATACCACGGTCCCGGACAAGCAGAGGGGCTTTCCTTTAGTGTCCCTCCAAGTCTTCCTGTTCCACCCTCTTTAAAAAATGTATACAAAGAACTTCACGACGATTTGGGCTGTTCCATTCCTTCTCATGGGCATCTAGGACAATGGGCTCGCCAAGGGGTATTGCTGCTCAATGCCATGTTGTCTGTGCGCGCCGGAGCGCCGGGCTCACATCAAAACAAAGGTTGGGAAGTTTTTACCGATGAGGTTATTCGCCGCCTCTCCCGACAACAAGACACGCTGGTTTTTTTACTTTGGGGTAAGTTTGCTCAATCCAAGGCTAGCCTCATTGACGAAACCAAGCATTTGATTCTTACTGCACCTCACCCTTCACCTTTTTCTGCCCATACCGGTTTTTTCGGTTGCCGGCATTTTTCCCAAGCCAATGAATATCTTGAAGATCACGGCCTAATGCCCATCCATTGGCAAATTTCCTAACATACCTTTTGGCCTTTTTTTGCGCTACGGCAATACATGCACAGCTGTGGGTGCACCCTTCTTCTGTGAGCCGATGGCCCGCTAAGGGATTCTTTGCCTCAGATTCTGCACAAGCCGCTCAAAAACTCCATCAAAAAGCCCAAAAATGGCAAAAAAAGGGCTTCCTTTTGGCTGGGGTAGACTCCTTACATGTACAAGGTGACAGCATGTGGGCCCATACCTATCTTGGTCCTCAATGGGAACATTGGCGCGTAGTTCCGGACGACAGCCTAACGGCTGTATGGATTAAGTTCAGCCAAAGCCTCCGGTTAAAAAAACAGGAGCAACTGACCCTGTGGAGACGTCAACAGCTCAATCAACTCCTTGATTTAGGCTATCCGGCAGCTAAATTAAGCCTAAAAACCGATACCAGCCTTTCAGATACTTTAGTGTTTTTCGCGTCAATTCAGCCCGGCCCGCAGGTGTTCATAGACTCGGTAAACCTCAGCCCAAAAGAGGCCTTACGGCCAAACCCCCTGTACCGCATTACCGGTCTTCGACCAGGCAATCCATACCGCAGCAACGACTTGCTCAAAGCACAAGCCAAGCTCAAGCAAACCGGCTTTGTTCAGCTCAAAGGACCTCCCGAGCTTCGCTGGCAAAAGCAAAAACTACGCATTGGCTTTTCCGCCGAAAAAAATCGGCCCAGCTCATTTACCGGTATTCTTGGACTCATGCCGGCCAACGACCAAACCGGGGACTTGCTGTTTACCGGAGAGCTGGATTTGCGTCTGCGTAATCTACTGGGCTATGCCGAACGCTTGCAAATCCACTGGCAACGGCTGCAAGTGGCCACCCAACAGCTAGAAATTCAAATGGCCACTCCCTTTCTCTTCGGCACCGGCTTTGGTGTGGAAGGCGATCTAAGCTTTTTTCGCATCGATACTGCATTTTACCAGCTCAACCTTCGAGGCGGCTTCAGCTATCATCTCGGCGGCGACGATTTTCTTTCCGCCTTTGTGCAGTACGACGAGGCCCGCCAGCTCAGCAATAGCCAAGTGACCCAACTCAACAATAGCCCGGATGCCACCGCCCTCGGCTTTGGACTTCAGCTAAGGCTAAACCACCTCAACGACCCCGTAACCCCGCGCCGCGGCTATCAACTCCTCAGCCGCTGGAGCACCGGAACCCGAAGCCTTCCCTCCGACAGCCTGGCTCAACTGGTGGGAAGCCGACAACAAACCCTGCAAACCGAAGCATCCCTTGACCTTCATTATTTTTGGCCCTTTGGCAAGCGCATGACTTTACTCGCTCGTGCTCAGGGACTTTGGCTATACAACCCACAGTTGTTGCTCAACCAAAGCCATCGATTGGGTGGTTTGCATAGCCTGCGCGGTTTCGATGAGCGCAGCCTCTTTGTGAGCTGGTATGGCATTGGAACTCTGGAATACCGTTTCATTTTGGAGCAAGGAAGTTGGCTTCTGCTGTTCGTCGATGGCGGGTCCCAAGGAAGAGAAGCACTCCAAGCAACAAGTGCTCAGTGGCTTTTGGGAACCGGCGCAGGCATGGTATTCCAAACCGCCGCCGGCCAATTCGCGGTCCACTATGCTTTAGGTTTTGGTGGGCAACAATCGGAGGGCTTTAACCGATCCAAGCTTCACTTTGGCTATTTGGCTAGGTTTTGAGGGGCCCCGGCTCCGTTTTAAGTCCTGGTATTCTTCTCCGGCCTTTTGCTTCTGCCCACCTGCGCAAAACCCACGCACGGGCAACACTTGCGGGGTCTTTCCCGAACTCGGGAAAGCCTCCTCAGTTAGCCCTTGCGGGGCCTTGCTTTGGTTGGCATCCGCCGGGCCGGGGGGCTATTTTCTGGAGTGCTTTTTCCTTAGGGACCTGGCTTTACCCACTTCAATACACCCAAGGGATTTCCGTCTTTGTACATATGAATAAGGTAAATTCCGGGGCTAAGGTCTTTAGGAGCTTGTATAGGGCTGCCATGCATGGCTTCTAGGGAATAGCCAAGCTGTTGGCCGCTAAGGTCGGTGAGTTGGTAAGTGTAGTTTCCTACACTTTGTTCCATCATGGGCATCCATAGAAGGGGCTCTGCTCCCGGATTTGGAAAAAGCAAAACTTGATTCTCCGCCTCCGTTTCTATTTTTTCAATGGATTTCCATCGGGCCAGCATGTCTTTTTCAGGGTCGGGTTCCCAACGCAGCACAGGAAAAGGGAATTCAAAAACATACACACTGTCCTTTCCTGTTAATCGAAACTCAACTATGCTGTCTCTTTCAGGGCCAATAACAGAAATACGCACCGGAATGGGATACGTTTCCGGGCCACCTTCTATGGAGGGACTTTGCTCCAAATGGATTTCTAATGACCGAAACCCCTGTTGTTTCCATTCGCAATCCAATTCCGGGAACCCTTCGCCGTATATCCAAGTAGTAAAAAAGTGTTCCAATGACATTCCTGAGGCGGTCTCCAAATGTTGTCTCAAATCCTTGGTCTTTGCAAATCCCCACCTCAATTCAGGGGCGCTCAAATAGCTTTTTAGTCCTGCTTGAAACGATACGTCTCCCATCCACCACCTGAGCTGATGCAATACCAAGGCAGCTTTTTTGTAGGACCACCGACTGGAAAAGATGCGAGATACTTCTAAGCTATCTTTCACATAAACGGCACCTTCAGGGCTTTCCCAAACGCTTTGCTGGGTTTTGCTCTTCCAAGATTTCCAATCTTGGGGATAATAACGCTCAAAGCCCATGCCTGATAAATAAGTAGCAAACCCTTCGTTAAGCCAAATATCGGCCCAAGACCCACAGGTAACCATATTGCCAAACCAGTGATGGGCCAGTTCATGCAGGGTAAGTTCAAAACCAAAGCTTCCCATAAAACTCATGGTAGGGTGCTCCATGCCTCCGCCTCGACTAAATTGGGCATGCCCGTATTTTTCAGGGTAGTAGGGGTAGGGTTCTAAAAAGGAGCAAAGGAACTCCATGGATTCCCTTAAGTATTTTGTATCGCGCACAACATCGGCACTATCGTCCGGGTAGACCAATTGAAACAACTCTATAGGCAGACCACAGCTATGGTTCCAGGTTTCATTGAGCTGCACATAATTAGCCACAGAAAAGGCCACCAAATATGCAGGAATGGGGAAACGGTGGATCCAAACCTCTCTTCCGGCAGAGTCTAGGCTTAAGCTCCCGGGAGCCGCCGAAGTGTAAGACGAATCTGTCTTTATAACCAATCGCACACTGTCTGCTTTATCGCCTAGTGCATCTTTCACCGGCCACCAGGTATGTCCCGCAAAAGGCTGAGATAAAGTCCAGACTTCCGGACTTCCTTTACGAAGGGCATGTGTATAGCCTCCTAATCCGATGCCCATAGGCGGAAAGCCTTGGTACCAAATTCCTGAAATGTAATGGCTGCCTGCTTGTATCTCTTGGAGTGGCTGTAAACAAACACTTCCATTTCCGGGCCTGCTAAAAGGAACCATAGTTCCGTTGACCATGGCCGAATCTACGCTTAAGCTATCGTGTAAATCGAAGCATAACAAACTGTCCGAAGTTAAAGCCCTCAAATGGGTTTCTACAAACCCTTGTAGATATCCATCCGACATCCGCGGCTCTAATTCAAGATGCCAAAAATGCACATCGGTTTCGGGCCTTGCTTTAGAAAGCCCCGGCACATAGGTGTTTTGCCCCCAAAGTACCCCAAAAAACAACCATAGAATTAAGCAACTAAGGCGATGCATAGCGTTGTATCACCCGGTTTTTTGTTGCCGATAGCGTCGGCTTATTTTTTTGTTTCGAATCCATGGCCACATGAATACGGCAATGGTGCACATATCTATAATGACCCACAACGCCTTTTTATTAAGATGTACCATGGAAATCGGGTTGTATAGCACCACAACAGCCAAGCAAGCAATGGATAAGTACGTAAGTCCCGTACGGTAATCTTCAAAAAAGGCCAACAGGGCTGCGCCTGTAACCACGGCCCTTAAAGCGGTGTAGTAGCTCTCCGACATAGGAAACAATGCCAAAAGCAACATTACTATGGCCAAAATCCTGACTACCTTCATCATACTAAGATACGAAAATTAA
>CAZJFM010000027.1:13464-30357 GCA_964545365.1 uncultured Candidatus Competibacteraceae bacterium | reverse complement strand
CGATTTGTCCACGCCTTAATCTGCCTTGAAAACGGCATAAATCAACGGTCTCTACCCCACGAGGCAGCTAATGGCCGGAGACGGATAAGGCGCCCAAATAAATCGAATGAAATTTCTTATTCCGTTCTACTAAAGGCTTGCATTACACATCTTTGAGTTGGGGTTTCCTATTGAAAACACCTCGCCTCATCTGGCGCAGGCCACCAAAAAGGCGTATTCTAAGGCAACTTCCTCCAATCGGGCATACCGGCCTGTTTTGCCGCCATGGCCGCTGCTTAGATCGGTGTGCAAAAGCAGTTTTTTGTCCGAGGTGGGCCGCATTGCTCTTAATTTGGCCACCCACTTGGCCGGTTCCCAATACTGTACTTGCGAGTCGTGCAGTCCGCTGGTGACCAATAGGTTGGGATAATCTTTGGCCTCCACATTATCGTAGGGAGAGTATTTTTCTATCCATGCATAGCCCTCCACATCTGCAGGGTTTCCCCATTCATTAAACTCGCCGGTAGTTAGGGGGATGCTCGTATCCAACATGGTGGTAAGCACATCCACAAAGGGTACTTGAGCTACCATGGATCGAAACAGCTGCGGTTCCATATTCATTACGGCTCCCATGAGCAGACCTCCGGCGCTACCGCCCATAGCATGCACTTGGTCCTTTGCTGCATAGCCATGGTCTATGAGCCAATGGGCGCAGTCTATGAAATCTGTAAACGAATTCATTTTGTGTTCCAGCCGGCCCTGTTCGTACCAAGTACGCCCCATTTCTTGTCCACCTCTAATGTGGGCAATGGCAAAGGTCCAACCGCGGTTGAGGAGGCTTAAACGGGCAGAACTGAATCCGCTATCCATGCTTGCGCCATAGCTTCCATAACCGTAAAGTAGCAAGGGCCCTTTGGCTTGGGTGGGGTCGCTGCTCTTTTTGTACACCAGACTTATGGGAATTTTTGTTCCGTCTTTGGCCTCGGCCCAACAGCGCTCGCTTTCATAGGCTTCCTCTTCAAAACCGCCAAGGACTTCTTGTTTTTTGAGCAGGCGTTCTTCTCCGGTTGCCAAGTTCCATTCTTTGATGGATTGAGGACAGGTGAAGGAGGTGAATCCAAACCGAAACCAAACTTGGTTGGCGTCCGGGTTGGTGCCGGCCCAACAAGTTCCTGTGGGGTCTTCCAAAGGAAGTTGCCGTAGGGAGTTTCCATTAAAGTCGAGCAGTCGTAAGCGGCAGTGGGCTTCCCTTCGTTCTTCTACCACTATGCCATGCGTATTGAGGTGCATTCCCTCCAAAAGGCTTTGGTTTTGCTCGGCCAGTATGGTTTCCCAGTCGTTTGGATTTTCTTGACCCGGCAGGCAGCGGACTATTTTGAAGTTTTTGGCCTTCCAATTCGACAACAAGTAAAAGGAGCCTTGGAAATGGTCGGCGTAGTACAGATGCTCTCCTTGTCGAGGAGATAAAGGCTTTGGCGCACCGGCTGGTTGCGTAGCTGAAATATACCACACTTCGGTTTGAAGGGTGCTTATGGAGCTCAGCAGGATATAGGCATCGTCTTGGCTTTTGCTCAAATCTATCTGAAAGGCCTCGTCTTTTTCCTCAACCACCAACTCCGCTTGGGAAGAGTCAAAAGGTCTGCAACGCCAAATTTGATGGGTTCTGAGGGTTTCTTCGTCTTTGCGGTTAAAAAATAGGGTTTGGTTGTCGGCGGCCCAGGCGTAGGAGCCATCGGTATTGGCTTCTTCAAATTCCAACCAGGCTCCGGTGCTTAGGTTTTTTACTTTTAGGGTGTATTGTCTCCTACCTAAGCGGTCTATGCCTAAGGCCAACCAATGATTGTCGGGACTCACGGTGAGGCCCATTTCATGGAAATAGTCATGGCCTTGGGCTTCTTGGTTTACGTCAAGAATGATTTCTTCTTCGCTGCTATCTAAATGGGTTTTTCGGCAGTAAATGGGATATTCTTTTCCCTCCTCATACCGCACATAGTACCAATATCCGCGCAGGGCATAGGGCACGGATAAATCGGTAGGTTTTAAGCGGCCTTTCATTTCCTCAAACAACTCCTGCTGCAGGGGGGCATGGGGCTGCATGACCTTTTCCAGGTAATCGTTTTCGGCTTTGAGGTAGTTGATTACTTCGGGGTTTTCCCGTTCACGGAGCCAATAGTAATTGTCGTTTCTGGTAATTCCGTGAACGCTGTGTTGGTAGCTATGTTTTGGAGCCTTGGGTGCTCCGTCGGGATATTGATCCATGCTTTTTTTTCAAAAGTAATGGAATCCGCGGTACGCGTAGCATTTCTATGGCTTGGCTTTGGCTGCGGCAGCTCGTATCTTTAAGGCCATGGAGGCCAAAGAAATGCGCATACCGGTAAGCCGTCAGGCACGGATTTGGACCCTGGGTGGAGACGGGGGCGATGCAGCTGTATTTTGGGTGGTGTTGCATGGTTATGGGCAATTGGCTGAGTTTTTTGTCCGGAAGTTTGGGGCCATTGCATCAGAACATCGCATGATTATTGCTCCTGAAGGCCTTAGTCGTTTTTATACCCAGGGCTTTAGCGGTAGGGTAGGGGCCTCATGGATGACCCGTGAAATGCGGTCCGAGGAGATCGAAGATTACCTCGCTTATTTGGATCAGGTGTACGATGAAATCCCCCCGGCGGCGCAGGTGTATTTGTTGGGTTTTTCTCAGGGGGCAGCTACGGCCGCGCGCTGGTTCTATTCCGGGCGTCGAAAATTTAAGGGTTTGGTATTGTGGTGTGGAGTTTTCCCTCCGGATTTGCCCGAACCGCAGGAGTCGCAGGCTTCCGATTTGCCCCTAATGGTAGTTCGAGCTACAGACGATCCCTTCAACAGTCCGGAAGTGGAAGCGGAAATGAAGCGAAATTTACAGAAAGCAACATCATCGCCGAGGTTGTATACCTTTAGTGGAGGGCACGACCTTTCGGATAAACCCTTGGTGGAGGTTGTGCGAGAAATGGAAAACCTACGGTCATGAGCTCAAATCAGAAAGATCCTTTAGTTAGGTGGTTGCGGCAGCCCTCTCTTTGGCTTCCCATTCTTTTGTTTGCTTCCTTTCTTATTGGTTTCACCTTACTTTTTCCCAATGTTCTGGCCTATCTCATTTTAGGGGCTGTGTTTGCATTGATTGGAAGTCCGGTGTTTAATGTACTGGCTAAAGTTTCTATTGCTCATCGAAGTCCGGGAAAGAACCTAAGGGCATTGCTTGCTGTACTTGCTATTTTGCTGGGTATGGCTGCAGTGGGATTAGGGCTTGCACCTTTGGTTTGGCAACAGGCGCGGGTGCTTTCAGAAATCGAAACCGAACAAGTGCTGCATAACCTGGAAGGGCCTATTGAAGAAATAGCTACTGAGTTGGAGCAAAGCCCTTTAGGGAAATACCTTCAAGACTCTCTATTGCATGATTCGTCCTCAACCAAAGCCGCACCGACCGGAGCGCAAAGCACCGAAGGTTTAAAGCCAAAGTTGATTGTATTTTTGAATCGATTTTTGGATTTTGCCAGTATTGGAAACATTTTGGGCTCAGTGCTTGGTGTGTTTTCTAACCTGTTACTCACCTTAGCTTCAGCACTGTTTATTTGCTTTTTTTTAATTAGGGATAGAGACAGGTTATTACCTTTTTTGTTGGGCTTGGTTCCCAAAAATATTCGACCCACCATACAAGAAACCTTGTCTTTAAGCCGAAAATTACTCACCAGCTATTTTTTGGGTATTCTACTGCAACTTTCCATCGTAATGCTTTTGGAAATGTTTGGTTTAATGTTGGTTGGCGTAGGGCCGGGTTTGGCGCTAACCATTGCGGTTTTTGCAGGGCTTTTTAATATTATTCCTTATGTGGGCCCCATTCTTGGCGCAGTAATAGGGCTTGGGTTGGGGCTTTCGGCCAACCTTCACTTGGATGCCTACCACGAACTGATTCCTTTGTTGCTACGCATGGGGCTTATTTTCTTTATTGTTCAGCAAATTGATGGTTTTTTATTGCAGCCTTTAATTTTTTCCAAAAGGGTGAATGCCCATCCTCTCGAGATATTTTTGATTGTGTTTATAGGTGGTAGTTTGGCAGGAATCGCTGGAATGATAGTTGCCGTGCCGGTGTATACGGTGGCCCGCGTGCTTGTAAAGGAGTCTTGGAAGTCCCTTACCGAGGCCTATGCAAACGAAGAACAAAAGTCCTAAGAGGGTGGCTCAAAAACGCATTTATTTTGGGGTCTTAGATTGGGGACTTGGACATGCCACTAGGTCAAGCCCTATCATTGAGGCGCTACTTGCTCAAGGTTGCGAAGTGCAGGTGTTTGGCAATGGCCTTTCCGGTCAATGGCTGCAACGCCGCTTTCCCCAATGTACTTTTCATGAGCTGCCCGGCCCTCAGATTAGCTATCCTTCTCAAGGAAATAGGTTTTGGTGGTCTATGGCTCAACAAGCTCCTGCTTTAAGCAGGTGGATTCGAAGGGACGAGGCCTTTCTTGCCTCTTTGCCTAGGCCGGACGCTACCATTTCTGACCATCGTCCGGGGTTCAAAATCGGTAACGTGCCGTCGGTATTGGTTGCGCATCAACTCAGTTTACCTTTTCCTTCGGTGCTTAACCCTTTTCAGCTTATTTACCACCGACTTATGGGTGGTTTTACCCACTATTGGATTCCTGATTTGCCTCAAGAGCAGCTTTCAGCTAAACTTAGTAAAGGACCTTTCCCTGCGGTTTGCATAGGCTATTTATCGGCATGTAAACCAATAACCACGGATAGCTTAGGTCCGCCTTTATGGTTGATGTCCGGCCCGGAACCCCAACGAAGCATTTGGGAAGCTGAGGGACTAAAGCAGTTGGCACCTCATGTGCCTGAACTTCGGTGGGTTCGGGGTACCAATCGACCAAAACCCAAAGGGATTCCGGAAGGCTGGGAAGTAGTAGATTTAGCCCTGCCTCAGGATTTGAACCCTTGGCTGCAAGAGGCTCCTTGGGTCTGGTGCAGATCGGGCTACTCCAGCTTAATGGACCTGCGTACGCTTGGAAAAAGAGCATTTTTAAAGCCTACCCCCGGACAAGCCGAGCAAGAACTGCTGGCCCGATGGCACCACGGCCAATTTGGTTGGCTTTGCCAAGACCCAAATCCTACCTTACTTGGCTCCTGCCCCAATCCTGCCATTGGTTCAGAGACGCTTCTGAACCAAGCGCTACAAAATCTTCTTAACTCAATTTAAGGACGATTACAGAACCATAACCACTTCAAAAGCCTTACTTTGTCAATTGGTACAAATAGTGCCTTGGTTTGCATACGTTGCACGAAGAAAGCTCCCTAAAAATCGAAGGGGCATCCTCGTTAGACTATGTATCTTTGACCGATAAAATAGACCTATGAAGAAAAGCGGTGTCTGGATTGTTCTTCCTCTACTCATGGCCATTTCCATAATTCTTGGAGTTTTTTTAGGACAAGCCATAGGAGGACAGCTCCAAACGGAAGAAGGAAAAGTCTTTGGTTTTGCACCTAAAGACGACCAGAAAATCCAACGGTTATTAAGCCTTATCCGTGATAATTACGTAGACACCATTAATACCGACGCTTTAACCGACAAAGCTATAGAGTCGCTTATGGCAGGGCTTGATCCACATTCTGCGTATTGGCCTCCGGTAGATAATGCGGCCATGGAAGAAGAAATGGACGGTTCTTTTCAAGGCATTGGAATACAGTTTGATGTGGTTTCAGACACCATTGTTGTTGTAGCACCCATTCCCGGAGGTCCTTCCGAACGTATGGGCATACGCGCCGGAGACAGGATTGTAGAAATCGAGGATGAAAATGTGGCCGGTATGGGCATTGACCGCGACAAAGTGGTCAAAAGCTTAAGAGGCGAAAAGGGAACCAAAGTAAAGGTGGGCATTTTGAGGCGGGGCCTTACCAAACCTTTTGATGTGACTATTGTGCGCGACGATATTCCTCTCTATACGGTAGACGCGAGCTATATGATTACTCCTACCACCGGATATATTCGCTTAAGTCGCTTTGCCGGAACCAGCCACGAGGAAGTACGGATGGCTTTAGATAGCCTCAAAAAGACAGGCATGTCCAATTTGATTTTTGACCTGAGAGGAAACCCGGGAGGAGTGCTCGATGGCGCCGTTGAAATTGCCGATGAGTTTTTGCCCAACCGACAAATGATTGTGTATACCGAAGGCCGCATGCGCCGTAGAGAGGTATACCGTGCGACACAAGGCGGAAGCTTCGAACGTGGCGATTTGGCGATCCTTATTGACGAAGGTAGTGCCAGCGCCTCGGAAATTGTAGCCGGTGCCATTCAGGACCACGACCGAGGCTTTGTAATTGGACGTAGAAGTTTTGGAAAAGGCCTGGTTCAAGAACACATTCCCCTCAATGATGCTTCTGCTATTACGCTTACAGTGGCCAGATACTACACGCCCTCCGGTCGTTCTATTCAACGGTCCTATGAGGCAGGTGCCGATGCTTATTATCAAGAAGCTATGGACCATATCGGAGCCCTGGATACCCTCGAAGGACCGGACTCTCTAAAGTATGAAACGGATAATGGACGCACGGTTTATGGAGGCGGAGGCATTTACCCGGACATATACATGCCGATGGACACCTCCTACTTATCCGACATGCTTTTGGAGGTTTCAGCTCGTGGTTTGTTGTTTGATTTTGGATTTGCCTTTGCCGATACCTACAGAACAGCTATGCTAAAGGAGTTTCCTACAGCCGACGATTTTTTGGGGGGCCGTGTGGGACAGCCCCAACCCTGGATCAAAAAACTCCAGCATGAGTTGGAAGCTTACCTTACCAAAAATCTAAGCCGTTTTTCAGCTCAAGACTGGGAAACCTCAGCCCAACAAATTAGACTAAGGGCTCTAGCTACTGTTGCCCGAAATGTATGGGGCAATCAAGCATGGTATAAGGTAACCAATCAAGATGACCCTGTTATTGAGCGTGCGCTCCAAGAGTTAAAAGCGGCTTCTTAGGTTTTTTTATTCGGGTGTTTTTGGTTAAATTGTCGGCTATTAACAGATGGTTAAGCATCTGTTGTTTTATCTTTAAACTACGGATATGAAGATTTTTACCTCTCTAAGTCTTTGCTTTGCTGTTTTTTTATCGGTGCATGCTCAATCTGAATGCGATGGCGGACGATATCAGACCGCCATTTTTCAGCAAGTGAATGTAAGTTCGGACATTTCTTACGGGCAAGCTGTCAACAGCGACAACTTTACTGTTGATTTGTTGTGCGATATATACGAACCTGCAGGGGACAACGCTACCAATCGGCCTGTAGTCATTATGGCGCATGGTGGAAGTTTTTACGCCGGCAATAAAACAGCAGACAGCTCCATTACTTACTTCTGCCGAGAGCTGGCAAAGCATGGTTACCTTACAGTTTCCATGAATTACAGATTGGAAAATCCACTGAATATTTTCACCAGCTCCGACATCGAAAAAACATTCCTTGAAGCAGTGTATCGTGCCGTCCACGACCAAAAGGCACTTATTCGATTCCTCCGCAAATCTGTGGCCGAGCAAAACAACCCCTACGGTATCGATCCAACCCGAATTATAGTTGGAGGAAACTCGGCAGGAGCCATTCTCTCTCTGCACAATGCCTATTTGGATGAAGCAGCCAAAGTACCTTCAAAAATTGATACGGCAGCCTTAGGCGGCTTGGAAGGAGACTCGGGAAATCCCGGTTACTCGTCTATTCCGCAGGCGGTTGTGAATCTTTGCGGTGCTTTGGGCGACTCGATTTGGCTTGAAAGCGGCGACCAACCTTTCGTTTCACTTCATGGCGACCAGGACGATGTAGTGCCCCACAATACCGGCGTGGCCGATCCTGGCATTCCCATCATGACCGTCGATGGATCTGCTTCCCTTAAATTAAGAGCAGACAACCAAGGGGTTAATAATTCATTTTATTCGCTAGTTGGCGCAGGGCACTCACCCCAAAACGGCAGCAGCGCTTATATGGATACGGTTTTTACTTACGCTCGTGACTTCCTTGCAGATTTGGTGTGCAATGGAAGCCTCAACCTTACACCCATAGCCGAAAGCGACCAAGCAACTCCTTTCCCCAACCCAAGTACCGGTGGATCTTATCTTTCTATTGATAAAGGATGGACAGGTCATTTGGCCCTGTTTGATGCCTCTGGACGTCTTTGTTTAGAACGTACGCTTGATCAGCCGGCAAGCTCCGTAAACTTACCGCAGTATTTGCAGCCCGGTGTCTATTGGCTAACGCATACCCAAACCAATGGTGTCATAAAGCGCCATAAATTGGTGATTCAATGACACGCCTTGGGCTGTTTGCTTTTTTTTTGGTACACATTGCTTGTGGAAATCCCCCGACCATGGGGGATATTCCACGCAATGCATCGGAGACCATTCAACCCACTGCCCTTAACCCAAATGGAGATTCGGAGTTGGCGTTGCTCATGCGTCAAATGACCGACTTTATGCGTCAAAGCCTGGATAGCCTTCAAAAAGAATCGCCCGTACCCAAAGTTCCGGAAAACCTTCAGCACTTAACTACAGCCGATGCCACCGAAGGAATGATTCAAGATAGAAATCATTTCAACGGTTTTGCAAGCATGTGGCTAAGCAAAGCCAAAACCTTAGATACGGCTCAATCCCTTTCCACCCAGCGCGAAGCCTACCAAAGTTTGCAGCAGAGCTGCTTAAGTTGTCATAGCCAATACTGCCAAGGGCCCATTCCTATGATTCAAGGGCTTGGCTTTCCTGAAATCGAGTAGGAATTACCCCCTTTTAATCTGCCAGGCAGAGGCCTGCTGTTGGTGGGGACGATGGCCGGAGGCTTCTTCTTTGGCATACACCAAAGAGGCTCCTAAAGCGGCTGCCAGACTCTCTTGTAAATCGCTCACTTGATCCCGCATTTTTTCCGGACTAAAATGCTCTTCTACAAACCGCGTGGTAAAGCTGCCGTCTCTAAACACAGGGTGGTCCATTACAAACAGGCAAAACTCCAGGGTGGTGGCGATTCCATCAACTTCGTAGCGAGCAATAGCTTCTTTCATGGCCTCTATTGCCTCGTCGCGATTTGACCCATGTACCATAAGCTTAGCCAACATAGGGTCATAAAAGATGGGAACATCCATTCCTTCTACAAAGCCACTATCTACCCGAATGCCGGGCCCAAAAGGCTCTCTATATCTGCGCAACCGGCCTATATCCGGTAAGAAATTGTTTGCGGGATCTTCGGCATACACACGCACTTCAATGGCTTGTCCTTGAATCTGTAAATCTTCTTGGCGCATTTCCAGCGCTTCTCCTCGCGCTACCCGAATTTGCCACTCCACCAGGTCTAAGCCGGTAATCATTTCCGTTACCGGGTGTTCTACCTGCAAACGGGTATTCATTTCTAAAAAATAGTAGGCCCCGTCTTGGTAAATAAACTCTACCGTGCCGGCTCCTTCGTAGTTGCATGCTTTGGCCACTTCCACGGCACTTTGCCCCATGCCGGCCCTTAGCTCAGGAGTCAACACCGCCGAAGGAGCTTCTTCTATTACTTTTTGGTGCCGTCTTTGTACCGAACATTCCCGCTCGAACAGATGAAGTACATTTCCATGACGGTCTGCCAAAACTTGAATTTCAATGTGTTTGGCTTTGCCTAAATACTTTTCAATGAATACACTTCCGTCTCCAAAGGAGTTTTCGGCCTCAGAAACGGCGCGCTGCAGGTTTTCTTCAAAGTCGGCGGCTTGCTCTACCACACGCATGCCTTTGCCTCCGCCACCGGCCGAGGCTTTAATAAGCACGGGAAATCCAATTTCGGCAGCAATTTTTTTAGCTTCTTCTTTATCGCTAATGGCTTCTTCGGTGCCGGGCACCATAGGCACATTATAGGCTTTAACAGCCGCTTTGGCTCCTAATTTGGAACCCATAATCTCCATGGCTTCCGGGGAGGGCCCAATAAAACGAATACCTGCCTCGGTTACTTTACGGGCAAATACCGGGTTCTCCGATAAAAAGCCATAGCCCGGATGAATGCCATCTACTCCAAGATTCTGAGCGGCTTCCAAAATTTTATCTATGACCAAATATGATTGGTTGGAAGGAGCCGGTCCAAGGCACACCGACTCATCGGCATAAGCCACATGTGGCGCGTTTTTGTCGGCTTCCGAATACACAGCTACGGTAGATATGCCCATCTTGCGACAGGTTTTCATAATGCGCAAAGCAATCTCTCCGCGGTTGGCAATTAGAATTTTTTGCATGGCACGAATTTAACACAAAAAAAGGGGCAGTTTCCCGCCCCTTGCTGTTAGGTTTTATAGCTTCAACGATCGGCAATGTTTACATAATTGCGTTCGTTAGGGCCTACATACACTTGGCGCGGTCTTCCAATCGGCTCCTTATTGGCTACCATTTCTTTCCATTGAGCAATCCATCCGGGCAAGCGGCCCAAGGCAAACATTACCGTGAACATATCTTGCGGAATACCCATGGCTCGGTACATAATGCCGCTGTAGAAATCTACGTTGGGATATAGCTTGCGCTCCACAAAATAGGGGTCGTTAAGGGCAACTTCTTCCAATTTTTTGGCAATATCCAAAATCGGGTCTTTCATGCCCAATTTGTTCAACAAGTCGTCGCAGGCTTTTTTAATGATTTTGGCCCTGGGGTCAAAGTTTTTGTACACTCGGTGTCCAAATCCCATCAAACGGAAGGGGTCGTTTTTGTCTTTGGCCCGCTCAATCCATTTGTCGATGGACCCGCCGTCTTCACGAATGCGGTCCAACATTTCGATTACCGCTTGGTTGGCCCCTCCATGCAAGGGACCCCACAAGGCTACAATGCCTGCGGAAATAGATGCATACAAGTTGGCTTGAGAAGAGCCTGCCAAACGTACCGTTGAAGTAGAGCAATTTTGCTCATGGTCGGCATGCAAAATCAAAAGCTTGTCCATAGCATTCACCACCACCGGATCGATTTCATAATCGTCGGTTGGAAGCGCAAACATCATATGTAAGAAGTTCTCTACATATCCCAATTTGTTTTTGGGATATACCGCAGGGTGTCCAATGCTGTTTTTGAAAGCCCAGGCCGCCATGGTGGGGAACTTAGCAATCAATCGCTTTATGGTAAGGTTCACCTTGTCTTCGCTGCGGTGTGGGTTGAGCGATTCCGGATAAAAAGTAGATAAAGAAGTAGTGACGGAAGCAACTACGCCCATAGGGTGCGCATAGGTAGGGAAAGAGTTGTAAAACCCTTTCATGTCTTCATGGATAAGGGTATGTTCAGAAATTTCCCGTGAAAACTGATCCATAGCCTCTTTGGTGGGCAATTCTCCATAGATAAGGAGGTGGGCCACTTCCAAAAAGTTTGACTTCTCTGCCAATTGCTCTATTGGGTAGCCTCGGTAACGTAAAATCCCGGCCTCACCATCCAAATAAGTAATGGCACTGGTTGTAGCTCCCGTATTCTTGTAGCCGGAATCTAAAGTAATGTGTCCGGTTGCACTCCGCAGGCTGGTAATGTCTATTGCACGCTCCTGCTCGGTTCCTACAACCACAGGGAGTTCGTAACTCGCATCGCCCAAACGCAATTCAGCATGATCTGCCATGGATTCTTTATGGTGTTAATTGGTGAAGTAATAGTTGAACATTGTCGGTGCCGAAAGTAATAAATTAAGGTGATTTTTCAGCTACACATGGGCCATATTAAGTGCGTATTTTAATATATGTTCACGTTTTTGGTTTTTTATGGGGCCTGAACCGCGTCCTCCCTGCTGGTCCTCAACGGAGAGCAAAGGCAGGCTATGGCTCCGGGGTCCCCCCGATGCCTCGGGGGGCCTCCTCGCTTCATGCCTGCCTAAGCCCTCCGTTTCCGGGCCATTCGTTCGGCCGCTGGCCCAAATCCTCTTCCATAAAATGAGCCCCCAACTTTTTGGAAGAAGATTTTGCGCCCCGGATAGAGGCCGGGAGCTGACCAAAGCAGCGGCCTGGAGCGGCGTGGAGCGAGGACTTTGAAGCTTGGCGGAAAAGCCCGCAGCCCCGCCGCTCCAGCCGAGGCTGCGGGCCCGAAGGCCGATAGCCGGATAGGCGCCCAACCCAACGCCTCTCTTTGGATGTTCTGATTTCCCTCGAATTAAAATTGTATTTGTTTTGCATTATTGCTTAAAGATTGTACTTTTGCCATCCTGTTAATTCAGATGATTACCGCACATGTACCTGACAAGCGACGTTAAAAAGAACATTTTCAAGGAAATTACCGGCTCAGAAACCAATACCGGCTCTGCCGAAGGTCAAATTGCCCTTTTTTCCCACCGAATCAAGCATCTTACCGAGCATCTTAAAAAAAATCCTAAGGATTTTGGCACCCAGCGCTCCCTTATTGCCTTGGTAGGCAAAAGGCGTAAATTGTTGAATTACCTTATCAACAAAGACATCGAAAGATATAGGGCCATTATTAAGGAATTAGGGCTTCGGAAATAAACAAAAGAAAAAGGCAACGGTAACGCTTGCCTTTTTTTTGTATCCTTACCGTGCATAATAGTTAGACAGATATGATGTTAAATCCAATTACCCAGTCCATTGATTTGGGTGACGGCCGGACCGTTACCATAGAGACTGGAAAGCTTGCCAAGCAAGCCGATGGGTCAGTAGTGGTGCGCATGGGCGACACTATGTTACTGGCCACTGCCGTTTCTAAGAAGGAAGCCGGCGACGAAGTGGACTTTATGCCACTTACCGTAGATTATCGCGAAATGTATGCAGCTGCCGGACGTTTTCCCGGCGGTTTCTTCAAACGCGAAGCCCGACCTTCCGACCATGAAATTCTTATTTCTCGATTGGTAGACCGCGCCTTGCGTCCAACGTTTCCCGACGATTACCATGCCGACACGCAAGTGCTTATTTATTTGGTGAGCCACGATAAGAACTTACTTCCCGATTGTCTTGCCGGTTTGGCCGCTTCTGCCGCCATTGCCGTTTCCGACATCCCCTTTACTTCACCTATTTCCGAAGTGCGGGTAGCTCGTATTGATGGCCAAATGGTGATTAATCCATACCGCAACGATTTGGAGCGCGCAGACCTCGACCTTATGGTTGCCGGCAACGAACGCGACATTGTTATGGTGGAAGGCGAAATGAAAGAAGTGCCCGAAACTTTGTTGCTGGAGGCTATGGCTGCCGCACATGCCGCCATTAAAGTACAGGTGCAGGCCCAAAAAGAATTGGCTGAGAAAGTGGGCGCACAAAAGCGCAGCTACGAGCACGAAAAGCACGACGAAGCTCTGCGCGAGAAAATCCATGCTTTTGGCTACGATCGCGCCTACGCCATCGCCAAAGAAGGCTTGGCCAACAAGCAAGAACGGGGCGAGCGCTTCAAGGCCATCCGCGAGGAGTTTGTGGCCGGCCTAAGCGAAGAAGAAGCCGCCGAACAAGCTTTTTTGATCAAAACCTACTTTCACGATACGGAGAAAAAAGCGGTTCGTGATGCGGTACTCAACGAGCGTCGCCGTTTAGACGGCCGGGCACTTGATGAGGTGCGTCCCATTTGGATTGAAACCGACTACCTGCCCTCGGCACACGGTTCCGCCGTGTTTACTCGCGGTGAGACGCAATCCCTTACTACCGTTACTTTGGGGACCAAACTCGACGAACAAATCATAGATGGAGCTGTGATTGAAGGTAAAAACCGCTTTTTGCTGCACTATAATTTCCCTCCATTCTCCACAGGCGAAGCCCGCCCTATGCGCGGAACCGGTCGTAGAGAAGTAGGGCACGGCAACCTGGCCATGCGTTCGCTTAAGCCTATGGTTCCCGATACTTTCGATTATTCCATACGGATTGTGTCCGATATTTTAGAGTCCAACGGTTCCAGTTCAATGGCTACGGTTTGTGCAGGTTCTTTAGCCTTGCGCGATGCAGGGGTACCAACCCATAGCCACGTTTCGGGCATTGCCATGGGCCTTATTGCCGATGAAGAAACCGGAAAGTATGCCATTCTCTCCGATATTTTGGGAGACGAAGACCACCTGGGCGATATGGACTTTAAAGTCGCTGGTACCGATAAAGGGCTGACTGCTTGTCAAATGGACATAAAAGTAAATGGCCTTTCGTTTGAAGTGCTTACCGAAGCTTTAGAGCAAGCGCGCAAAGGTCGTGCCCATATTTTGCAAAACATGCAAGAGGCACAACCCAATCCAAGAGATGAGTTTAAGCCATTTGTGCCTCGTATTGTAACCATGGAAATCCCCAACGATTTTATTGGTGCAGTTATTGGCCCCGGAGGAAAGCACATTCAAGAATTGCAGCGTGAAACCAACACCAGCATTAGTTTGGAGGAGGTAGGTAATTTAGGCATTATTGAAATTGCCGGTGCCGACCCCGAAGGCATTCGTGAGGCGCAGTTAAGGATTCAACTCATTACTGCTGTTCCTGACGTAGGAGAAGTCTACAAAGGCACTGTGAAAAAGATTACCACGTTTGGAGCTTTTATAGAAATCTTACCTAAGAAAGAAGGCTTGTTGCACATTTCGGAATACGCATGGGAAAAAACGCCCGATATTGCCGATGTGCTTAACGAAGGCGACAGCTTGGAAGTGAAATTGATCGAGGTCGACGAATCTACCGGAAAGTTGCGCTTGTCTCGACGGGCTTTATTGCCTAAGCCCGAAGGTTGGGTAGAGCCCGCGCCAAGACCTAGGCCACAAAATCGCGATGGAGATCGCCGCGATGGAGATCGGCGTGGTGGTGGCGGTAACCGCAGACGCTACTAACGTTTAATTTTTTTTTAGGAAACGGCCTGCATGCAGGCCGTTTTTTTTTGAAACAAATCTTAAATGAATATCGTATAAGAAAAAGCACCAAACGGGGTTTATTCCATGCGCCAATTAAAAATTGCCAAACAGGTCACCAACCGAGATACGGCATCCCTCGACAAATACCTCCAGGAAATTGGTCGGGTAGATCTCATTAGCCCGGAAGAAGAAGTCGATCTTGCTCGGCGCATTAAGGAGGGCGATCAGGCAGCCTTGGAGAAACTGGTTAAGGCCAATTTGCGCTTTGTGGTTTCTGTTGCCAAGCAGTACCAAAACCAGGGGCTTACTCTTCCTGATTTAATTAATGAAGGCAATTTGGGGCTTATAAAAGCGGCCAAACGGTTTGACGAAACAAGGGGGTTCAAGTTTATTTCTTATGCCGTGTGGTGGATTCGTCAATCTATTTTGCAAGCGCTAGCCGAACAGGCCAGAATTGTGCGTTTACCACTCAATAAAATTGGAAGCATCAATAAAATCAACCGCACTTTCTCGGAATTGGAACAACAGTTTGAGCGGGAGCCATCGGCCGGTGAAATAGCCGAATTGTTGGAAATGAATGAGCAGGAGGTGAAGGACTCCATATTATCTTCCGGTAGACATATTAGTATGGATGCTCCATTGCAAGACGGAGAAGAAGGCGATATGTACGATGTTATGGGCTCCGGCGATAGTCCGGCACCAGATAATGGTTTAATGAACGAAAGTTTACGTGGGGAAATCGAACGCTCTTTGGCCTCACTTACTCCCAGAGAAGCCGACGTAGTGCGTCTGTTCTTTGGTTTGGGCGGAGAACAGGCCATGACCCTGGAAGAAATAGGTCTTCGATTTGACCTTACCCGAGAACGGGTACGTCAAATTAAAGAAAAAGCCATTCGACGTCTCAAGCACAACAACCGTTGTAAAATGCTTAAAGGCTATCTGGGTTGATGCGATAACTACTACTCTTTTTGTCCTTGATTTCTGAACACTATCTTTGACGCATGGCACAGCATGCGCATACCCTTGTTGCTCCTTCTCTTCTAAGTGCAGATTTTGGAGCGCTCAATGAAGCCGTTGATTTTGTCAATGCTTCCCAAGCCGATTGGTTTCACTTGGATGTAATGGACGGCCGTTTTGTGCCTAATATTTCCTTTGGGTTTCCTGTCATCAAAGCGATACAGGCCCGTGCCACCAAACCTTTAGATGTGCATCTAATGATTGAGCAGCCTGAGCAATATTTGGCGGCATTTAAGGACGTTGGCGCAGATGTATTAACGGTTCATGTTGAGGCTTGTACTCATGTACACCGCACCTTATCTGCTATTCGTGACCTTGGCATGAAGGCCGGCCTTGCCTTTAATCCGCACAGTTCTTTGGACATACTTCAGGATTTGGCTCCGGTTTTGGATTTGGTATTAATTATGAGTGTGAATCCCGGTTTTGGTGGCCAGCAGTTTATTCCTGCTACCTACGGGCGGGTAGAACGAGCGCGCCATTTACTCCACCAAAATGGAGGAGAGAAGGTGCTCATAGAGGTAGACGGAGGGGTAAGTGTTTCCAATGCGGCCGAATTGAAAAAGGCAGGTGCACAAGTTTTGGTTGCCGGTTCTTCGGTTTTTGGAGCTTCCGATCGCTACCAAGCTGTGGAAGATTTGCAAAAGGCCTAAAAGACCAGGAACAGGGCCTTTTTATTCCTTTCCCGCTACCCAATCGGCTAGGTAATCATAGTACTTTCCGAGACTTCCTTCTTGAGCGATGGTGGCTTTTTTAAAGGTTTCGGCTTCTGGGTTTTGTAGGAATGCATCAAGTATAGGGAGCAATTCGCTGCCAAAGTCTTCGGAAGCATCTTGCGGCATAGCACAAGGCAGATTGTCTACAGCCATTACCGTAATGCCTTGCGGATCAAATGCCTTGTCGAGTATCCTTTTTTCCGTTTTAGACACTCCATAATAAGGATCTTCAAGGGTGGATGGCCTCAGCGTAACAGGTATGGGGCCGTCTATATCGCAGCTTATATCGCCTACCACCTGAAGCAAGGGCAAATCGTTCTTAATTTGTTCGTGTTGGAACAAATTGGGCGAACCTTCTGCCCAATAATGACCGGTAATAAGCATATGCGCCGGCTTAAGGTA
>CAZJFM010000027.1:0-13364 GCA_964545365.1 uncultured Candidatus Competibacteraceae bacterium | reverse complement strand
ATCTTGAGGTGCAGGTAAATCTTGGTTGCCTTGCCTTAGAGCCCAGGCCCTCAAACTATGATAGGCTCCCACTACTCCTGCGTAGCGCCCAAAGCCTATGGTTCGCATGCCCTGTTCGTCGCGTAAGCATTCGTAATCGATGAGTCGAATGTTCTTGGCCAAAACTGCTTTTAGCAAGTTTAAATTATAGGGCTGCTTTTTAATGGTATGGGAAAAAAAGAAATAGGTTTTATGGGGAATCAGGGCCTCTATGGGCACTTCCTTTACGCCCAAAAGCACATCGCAGTCTTCCATCTCTTGACGGATTTCTAAACCGGCGTCTTGGTATTTCCGGTCGGAAAAGGCCCGCTCAGGGTAGGACTCGACCACCAAATCAGTTTCTGGGTGGTTTTGCTTTAGAGAAGCAGCCTGATTGGGCGACAAAGGGACTCTAAAGTCGGGGGGGCTTTTACGTTCTCTGAGGATTCCTAGGCGCATATTTTTTTTTGTAAAAATAGAGTTTGCAAACGGTTATTTAGGAAAAACAGGTAAAGCACTTGACAAGCATGCTTTTTTTTGCAAACTTGCGGGCAATTATGAGTTCCTACAAACCCTTGCAGTATATGTTTTATAACTCTTGGAACCCCAAAGAGGAAGAAGATAGCGAACTACTGACCCTTTCAGGTGACGAAAGACAATTGGTTATACACAACGACGACCACAATACCTTTGACTGGGTCATACGCACGTTAATGGAAGTATGCAACCATGCTCCGGAACAAGCCGAGCAATGTGCTTTTTTGGTGCATTACAAGGGCAAGTGTATCGTGAAGCACGGCCCGGAACCGATAATTGAAAAAATGCATCTTACGGTGGTGCAACGCGGACTTACCGCTACGGTTCAGTAAATTTCTTTTCGGGAATTCCCGCATGAGCTCTGCCATTTTCCCTTATCTTTAGAGCGGAAAATGACGCTCACTACGGTTATATTGCTCATCCTTTTCGGCATGATTTTAATCCTTGCCGAGATATTTTTCATTCCCGGCGCCACCATAGGAGGGATATTGGGAGCTTTGGCTGTAGCCGGAGGGGTAATTGCCGCTTTTGTTTATTTAGACCAAGCCACTGCATGGTGGGTCTTTGGCCTCACCTTAGCCGTAACAGGAGTGCTCAGTTACCTTGGGTTCAAAACCCGTACTTGGGAGCGTTTTGAGGTCAAAGGAAAAATTGCATCCAAAAGTCCGGGAATGGACCACAAACTTCAAGTAGGCGACAAAGGCATTACTCTGAGTCGCTGCAACCCCATTGGACGGGCTAAATTTGGTGACTTCATCGAAGAGGTCTACGCCAAAGGCGATATGCTGGACGCCGATACTCCGGTCGAAATTTTGCGCATAGAAAATCAACATATATTCATCCGTAAATCCACAGAATCATGAACAACCCATTGGTATTGATCGGCATTATTTTCGCCGGAATTCTCCTGTTTTTCCTCATATTTTTCTATTTCCTTCCCTTTGGATTATGGATATCGGCTCAGTTTGCCGGAGTACGCATAAGCCTTATTCAATTGGCCTTTATGCGCATTCGAAAGGTACCACCCGGCATTATCGTTAAATCTATGACCATTGCCACCAAAGCAGGTTTAAATGTGTTGCGCGACGACTTAGAAGCCCACTACCTGGCCGGTGGTAGGGTTTTGCCCGTAATCAATGCCTTAATCAGTGCCGATAAGGCCAATATTGACCTAGATTTCAAAACGGCTACTGCCATTGACTTGGCAGGAAGGGATGTGTTCGAAGCCGTACAATTGTCGGTGAATCCCAAAGTAATCAATACGCCACCGGTTGCAGCCGTGGCCAAAGACGGTATTCAGCTCATTGCCAAGGCACGGGTAACGGTGCGTGCCAACATTCGTCGCTTGGTTGGTGGCGCAGGAGAAGACACCATCATTGCCCGTATTGGCGAGGGGGTGGTTTCCTCGATTGGCTCTGCTGTTTCGCACAAAGAAGTACTCGAGAACCCCGACCGTATTTCCAAAACTGTGCTGTCACGCAGTCTTGATGCAGGAACCGCTTTTGAAATTCTGTCCATTGACATTGCCGATATTGATGTAGGTAAAAACATTGGTGCACAGCTGCAAATAGATCAGGCCGAAGCCGATAAAAACATTGCCCAAGCCAAAGCCGAAGAAAGACGCGCCATGGCCATTGCCCTGGAGCAAGAAATGAAAGCTGCCGCACAAGAAGCACGGGCCAAAGTTATCGAGGCGGAAGCTGAAGTACCCAAAGCCCTAGCGGATGCCTTTCGTAGCGGAAATTTGGGCGTGATGGACTACTACAAGATGCAGAACATCAAAAGCGATACCAGCATGCGTGAAGCCATTGGTAAGTCTGACACCGGTAAAAGCAGCGGGAAGGATTCCAAATAAATGAGCAAGAACCCCTGGAAGACGCTAAGTCGTAACCTCATTTACAAAAACCCTTGGATTCAGGTTCAAGAACATGAGGTAGTAAATCCCTCCGGAAATATCGGAATTTACGGCGTAGTAAACTTTCAAAATTTGGCCGTAGGTATTGTACCTATTGATGAGGAGGGCTTTACCTATTTAGTGGGGCAATACCGTTATCCGCTCAACCATTATTCTTGGGAAATTATCGAAGGCGGTTCGCCTTTGGGGCAATCCTTATTGGAAGGAGCAAAACGAGAATTGAAAGAAGAAACAGGCTTAGAGGCACAGGAATGGCATTTCTTGGCCGACCTGCATACCAGTAATTCGGTAACCAATGAACATGCCACCCTTTTTGTGGCTTTAGGCTTGACTCAAGGAAAGCCCCAACCTGATGAGACCGAAATGCTACGTATTCAAAGGATTAAATTGGAGGAGGTATTTGCCATGGCTCACCGTGGGGAGATTACCGATGCCATGTCTCTGGTAGCTTTGCACCGATTGGAATCTTGTTGGGACAGCAACCAACAGCAAATGAAGACACTACCTCAACGTTTGCCCATTTGGCAGGAAAAATATCCTTTATAGCTATAGATGGGGTTGGATTCCTAATTTGTCTATTTTTATCCAAATCTTTTGCACATGGTAAGGACGGTACTTATTCTAATTGTTACGCTGATTGTTTTGCCCATTGTAACGTTTTATGTAGACGACTCTAGCATGTCGGCGGACCAAAAATCCGTGCTCATGGAGTCGCTGTACATTTGTATTGGCTTTGCCTCCGGTACATTTATTATCAGCACTCTAACCCGAAACTACAGCCAAGTCGACAAAATTTGGAGTATTGCTCCATTGGTCTATGCTTGGCACATTGCCTGGCGCGGCGATTGGGACCCAAGGCTGGTACTTATGGCAAGTTTGGTAAGCCTTTGGGGGCTTCGACTTTCCTATAATTTTTCGCGTAGAGGCGGCTATTCCTGGAAGTTTTGGGAAGGAGAAGAAGATTACCGCTGGGCCGTATTGCGCCAAAAGCCTGAGTTTTCGGGAAAGTGGGCTTGGATGGCCTTTAACCTCTTTTTTATTTCCGGTTACCAGTGTTTTCTGATTTGGTTGTTTACCATGCCTATTATGGTAGCCTATCAAGGCTTGGAAACTCCTTTGATGTGGTTGGATTATCTTGCAGCTGCTTTAATCGTAGCTTTGATTGTAATGGAAACTGTTGCAGACCAACAACAGTGGATGTATCAGCAGGAGAAATACCGCCGTATAAACGCGGGCGAGCCTTTAGAAGGTGTTTACGCCAAGGGATTTACCCACACAGGCCTTTGGAAAATAAGTCGTCACCCCAACTACTTTGCCGAACAAAGCATTTGGGTCGTTTTCTATTTCTTTAGTGTCGCTGCTACGGGCTTGTGGATCAACTGGTCTATGGCTGGTTGCTTGTTGCTGCTCATTCTTTTTAGGGGAAGCGCTGATTTTAGCGAAGGCATTTCCAAGGAAAAATACCCGGAATACGCCGAATACATTCGCAAAACCGGCAGGTTTATTCCCAAACTCTTTTAAGCCCCAAACGTTTGCCTCAAGGCAAAGCTTTACTGGAACAATGGCTTGCCGGAGACGATAAAGCCTTTGAAGCTTTTTACGATCGCTACGCCGATTTTGTATTTCAGCTTTGCATGCGTTTGTTGCAAAACAAAGAGGAGGCAGAGGAGCTTTGCCAAGATATTTTTTTGAAAGTGGCCGATAAAGCCAACAGCTTTAAAGGCGACTCCACCACCACCACTTGGCTCTATGCCATCGCCAGCCGTAAATGCCTCGATCGGCTGCGCCAACGCAAAAGAAAAGGCTATGCCGTTTGGAACCAACGAGCTCAAGCCAAAGAAGATACCCTTGCTTTTTTAGATTCAAATAACCCTCAGGCAGACTTGGAAAAGGCCGAGCAAATGCACCGGTTTTGGCAGGCCATGGAACAATTACCGCCCCGCCAAAAGGTGGCCATCACCTTGGTTTTTTTAGAGGGCTTGCCCCAAAAAAAGGCCGCCGAAGTATTGGGGATCCCTCTTAAATCCTTGGAATCCTTGCTGC
This sequence comes from uncultured Candidatus Competibacteraceae bacterium, assembly GCA_964545365.1. Taxonomy (GTDB): domain Bacteria; phylum Bacteroidota; class Bacteroidia; order CAIKAF01; family CAIKAF01; genus CAIKAF01. Next base: position 8,851 of record CAZJFM010000027.1, on the reverse strand, counting down.
AACGCGGCAAGAAAAACCTAAAACAAAGATTACATTCTCCTACAAACGAAGGAAACTATTGAATTCCTCGTCAAACAGTGTACCTATGCATTCAGATTTCCCATACCAAGGTCCAGTGCCGGAATTTAAAGCTCCTCCGGAACTCAAACCGCGCCTATTAAAGAATGTCCACAGGCAAAGGAAACTTAGCTTGACCCTTTGGTGGTCCGCGGCAGCCTCTCTTTTGTTGTTGTTGGGACTTAATTTAAGCCTGTTGAAACGTTCCGGCCAAACGGACGGAAGCTATTCCGCGACTTCCATTACTACACCTTTAGACCCCTACGCCGAATGAAAACCTGGATGTGGATTCCCATTTCTTTAGTCGCCCTGCTTATGGCGGCCAATATCTGGGTGCTTACGCGCGCACACCAACAAAATCACTCGCCCCATCTGCCGCCTCCAAAAATCATGGTGGTGGAAATGCTGGATTTTGATGCCCAACAGGCCAAGGATTTTAGAAAAAATGCCGAAGAACACCACCGCGCTATGCTCCAATTAGACCAAAGGCAACGCGCATGGACTCAAGTGTATTTTGAAACCCATGGATTGGAAAAGCAAGGGGCTTTGGACAGCATTCAAGCCTGTATGCTTCAAAAATTGGAGAAAACCGAGGCCCATTTTCAGTTCCTGGAGGCGCTGTGCCGGCCCGATCAAAAAGCTAAATTTCCTGAGGTAAAAGAAGCATTGATGCACCGCATCTTGCAACCCGTCCCGCCACCCAAAGGACGACCCCCAAGGCATGGAATGGATAACCATTAATAAAATTCGAAAGGTGCGAAGGACTTTGTTTTTTTCAGCGTCTAACCAATAAAACCAATTGCCATGAAAAAATTAAGCCTGATGCTTGCCACCCTTTTGCTTTTGGGGAGTTTGGTGGCGGCCATTGATCTGAACAACCCCTTTGGCTACGCTACGCAAAACATTCCCAATTACATTACCAAAGACAATACGCCGGCCAACAATTTGGCCGACAATAAAAAGGCCACCCTTGGGCGCATTTTATTCTACGACACCAAGCTTTCGGCCAATCAAACCATTGCTTGCGCAAGTTGCCACAAGCAAGCCTTTGCCTTTGGCGACACCGCCTTGCAATCCGTAGGCCTAAATGGCGAACTTACCGGTCGCCACAGCATGCGGCTTATCAATGCCCGCTTCGCCGACGAGCAGCGCTTTTTCTGGGATGAGCGTGCCACCTCTTTAGAAAATCAAAGCACCATGCCTATTCAGGACCATATAGAAATGGGCTTTAGCGGCACCAACGGCGACCCGGATTTGAATGCGCTCATTCAACGCTTAGACACGGTTTCTTATTATCCCGGACTTTTTACTTGGGCTTTTGGCGACCCCACCATTACGGAAAACCGCATGCAGCAAGCTTTGGCGCAGTTTGTACGCTCCATTCAAAGCTTCGACAGCAAATACGATGCAGGCTTGGCCCAAACCGGAAACCCCGGAGCTCCCTTTCCTAATTTTACCCAACAAGAGAACCAGGGAAAAGCCATTTTTACGGCGCCTCCGCCCAACGGAGCCGGTTGTCAGGGCTGCCACCGAGCGCCCGAATTCGACATTGGTCCCAACAGCGGCAACAACAATGTGGTTGGCGTTGCCGGAAGCCCCGGTGCCACCGACTTTACCAACACCCGAGCTCCCAGCTTAAGGGATTTGGTGAACCCCAACGGCGTACAAAATGGTCCCTTTATGCACGACGGTAGCTTAAGCACCCTAGCCGAAGTAATTGATCATTATAACCTTATTCAGCCGATTCCGGGCAACCCAAATTTGGACAACCGCCTGGCCGGTCCCGGGGGACAAGGGCAGAATTTGCAGCTCACCAACAACGAAAAAGCAGCATTGGAAGCGTTTTTGCGAACCCTAAGTGGAACAGCCGTGTACACCGCAGAACAATGGTCCGACCCCTTCGATGCCCAAGGCAACATCAGCATCATTGGTTTACCCAACACCGGTTTTTCATCTGCCGACGCCTTTGGTTTTGAGCTGTTTCCCAACCCCAGCCGCGACTGGGTAAAGCTTAGCCTCCCTAGCAGAAAGTACCGATTGGAGCTCCTAAGCCTCAGCGGGCAGCAACTAAGAGTTATGGAATTTGAGGGCCAAATGCTCCTCCACATCGAAGGCTTGGCCTCCGGCATTTACATGGTGCGTGTGGTGGACCAAACCCAAGGCAAGAGCTACAGTCGACATTTAATTAAGCAATAGAGTTTTTGGGGGGCTTTTCCGGCCCTCCCTTCAAGTCCTCAAACCAAGGCTAAGGTAGCGCATGGCTCCGGGGTTTTCGGCTAAGGCCTCAAACTCCTCGCTGCATGGCTACCTAAGTCTTGGTTTTCCGGGCTTTTCGTTCGGTCCGGGCCCCGGATGGACGCGGTAGCCTGCCGAAGGAAACAGCGTGATTGGGCGCTTTGAAAAGGGCGGCGCTTTAGCAAGCCCCTTTGAAAAGCAGCCCAAACCGATGTTTGCAAGGCAGCTAAAGCGGAGAGCCGGAATAGGCCCCCTAAAAAAAACGAGACCGGTGACGCGTTGCTATTCTGGCGGCGACTTGGTGTTGCGTCCAAATCTCAAAGTCCTCATTTACCATTAGTAAACTCCGGCTTTTCGATTTGTACGCGCCTTAAGCCCCTGACGCTTCGGTCAGGGTTAAAAACTTGAAAACACAACGCGTCAACGGTCTCACCTTCCCAAAGAAAAGGTGTTTCTTGTTTGTATATCAATGTTTTAGGACGGGTTTTCTCCGTGCACAATGTGCAGCTCGCGCTGAGGGAAGGGAATGGAAATGCCGTTTGTGTCGAAGGCTGTTTTCACTTCTTCCATCATGTAGAAGTAAACTTCCCAATAATCGGGGGTGTTGGCCCAAACCCGAACTACAAGGTTTACAGAGCTTTCTCCTAGTTCGTTAAGGCCAATGAAGGGGGCGGGATCCTTCAAGATTTTTTCGTTTTTCTCAATCACTTCCATCAGCAAGGCTTTGGCCTGTTTGAGGTCGTCGTTGTAGCCGATGCCAAACACAAAATCGACCCTACGCTGCGGCAAGACGTTGTAATTGGTGACCCGGTCGCTGCTGATGCGTCCGTTGGGCAAAACCACCATTTTGTTGTCGAAGGTTTTGAGGTAGGTGTGGAAAATTTGGATTTCGGTGACGGTTCCGGTGGCGTCGGAGGTTTCAATTACATCGCCCACGCGAAAGGGCTTAAGGATAAGAACCACCAATCCACCGGCGAAATTTTGGAGTGTTCCCGATAGTGCCAAGCCAATGGCGACACCGGTGGCGGCGAGTAGGGCGGCAAAGGCCGACATTTCAACCCCCATGGTTCCTAAGGCCGCTACAAGAACCACCGCTCGTAAAATAATTTTAAGCAGAGACTTGATGAAAGGCTTTACGGTAGGATCGAGCTCCTTTTTTTCGATAAGTTTTTCGATTTGGCGGCCCACAAAGCCAACGACCTTCCAGCCCAAAAACAGCACTGCCAGTCCGGCAATAAACTGTCCCCCGTATTGCAGAGCCAGGGGCTTTATGCTGTCCATCCAACTGCTGAGGTCTTGTTGTAAAATCATAGAAATGGGTTTTTAGAATTAGCGCACGAAGAAACGAAATCTTCCAAAGAAGCGTTCGCCGCTGGTGAGTGGGGCGTCGCTGTTGGTGCCGATGTTGCCTGCATTGTCGAACATGAGTTCATGGCCGGCATTGTAGCTGGTAAATGAGCGGGTGTTGCAGCCGTTTTGCGGTTGCCGGTATTGAAAGGCAGAAACAACAATGAATTCGGCGTAGCCAAAAGGACTGCGTTGCACATTGAGCACATAGCCGTTGCCCCAGCTGCCACCCCAGCCGCTATTGCTGGAGTTTTTGCCGGCTATGGTAAGTCGGTGGCCGGTATTTAAACTAACTGGGTTGTTGTGGTCGGAGCCATGGTTGTACTGGTTCGAATTTGAGCTGCTGGAGGTCATGTTGTTGTAGGACCAACTGTTGTTTCGGGTGCCCCAACCGCTGTATACGATGTTGTTGTTGTTGTCAATCATTTGCACCATGACCTCGTTTCCGCTCCATCCGGCCATGGTCCAATCTACGGCTCGGTCAAACCAAGCATTGTCGTTGGGGCAAGCCAGGTCCTCGTTGGTGGTGTTTACAAAAGTAACGGCTTCGGTCCAGCCGCCATTGTTGGTGGTCATATCGCAGTAAACGCTAATGGGGGCATTGCCGCCGGGCCCGTCTGGATCTATGGTGTAGGCACCGTCTTGTGCGTTTGGGTTGGATTGTTTGATGGCCAGGCAGCTGATTTGGTTGCCGGCAGAAACGGCAAGGGTTTGAGGCTGGGAATTGCCGCAGGCGTTGTTTGCGGTAACGGTAATGTTTCCTTGTCCTGTGGTAAAGTTCACCACAATAGACGTGGTATTTTGGCCGGAAACAATACTAGCTCCGGGGGGGACGGTCCAAGTGTAGGAAGTGGCACCGGAAACAGGCGCCACGGAATAGCTTACGTTTTGTTGGTTGGGATTCACGCTGCTGGGTCCGGTGATGGAGGCGGGTGGGTTCAATATGGGGTTTACCACAATTAAATATCCGTTGGAGCTGGAGGAACCACACGATTGGGTAGAAGCAGTTAGTCGGTAGTATTGGTTGGGTCCTTGGTTGGGCACTTGTATGCTGAGGCTGGTTCCAGTTTCTCCCGGAATGGGTGACCAGTTGACATTATCGGTCGAAACTTCCCATTGGAGGCTTCCGTTGCTTCCTGTGGAGCTCAATTGGGCGTTGGTTCCGCCGCAGATGGTATCGGCCTGTGCCGTAATTTGGCCGGGCTGGCTGGCGCATTCGCAGCCAAATTTGTCCCAGAATGTGCCTCCAAAAACCTCGAAGCAGCGGCTGTCGGTATTGTAAATTAGGAGTCCTTGAGCCGGATTTGCAATGGCTTGGCGCTGGGCGTCGGTAAGTCTGGGAACCAGTATACCTTGGTTGGTAGATTGCACTTCTAGAGCAGAGGAGGGGTCCGGAGTTTGGGTATTGATGCCCACGGACTGAGCTAACAAACTAAAAGCGCTTAAAGATAGTAGACCTAGAGAGAGAATAAGGGAACGAAACATATTGTGCTTTGCTGGTTATAGAGCGAAAAGGTACGGATAAGCTCTAAAAATGTCTATTTTTTGTTCCCAATTAAGGCAACAATCTTCTTTGGATTTATTGCAGTTTCTAATATACTTAGGTATTGGCAAGCTCTCATGGGAATGGCTATCTTTGCCACGCTATGCGCCACATTGAATTGACATTGCCCGACGGCAGCAAAAGGGAAGTACCTGAAGGAACTACCGCCTTAGAGGTAGCCAAGTCCATTAGCCATGGATTGGCCAAAAAAGTATTGGTAGCCGATGTAGACGGAAGGCTTACGGAGCTTTCTACACCACTCACGGCCAACGCCCGTTTGACCTTGCTTACATGGGATGACGCATTAGGGAAGTCTGCATTTTGGCACTCTTCGGCGCACTTGCTTGCCGAGGCGGTTCAGGAATTGTATCCGGAAGCTTTGTTCACTATTGGTCCTCCGGTAGAAAACGGCTTTTATTACGATATAGATTTTGGAGACCAAATGCCGGGCGAGGCCGATTTGCTTGCTTTGGAAAAGAAGATGATGGAGTTGGCCAAGCAAAACAATACGTTTCGCCTGTATCCCATAAGCAAAGCCGATGCCCTTGCATTTTATAAAGCCAGGAACAATCCATACAAGGTAGAACTCATTGAAGCTTTGCCCGACGGGGAAATTACGTTTTGCGATCAGGGGAGCTTTACCGATTTATGTCGCGGGGGGCACCTGCCTCATACCGGATACATTAAAGCAGTGAAGCTCTTGAACATTGCCGGAGCTTACTGGCGAGGGAATGAGAAGAACAAGCAGCTAACCCGCATCTATGGCATTTCCTTTCCTAAGCAAAGCTTGTTGGAGGAATATTTGGTGCGTTTGGAGGAAGCCAAAAAGCGCGACCATAGAAAAATTGGCCAAGAATTGGGGCTGTTTACCTTTAGCCAAAGGGTAGGGAAGGGGCTTCCCTTGTGGTTGCCCAAAGGTGCTGAACTAAGAGAGCGTTTGGAGCGCTTTATGCGTGATGCACAAAAAAAGGCCGGTTATCAGCCGGTGGTTACTCCGCATATTGGAAGCAAGCAGCTTTACGAAACCAGCGGACACTGGGATAAATATGGCGAAGATAGTTTTCAGCCCATTCAAACTCCGGAGGAAGGCGAGCTGTTTATGCTCAAACCCATGAATTGCCCGCACCATTGCGAGATATTTAAAGCTCAGCCCCGTAGTTACCGCGATTTGCCCATCCGTTATGCCGAATTTGGTACCGTGTATCGCTACGAGCAAAGTGGGGAGCTGCATGGATTAACCCGCGTTCGAGGTTTTACACAAGACGATGCCCATATTTTCTGTGCTCCCGAACAGGTGAAAGCCGAATTTGTAAAGGTGATTGATTTGGTGCTGTTTGTGTTTAAGGCCCTTTCTTTTAAGGAATACACTGCCCAAATTAGCCTTAGGAGTAAGGAGGATCGGTCCAAATATATAGGTAGCGACGAAAACTGGGAGAAAGCGGAGCAAGCCATTGTGGAGGCGGTTCAGGAACGCGACTTGAACACCGTAATTGAGTACGGCGAAGCGGCTTTTTACGGCCCAAAGCTGGATTTCATGGTCAAGGATGCCCTAGGCCGTAAATGGCAGTTGGGAACCATTCAAGTGGACTACAACCTACCTGAGCGTTTTGAGTTGGAATACACCGGAGCAGACAATGCCAAGCATCGGCCGGTAATGATTCACCGAGCCCCTTTTGGAAGCATGGAGCGATTTATTGCTGTATTAACAGAGCATTGTGCCGGCAATTTCCCCTTGTGGCTAAGTCCTGAGCAGGTAGTTATCTTACCTATTAGCGACAAGTACAACGAATACGCTCAAAAACTTTTGCAATTGCTGAATAATTCCGATATTCGCACCCTCATTGACGAACGTACCGAGAAAATCGGCCGAAAAATTCGTGATAGTGAGCTGAAAAAAATACCTTTCATGCTTATTATCGGTGAAAAAGAAGCCGATACCGGAACAGTGTCTGTGAGAGCTCATCAACAGGGCGATTTAGGATCTATGCAAGTAGATGCTTTTGTCAAATTGGTGCATGAGCAAGTAAAAGAACAAACCGATAATTAACCAAACGAGGAAACACTGAGACACCGCAAACCATTTAGGCCCCGCCGGGTAAATGTTGAACCCGAGCATAAAATCAACGATAGAATACGTGCAGCAAATGTGCGTGTGGTCGGAGATAACGTGGAAAACGGCATTTACTCCTTGCGAGACGCATTGCAAATTGCAGAAGATGCCGGCTTAGATTTGGTCGAAATTGCCTCGCAAGCCGATCCGCCCGTTTGTAAAGTTATCGACTATAAAAAGTTCCTCTACGAACAAAAAAGGAAGCAAAAGGAAATCAAAGCCAATGCAACCAAAGTAATCGTAAAGGAAATTCGTTTCGGCCCCCAGACCGACGACCATGATTTTCAATTCAAATTGAATCATGCGAAAAACTTTCTGGAAGAAGGCGCTAAAGTAAAAGCCTATGTGTTCTTTAAAGGAAGGTCTATTTTGTTTGCCGACCAAGGAGAAATGCTCCTGCTAAAGTTCGCTCAAGAACTTGAGGAGTATGGAAAGGTCGAAAACCTGCCCAAATTAGAAGGCAAGCGAATGACTATGATGATTGGACCTAAGAAAAAGAAATAAACCTGCCGAAAGGCATATATTGTATCGTCATGCCAAAGATGAAAACCAATTCCAGCGCCAAAAAGCGTTTTACCATTACCGGTACTGGAAAAGTAAAAAGGAAGCATGCGTTTAAACGCCACATCCTTACCAAAAAAGCAACCAAGCGTAAGCGCCACTTGACCCATTTTACCATGATGGATCCTGCCGACGTGAAAAACGTTAAACTGATGTTGCTCAAGTAAGCCATTTGCTATTCATTAATTTTTATATACGATGCCACGTTCCGCAAACAAAGTAGCCGCTAAAGCAAGAAAGAAAAAGGTTTTAAAGCTGGCCAAAGGTTCCTATGGCCGCCGGAAAAACGTGTGGACAGTCGCCAAAAACTCGGTTGAAAAAGGCCTTGGCTACGCCTACCGAGATCGCCGTAACAAAAAGCGCAATTTTCGCGCGCTTTGGATCCAGCGTATCAACGCCGGTGCACGGGAGCATGGAATGAGTTACTCTCAATTCATGGGCGCAATCCACAAACACAACATTGAGCTAAACCGCAAGGCCCTTGCCGATTTAGCTTATCAACACCCAGAAGCTTTCAAAGCTTTGGTCGAAAAAATTAGATAATTTTTTTGTTGTGTTTGATGTTCTTAGGGTGGCTTGGCCACCCTTTTTTTTGCCTATTCGCGTTTTGGCTTGCTTCCTTTTTCGCACTAAAGCCACACCCCATGGAAACCTTTGCGACACCCCCCCTTTGCGCCTTGGCATCTCTGCGTGCCACCTTTTCCGCGCTAATGGGTAAAGATAAATGGTGAATGATGAATGGCCTTTACTTCTTCTTTCCTCCGCTGAAACCTTTGCGCCTTGGCATCCCTGCGTGCCCTTATACTGCGCTAAGGGTTTCACGCAAAGTCGCAAAGCCGCAAAAGGGCGCTTCACGGCGCCAGCTGTTTCACGCATAGACTCTACTGTGCTGAAACCTTTGCGCCTTGGCGTCTTGGCGTGCCACCTTTTCCGCGCTAATGGATAATGATAAATGGTGAATGATGAATGGCCTTTACTTCTTCTTTCCTCCGCTTAAA
>CAZJFM010000026.1:28025-30398 GCA_964545365.1 uncultured Candidatus Competibacteraceae bacterium | reverse complement strand
GGATAAAAAACTTGAGATTTGGCCGTAACGCAGACCCTGACGTTACAGTCAGGGCTGGATCGCCGCCAGAATAGCAACGCGTCAATGGTCTCAAAGAATGGCCCCCCGACCGGGAGTAGGGCCGCCCGAAGCCCAAAGCGATGCAGGGCGTGGCTGAGGCTGCAAAGCTTTGCGGAGCAACCGGAAGCCCGCCATGCAAGCTTTGGGCAAGGGAGCCCGGAACCAGGGGAGGATAAGTTACATGAACAGTACATAGAACAGGGGCCCCGAGGTAAAGCCTTGTAGAAGCAGAAGCAATGGAGGTTCCGGCGAAACCTCTGGCGGCTTTGGTCAAGGCGGCCGAGGTCAGGGTGGAAGCCATGGCGGGGGCGGCGGATCAGGTTATGTGTCTGCTCCGGGAAATATAAATACGCAAATGAGCACGGGTATTCGTTCGGGCAACGGGCTGGTGCGCATCGTTTGGTAGATTTCTTAGGACTTTTGGCGGGCCTGAGTACCTTTGTGGTTATGACCAAGGGAACACTGGAGGTATGAGCCATCAACGATGGAAGCGAAGGCTTCTGTGGCATCGGTTTCCTTTGCGTTGGCTGCAAAGTCGCTTAGACAGGCAAAGTTTTTTGCTGTTGAGCGGTATTTTGGTGGGGCTAACGGCAGGTTTGGCGGCGGTGCTGCTTAAGACTGCGGTGCATTTTATCAACCGCTTTTTTATTGAGCAAAACCCTTTTGACTACCCCTCTTTTTTTCTTCCTTTTTTTCCTTTGCTGGGTATTTTGGCCGCGGTGGCTTTGGTGCGCCGGGTGTACAAAGGCAAAGATGGCAAAGGCATAGCGCGGGTGCTGCACGCCATTGCGCGCAAGTCGAGTATGATACCCGGTTCTCGCATGCACAGTCAATTGCTGACCAGCTCAGTGACTGTAGGTTTGGGGGGCAGTTCCGGATTGGAGGGCCCCATTGTGGTTACGGGAGCGGCGATTGGCTCAAATTTTGGACGGGTATATCATGTTACCTACAAAGACCGAACCTTGCTTTTGGCAGCAGGTGTAGCTGCGGGTATAGCGGCGGTGTTTAATGCCCCAATTGCCGGCGTGATGTTTGCGATAGAAGTCGTGCTTGCGGGTATAGCCATAACGGAATTTATCCCACTTATAGTTGCGGCGGTGTCCGGGGCATTATGTTCGCATATTATTTTGCGGGAATCCATATTGTTTAACGTACCACTTTCGGAGACCTTTGATTACAGAAATGTACCTTACTACATATTGCTTGGCTTGTTTTGTGGTGCGGTTTCCTTGTACTACGCCTATGTGAACAGGGCGACTGAGCGCCGCCTGGAGCGTATAAAGAACCCATGGTGGCGGGCGCTGGGTGCAGGAGTTGCCTTAGCGGCTCTTTGTTTCCTTTTTCCCCCTTTGTTTGGGGAGGGTTACCATTCCATAACCGAGTTGTTTACCGGCGATGCGGAGGCTCTTTTAGATGCTTATGAATTGCCCCAAGCCTTTCCCATGGGCTGGAGTTTGCTGGTGCTATCAGGGCTTATTGCCTTGTTCAAGGTGTGGGCCACCAGCCTAACCATTCATGGAGGAGGAAATGGCGGCAATTTTGCCCCTTCTTTATTTACCGGCGGCTTTGTAGGCTTTTTCTTTGCCCGTTTGCTCAATCAGACCGGTTTGGCCAAATTGCCGGAGAATAGTTTTGTGCTGGTTGGCATGGCCGGAGTTCTTGCCGGGGTTATGTTTGCGCCGCTTACGGCCATCTTTCTAATTGCCGAACTTTCCGGAGGCTATGGCTTAATGATTCCTCTAATGATTGTGAGTGTTAGTGCTTATCTGATGGCGCGCGCATATCGACCCTATTCCATGGAGCTATTGAGTATGGCCCGGAAAGGGCAGATTTTTACCGGGCACAAGGACCAAGACTTGCTGCAACAGATGGAGTTGAAAGAAGTGCTGGAAACCGATGTAAGTATGGTATCGCCAAACGATTCTTTGGGCTATATTGTGCAGGTGGTGCGTAAAAGCAAACGCAATATTTTTGCGGTGGTTAATCAGGACGGCCATTTGAAAGGAGTCATATCCCTAGAAACCCTAAAATCGGTGATGTTCAATACCGAGCAATATGAAGTGTTGACAGCAGCTCAGTTGATGGATGAGCCGGCCGCTCGTATTCAATTGCAAACGCCCGTAAAGGAAGTGGTAAAAAAGTTTGAGGAAACCCAGCAATGGAATCTGCCTGTGGAGCAGGAGGGGAGGTATGTTGGCTTTGTCTCCAGATCAACGGTGTTTACGGCGTATAGGAAAAAGTTGGTTAGACTGAGTTAATGGGATGGATAAGTGGTGACGTAAAGACGGGATGCCTCCCGTCTCACAGGCATGA